>NZ_VOXW01000028.1:0-28948 GCF_013420555.1 Acinetobacter sp. Q85-2
AGAGTGAACCACCTGATCCCTTCCCGAACTCAGAAGTGAAACCTCTTAGCGCTGATGGTAGTGTGGGGTTACCCATGTGAGAGTAAGTCATCGCCAGCTCATTAATTCAAAATCCCCCTAGCTTAAATAGCAGGGGGATTTTTTTATGCTTTTAATAAAGCTAAAGAATTATAAGTCCCAGAAAAGTATCTAAGCATCATGATCAAATAAATAGAAAGACAAGTATTCGGTCGCAAAAACCGGTCTTTAAATTGTCACTGAATCATCCCAACACTGTCATTTTTTCTTGTTTGAATGGTTTCCCCAATTGCTATTTTTAAACTTTATGAAAAAAAGATCTATTGGCCTTTTTATGGCCGTTGTGTTGGGCTTGAACGGATGTAATGATTCTGATGAAAAGACGCAGGTGACGCCTACACCCTTGATCAATGAGCCAACTTTGGTGGCTTTTGCAAAACTGGATGTGGCCACCTATGCAGAAGGACCAGATTCCGGTGCATATGTGACCGGTGCAAACGGAATTTTGCCGCCATTTTCTGGGCAGCCTGTGCAAGGTTTTTCGGCTGCTTTAAAAAATAATGATGGGACTTATCTGGTGATGTCTGACAATGGTTTTGGCACACAAGATAACTCGGCTGACTATCTGCTGCGTTTGCATGTGATTCAACCGACCTTTAGAACAAAAATAGCAACTAACACTGAAGTGAAGCATTTAAGTTATGTGCAGCTGCGTGATCCGAATAAACTCATTCCCTTTTCTATTGTCCATCAAGATACTGCCGAACGTTTGTTAACCGGGGCGGATTTTGACCCGGAATCGATGCAGCGTGCACCGAATGGCGAGATCTGGATTGGGGATGAGTTTGGACCCTATTTACTGCATTTTTCTGCTGAGGGTATATTGCTGAGCCCGCCAATTCCATTACCTAATCCACTGAATCCGGCGCAAGAGCTGCGTTCACCTCAGAATCAGTTCAATAAAGAGCAGCTGAATTTTGTTGAACCGCTGGTACAGCGTAGTGGTGGCTTTGAGGGTATGGCGATCTCTCAAGATGGAAAATATCTGTATCCGCTGTTGGAAAAGCCTTTACTGAACGATAGTTCTAATCGTTTAATCGTGTCTGAATTTGATCTGGCAAAAAAGGCCTATACGGGTAAATATTATTATTTCCCATTACATACCAGCGCTACAGCAATTGGTGATTTTCAGCTGTATAGCCCGACAGAAGGAATCATTATTGAACGGGATGATAGTGAAAACGATCTGCTGGGCTATAAAAAGCTGATTAAAGTCACGCTCAGCGCCGCTGGTCAGAATATGCAGAGAGAAGATCTGGTCAATTTGATGGATATTGCCAATCCGGATTTACTTTATGGCACTGCGCGAGCGGGTGATATTGCGACCGGTGAGCGTTTTGGTTTTCCGTTTCAGACCATTGAGGATATTGTCATTGAAGGTCCAGACCTGATTACTGTGCTGAATGATAATAACTTTCCAGGTTCAAGCGGGCGAAATGCCAATCTGGCCGATGATAATGAAATTATTCAGATCCGTTTGCCAAAAGCATTGTTCTAAATTTATCAGCAATTACAGAAGGTCACCTCGGGTGGCCTTTCTTTATGAAGATTTTTTTGTATATTTTTTAACAAAAGCATGCTATAAAAATCAAAACAGGCATAAAAATTGCTTATAAAACGCGGTATTAAAAAAGGTGGGTAGTATGAAGTTATCAGTGGGATTAAAAGTTGCCAACTCCCTGTCATTGACACCCCAGTTGCAACAGGCCATTCGTTTACTTCAATTATCAAGTTTAGAACTTGAGCAAGAAATTCAATTACAGCTCGATAGTAATCCATTATTAGAGAAAGTTGAAGAACAGGCCGATGTTGAGAGTCTGTCAGCGGCAGATACAGATCGTGATCAAAAAGATTTAACCAATGAATTAAATGCCGATCATCTGCCAGATGATTTACCGGTCGATACCGACTGGGATGATGTCTATACCCATCAGCCGACCAGTTTAGGTACGCCAGAATATGAAGAGCGTGAAGATAACCGTCAGGGTGTACTGGGTTTAAAAGATCATATGCTGGAGCAGATTAACCTGCTGCATTTTTCTAAAATTGACCAGCTGATTGCTTACTGCATTATTGATTCTCTGGATGATAAGGGTTTTCTGGAAAGCGATATCAGCGAGATTACTGCTTCAGTCCAGCATCTGCTCGATTCGATGGAGTATGAAGACAGCATCGAAGACGATGAAGTGCTGGTGGTATTGAAACATATTCAACGGCTGGAGCCGGTGGGGGTTGGTTCGCGTCATCTGGCGGAATGTCTGTTGATTCAGCTGGAAAGTCTGCCGACAAATACCCCATGTCGTCAGGATGCTATGCAGCTAATGACGCATTATGAGTTATTAATCAGCAATGAAATTCCAAAACTACTCAAGCAGACTGGTTTAAATACCGATCAGCTGAGATGTGCGGTCGAGTTGCTGAAAACTTTGAAACCGCATCCGGGTATGGAGTTTGAAGATAAAGAGTCGGATTATCAGATTCCAGATGTGGTGGTGATGAAAAAAAATGACAGCTGGCAGGTACAGCTGAATCCGGATGTCATGCCAAAGCTCCGGGTTAACTCGTTTTATGCCAATATGATTCGTCGTGCCGATCAGAGTGATGACAATCAGTATTTACGCAATCAGATGCTGGAAGCCAAAAACTTTATCAAGAGTATTGATGAGCGGCATAAAACCTTACTGAAAGTGGCAACCTGTATTGTTGAGCATCAGCGTACTTTTCTGGAAATTGGCGCAGAAGGCATGAAACCTTTGGTGCTACGCGATATTGCCGAAGAGGTCGAGCTGCATGAATCTACGGTATCCCGCGTGACCACCAATAAATATATGCTGACCCCGCGTGGCCTGTTTGAGTTGAAATATTTCTTTTCAAGTCATGTTGGCACTACATCGGGCGGTGAAGCATCGTCAACTGCGATTCGTGCCAAGATCAAAAAACTGATTGCTGAAGAGAACCTGCGTAAGCCTTTGTCAGATAATGCAATTGCCAATATTTTAAAAGAAGAGGGAATTGATGTGGCGCGACGTACGGTTGCAAAATATCGCGAATCTTTACATATTCCATCTTCTTCTGAAAGAAAAGTCTTGATCTAGTTTTGAAAATCTGCCTATTCTAGAGATTCATTATGACAACATAATGAATCTTTTTTCTATGAGGATGAGTCAAAATGATTGCATGAAGGTATCACTGAGCAGCAGTTCTGGTCCTGTACGTGAATCATTTTGATGATGACTCGTCTAATCCTAACGAAGGTGAGGGATAGAATTATGCAAATAACAATTCGTGGCCATCATTTATCAATTACACCTGCAATTGAAGAAAATATAAAAGCAAAGTTCGCGCAAATGACCAAACATCTGGATCAGGTCAATAGTATGCAGGTGAAGCTCAGTAAAGATCATCAGATCGATAAGCATTCTAAAAAAGGCAGTGCCAACCATATCGCAGAAGCGATTATCCGTTTACCTGGAACGGAGCTGTTTGCCCAGGCCTGTGCTGATGATATGTATACATCGATTAAGAAAATGTCAGAAAAATTAAAACGCCAATTAGACAAGCATCGCAAAATGCAGCTGGTTTATCAGCCTGTCGCGATTTAGCTGAAACAATCGGCAAAAAGAGGTTTTTAAAAAACCTCTTTTTTTATATATATAATGTATGTGACTAATGAATTATTTTTTTCATTTATAGTAAAATGACCGGTTTTACACCGTTGGTCCTATAAGAGGTCTTGTGATGAATAATGAACAGCTCGCTGAAATTTTAAAAGCTGCTTTTCCAGAGGCAGATGTAGTCGTTAGTGGGCAGGGTGGTAAATTTGATCTTCGTATTGTCGATGATCAGTTTGAAGGCAAACGTCTTGTTGCACGCCAACAGGCAGTGTATGCGCCGATTAATGCCTTGATCGCCAGCGGTGAAGTTCATGCGGTAACAATTAAAGCAATGACCAAAGAAGAATGGCGTAAAGCAAGCTTATTCGGAGCTTAATAAATTAATGGATAAATTTTTAATTCAGGGCGGTATTAAGCTCGAAGGTGAAGTGCGCATTTCTGGTGCAAAGAATGCAGCATTGCCATTACTGGCTGCCATGATTCTGGCCGACTCACCTATTACCCTGACCAATGTGCCTAATCTGAAAGATGTAAACACACTGGTTAAACTCATTGCGGGCCTCGGTATCACCATGTCTTATGAAGGCGATACTGTGGTGGCCGATACCTCAACCCTGAACAACCAGTTTGCACCGTATGAGCTCGTTAAAACCATGCGTGCGTCTATTTTGGTGCTTGGACCGCTATTGGCGCGCTATGGCAGTGCACAAGTATCACTCCCGGGCGGCTGTGCGATTGGTTCGCGTCCGGTCGATCAGCATTTAAAAGCTTTAGAAGCTTTAGGTGCAGAAATCCAGGTCGAAAATGGCTATGTACATGCCAAAGTCGATGGCCGCTTAAAAGGCGGCGAAGTGGTTTTTGATATGGTAACCGTAGGCGGCACTGAAAATATCTTGATGGCTGCCGTGCTGGCGGATGGTGTCACCACCATCCGGAATGCTGCGCGTGAACCGGAAATCACCGATCTGGCACAAATGCTGATTAAGATGGGTGCCAAAATCGAAGGCCTGGATACCGATACTTTGGTGGTAACTGGTGTAGAAAGTCTGCACGGCTGTGAATATGCGGTAGTGGCGGACCGGATTGAAACCGGTTCCTATCTGGCGGCGGCAGCCATTACTGGTGGCAAGATTAAAACCACGCATACCGATCCGGCCCTGCTGGAATCGGTGCTAGACAAATTTGAAGAGATGGGCGCAGAAGTCACCCGTGGGGATGACTGGATTGAACTGGATATGATGGGTAAACGTCCGAAAGCGGTCAGCTTCCGTACTTTGCCACATCCAGATTTCCCGACCGATATGCAGGCCCAGTTGATGGCGGTGAATGCCGTTGGTCGTGGTTTTGCCACCATCTCTGAAACGATTTTTGAAAACCGTTTTATGCATGTTCCTGAATTGGCACGTATGGGTGCCAATATTCAGGTTGAAGGCAATGATGCTGTGGTAACCGGTGTAGAAAAATTATCTGCAGCACCTGTCATGGCTACAGATTTACGTGCTTCGTTCTCTTTAGTGTTAGCAGCTCTGGCGGCTGAAGGGGAAACACTGATTGACCGTATTTATCATATTGATCGCGGTTATGAAAATGTCGAAGCGAAGTTACAAGGTTTAGGTGCCCAAATTAAGCGAGTAAGTTAATGAGCGATATGAGAAACGATGATCCAAACTTTGACGTAATGGGCAATTTTGATCATGGTTTAACTTTAGCATTAAGTAAGGGACGTATTTTAAAAGAGACACTGCCGCTGCTGGAAACAGCGGGCATTAACTTGCTGGAAGATCCTGAAAAATCCCGTAAGTTAATTTTTCCAACCACCCATAAACAGGTGCGTATTCTGATTTTACGTGCTTCTGATGTGCCGACCTATGTGGAAAATGGCGCAGCAGATTTAGGTGTGGCAGGTAAAGATGTCTTGATGGAACATGGCGCACAAAATGTCTATGAACCATTAGATTTAAAAATTGCCAACTGTAAACTGATGACAGCGGGTAAAGTCGGTATGGTTCGTCCAAAAGGCCGCTTAAAAATTGCGACCAAATATGTGAACCTGACCCGTCAATACTATGCCAGCTTGGGTGAACAGGTTGATGTGATCAAGCTTTACGGTTCGATGGAACTGGCACCGCTGGTCGGCCTGGGTGATTACATTGTCGATGTGGTCGATACCGGAAATACGTTACGTGCCAATGGTTTAGAACCACTGGAAGAAATCTGTAAAGTATCTTCCCGTTTAATCGTCAACAAAGCCAGTTTTAAACGTAAACAGGCGTTGTTAAATCCGATTATTGCCCAGCTAGAACAGGCTGTGGCTGATCGTGAACAGGCCAAACAGGCGTAAGTTGTTCAAATAAAAGACCGCTCTTGAGAGCGGTTTTTTTATGGCGGTTTATGAGAACAGTCCTGTTAATACTTTTCTTCAATTTGAGCAAAAGTAATTTTCCATAAAAGTCCGTGGCCCAATGTGTGATTGATACCCACAAAAGCCCTGAAAACAGGTAAACTAATCTTTTCCATATCAACCTTGTGGGTAAATTGATGCGACGTTTATCGACTCAAGATCAGAACTTCAAGCAGGTGTTTGCTGACTTGTTGGCTTTTGAAACAGTGAGTGATCCAGAACTGTTAAAAACCGTAGACCAAATCATTGCTGATGTCCGTCAGCATGGTGATGCTCATGTTCTTAAATTAACTCAGCAGTTCGATCGACATCCCGCGCATCAATTTTCAGATCTAGAACTGACCCAGGAACAGCTTAAAGCCGCTTTTGATGGATTGAATCGTGAGGTGCGTGATGCACTGGAGCTGGCTGCAGCACGTATCCGTGAATTCCACCAGGCACAAAAGCAGGATGGCTGGACCTATGTTGATGCCTTGGGCAATACCTTGGGTCAGAAAGTCACGCCACTGGACCGCGTGGGCATTTACGTGCCGGGTGGTCTGGCGTCTTATCCATCTTCAGTACTCATGAATGCTGTTCCTGCGCATGTCGCGGGTGTGCCTGAAATTATCATGGTGGTTCCGGCGCCAAATGGTGAGTTGAATCCACTGGTGCTGGCGGCGGCCTATTTAGCGGGCGTGACACGTCTGTTTACCATTGGTGGTGCACAAGCGGTCGCGGCGCTGGCCTATGGTACAGAAACCATTCCATCGGTCGACAAAATTACCGGTCCAGGTAACCGTTTTGTCGCAGCAGCAAAACGTGCGGTATTTGGTCAAGTCGGTATTGATATGATTGCCGGCCCATCAGAAATTCTGGTCTATGCCGAAGGTGAGAATAATGCAGAGTGGCTGGCGATGGATTTATTGTCACAAGCCGAGCACGATACCGTCGCACAAGCAGTATTCATTACACCAGATGAAGAATTATTGAATGCTGTTGATGGCTGGATTGAAAAGCACCTAGAAGCATTGCCAAAAGCTGAGATCGCCCGTACCTCGATTGAAAACCGTGGTGCATTGGTATTGGTGAAGGATCGTCAGGAAGCGATTGAGTTAATTAATCAGGTGGCACCTGAACACCTGGAATTATGCATGGATGATCCGCAAGTGATGGCAGAAGATATTCGTCATGCCGGGGCAATCTTTATGGGACGTTATACCCCTGAAGCGATTGGGGATTACTGTGCTGGTCCAAACCACGTGCTGCCAACCTCAGGTACTGCGCGTTTCTCCTCACCGCTGGGTGTGTATGATTTCCAGAAACGTTCTAGCCTGATCATGTGTTCGCAAGAAGGGGTGAAAACTCTGGCCAAAACTGCGGATGTATTGGCGCAGCAAGAGAACCTGGATGCACATGCGAGATCAGCACGTTATCGTTATCAGTAATTAAAGAAATAGAAAACCTCTCCCTAGCCCTCACTTGCGCTTCATTTTAAAGCTGTGCTTTAAAACTTGCTCAGGAGAGGGAACTTTGAGAATTTAAAAATGAATATCACCACCGAACAAATGCGCTTCTGGAGTCCGGCAGTACGTGAATTAGAACCGTACGTACCGGGCGAACAACCGAAAATCCAGAATTTACTTAAACTGAATACCAATGAAAACCCGTATCCGCCATCGCCAAAAGTGGTGGAAGCAGTGCAGAAGGTACTGGCAAACTCGGCGGATGCGTTACGTTTGTATCCAGACCCGGATGCTTCCGAGTTAAAACAGGCCATTGCCAAACAGCAGCAGGTACCGGTTGAGCAGGTTTTTGTCGGCAATGGTTCTGATGAAGTGCTGGCGCATATTTTTAAAGCCTTCTTTGTTCAGGATCTGCCGCTGTTGTATCCGGATATTACCTATAGTTTCTACCCGGTCTATAGCCAGTTTTTTGGGGTCAATACCCAGGTCATCCCTCTAAATGACAATTTTGAAATTGTGGTGGATGATTATAAGCAGCCAAATGGCGGCATTATTATTACCAATCCGAATGCACCAACCAGTATTGATATGGGCCTGGCTGCCATTGAGGAAGTGCTTCAAGCCAATCCAAACTCAGTTGTGGTGATTGATGAGGCCTATGTGGATTTTGGTGCTGAATCTGCGGTCAGCCTGGTAGAAAAATACGAGAATTTAGTGGTATGTCAAACCACATCTAAATCGCGTTCTTTGGCTGGTTTACGGGTCGGTTTTGCGATTGCCCAGCCACATTTAATTGCTGCGCTGGAAGCGGTGAAAAACAGCTTTAACTCTTATCCAATGGATCGTTTCGCGATTGCAGCAGCTGTCGCATCGTTTGAAGATCAAGCCTATTTTGAAGCGCAAAATGCCAAAGTAATTGCAAGCCGTGAAAGCTTAGTGGCACAGCTCAAAGAGATTGGATTTAAAGTGTTGCCATCAAGTGCGAACTTTATCTTTGCATCTTTACCAAGCAAAGATGCCGGTGAATTGGCAGCTGAATTGCGCGAACGTGGCATCATTGTGCGTTATTTTAACAAGCCACGGATTAACCAATTCCTTCGGATCACCATCGGTACCGATGAACAAAACCAGCGTTTAGTGGATACCTTGAAAAATGAGATTTTGGTTTAAGTGAATCCACCCTAACCCTCCTTTGATAAAGGAGGGAACTCTTCCCTCTAGAAAAGGTGAGAAACAATGGTTCTCAAGGGGAGGGATTCATAAAAAAGCGACTCAATTGAGTCGCTTTTTTATTTATTCAGGTGTGTACCAGGTATTGAGTAAATCCAGCATCGCCGAAACCTTATCAAAACATTCCTGATATTCTGCATCACAATCAGAGGCAATGGTAATACCACCACCGGCCCATAACGAAACTTCGTGTTGATATTTTTGAATCGAGCGAATCAGAATATTCCAGGAACCAGTACCATCAAAATTAAAATAACCCATCGATCCACAATAGGCCCCGCGTGGTGCGCCTTCGAGTTCATCAATAATCTGCATGGCGCGAATTTTAGGGGTGCCAGTAATCGAGCCGCCCGGAAGTGCAGATAGCAATACATCCAGTGGATTGATTTCTGCTTTTAACGTCGCAGTGATTTCACTCACCATATGATGCACTTGTTTAAATGATTCAATATTGAATAACTTCGGCGTTTTTACTGAACCGGTTTCGGCATAGACACTCAGATCATTACGCAGTAAATCGACGATCATCACATTTTCAGCTTGATCTTTTTCAGAATTTTTTAAGGTCTGTTTAGATTGCTCATCCAATATTGGATCTGTATAGCGTGGCATGGTGCCTTTAATCGGTTTGGTGAGGAGTTGCCGATGAGGCAGAAAATCAATAAATAATTCAGGTGAACAGCTGAGTAATTCAAAGTCATTTATTTTTAAATAACCGGCATAAGGAGCATGGGTTAGCGCCCAAAAATCTGTAGCGGTATCTAATAATAATCCTTCCGCAGAACCTTTAAATTCCTGGGTTAAATTAATCTGATAACAATCACCTGCAACAATATAATCCTGGACTTGATTAAAGGCCTGTTGATATTCAGTTTTATTCCAGCGTGCGGTACAGGCCTGAGTTAATTTAAATGAATTCTCCTGTTTTTGAGCCAACAAATTTTGAATATAAGTCAATAAAAATTCGGCTTGCTGCTCATCGCTGGTGAAATACCAGTGCCCATTTTCCAGAGTTAGAAAACTGTGAAATTGTCCTAGAAATAAACACGGTTGAGGTTTGCTTTGAGTATGAATGTGCTGTTGGGCGGCATAATCGTAGCTGATAAAACCGATCAGTCCACCTTTAAAATAACTGTCGCCAATACAAACAGTTGGCTGCAAAAATTCATCTAAAGAAGGTGCTGCTGTTTCTTCAAGATAATCATTAAAACTGTGCTGCTTAAAATACTGCCATTTATTTTGTTGAATAAGGTAGTAATGTTTTGCCGATAAGCCAATAATCGGTTGGCCATTATTTTCTAAATAAACAAGATGTGAGAGTGAACCCAGCGCTTTTAAAATTTCTGCTGGGGTATAGGGGGATTCACAAAGTACTTGTTTGTAGAAAGATGAGGTGGCCATAAATTTGGAGAAAATCAACAATAAATATCTATTTTACCTGATTCTGCGCCAAGAAAATGCTTATGACCGTTTATCGGCAAGCTGAAAAATATGATCAATAGCAGTTGAACAAAAATTGACAGGGGGATAACTTTGTTAGTGCTATCCAGCCGCTCAAGGAAATACGTAGCAGGTTGCTAAAAACAAATAATCAACCCGCTGCACAAGAGTGGTAACAATCAAAAAAATAATACTCTTGGGAGAGTAAATATGAAAACATTTACTAAACTAGCTTTAGTATCTTCAATGGCATTAAGTGCAAATGCATTTGCAATGCAGGCAATGGATGATTCAGCACTTAGCGCAACCACAGGTCAAGATGGTTTATCGATTGGTATCGGTATTTCAAAAATTGAAATTGAAAAGCTCTTTATCCATGATAATGATGGTTTAAATGGTACCATTGATAATGCTGGTGCGATTGTTATTAAAGGGAATGGTACTGGACTTACCGCTACAAAAGGTGTGGTGATTACAGCCCCACTTGATCTTACAAATCCTGCAAGCCCAGTGGTTGATGAGTCACGAACAATCGCGAGTCACAATTTAGCAGATTTGAAAATTGACTCAGATGCTGGTGCAGGTGGTGGTAACACAGCCTTTATTAATATTGCAGCTGATGTATCTGGCTTAGATATTTATATTGGTGAGATTGGTGTAACGGCTTCAGGCAAACAAGGAGCAAGCACAACCTCAGAACTTCGCCGTGGTGGTGTAGATGCGAACTATAATGCGATTCTCTCAGGCTTAACGCTTAAAACTGGCCCAATGTCAGCCAATATCCAGTTAGGTGCTGCGCCACAAGGGGCGATGATTAAACTGAATACTACGATGCTTGGTGGCCTTGAAATTAATAATTTGGGTATTCTGGATAACTCAACGGCAAGTGCTGACCGTGCAGCAGGTGAGATCTTTATTGAAAGTATTAAAATTGCCGATGCAAATGCTAAGAACCTAAGTATTAATCAAGATATTAGTGTGTATGGTGCAAGTCTCACTAATCCGGATGAGAAAGGATATATTGAAATCGTGAGTCATGGCGGTGCCAAAGACCATTATATTAAAGGTGTTCATTTAGGTAGTAAAACTGCTGCATCTATTGGTGATGTTGAAATTCAAGGAATGCAAACCTATTATGGCCCTACAATGTCGGATCAAGGTGCTGTAATTACCATTCGTGGTCACTAAGTTCTATCTTGAAAAAGCGCGTGTTTTCACGCGCTTTTTTTTACAAATAAACTCATGAGTACGCAAAAAAATAAAGAAAGCACTGTTTTTTTTCTAAAAAAAAGGTATCTTGCTAAATACATGGAAGTAGAGTTCTTACTCTAAAAATAAAAAATGAACTGGCAGAGCTGCCTGGAACTTGAAAAGTAAAAAATTATGTTAGAGATCGCATTAGGCTCGGCATTGATGTATTACGCTGCCACACAAGCCTTCGACTTAAAGGAACAACATCCGGAAACCGTACGCTATACGGAAACACTGGATTCCCGCAATTCTTCTTTTACCCGTATGCATCGTGAGCCTGTACGTATTCAACCTGCTTTACAAGATCAATTCCGGGGCATTGTACGTCAGGCTTATGACTATAGCTGTGGATCGGCCGCTTTAACCACGCTGTTAAATGGTTATGTCGGAACCCGATTGACAGAGCAGCAGACCATGAGTGGTTTGCTACGTTATGGGGAGTACGAGCGCATTATTGAACGGCGTAGTTTCTCTTTGCTGGATATGAAACGTTTTGTTGCTGCATTGGGCATGGAAAGTGGCGGCTATCGTGGGGAATTTTCAGATCTGGTCAAGCAGGGCCAGCCCGCAATTGTGCCGATTTCCTATGCTGGTTTTAAGCATTTTGTGGTGTATAAGGCCTATAAGGATGGCCGGGTCTATGTGGCCGACCCGGCACTGGGGAATATCAGTTTTGATGAGCAGCGTTTTAAAGAGGTGTGGGAAAACAATACCTTGTTCCTGATTAATGTGGCGCCTGAATATCGTAAAGACTTCCTGGCTTTACAGGATAGTGATATGCGCCATGTTGAAGATGCCACTGTTAACCATCATGCCTTTGTCAATATTCAATATCCACAATTCTATATGGACAAAATTGCCGATAAAGCCTCGACCATTCGTTTAGAACGAAACATGAATCCTGAGTCAGAGAATTTCGGCGAACATCAGTACAACTTTTTAAGACTCTATTATAAAAGTAAATAAATATTTACTTTAAAAACGAAAAAAAATTAAAAATTGGAAGGGAAGAAGATGAAATCTAAATGGATGAATAAAACCGTATTGGCCATCAGTATCCAAATGGTCTGGGGAGCAGCTGCTTATGCTGCAGAAGAGCCACAGTTAGGACAATATGAAGCAGTAGAAGAGCAGCAGCTTGCGTCAGAAGCCACAGCTCCAGCAGAAAACTCAAGCCCTGAAGAAGTTAGCACTGAAGCAGTTGCTGAGGCCAATATTGAAACAGCAACAGCGACTGCACCGAGTGCTGAGCAGGCTGCATCAACTGCGTTACAGCAGCAGGAAGGGGATGCCACCAAAGAAGCCAATCTGGAAGAAGTCTTTACCTCCAATGAACGCCAATATTCCTTAATCAAAAAAGGCAATATCTCATCTTATTACGATATTGATTATACCTATTATCGTGATACGCAAATTGATATGGAAATGGCGCAAGGCCAAATCTATCAGTTGCGTGTTCAGGAAAATGCATCGCATGCATTGACCAATACTTTCACCGTTCAATATGGATTATTGGATAACCTGACCTTAACCGCCTCTTTACCTTTGGTGGCCAAGACCGATCAATTAAAAGATGCGAATACCGCGGGTCTGGGAGATATTTCTTTAGGCGCACGCTGGGAACCTTTCCCTTTAAAAGCCGGCCGTTTGCCACTAATTTTATTCGGAAATCTTTCGACCAAAACCGGTGATAGCCCGTATGAAATTAATAGCACTACCGAACTTGCGACCGGTAAGGGCTATTATTCTGCAGGGATTGGAGCCAGTACCCGTAAATATATCGACCCAGTGGTGTTATTCGCTTCGGTCTCCGCCAATTATGGTTTTAAGGAGTCGGGCTTAAACCAGATTCGTGGTCCACGTATTATTGAAGAATTTGAGCCGGGCATTAGTGGTGGTTTCGCCTTTGGTTTTGCCTATTCCTTTAACTACGACGTTTCAATGACCATGTCGTATCAGCAGAGTTTTAATACTGGCGCTGAATTCCTCTATCACACCAGCGAAAGCTATTCTCCGGCCGATCAGACCAGTTCTACCCTGGCCATTTCTTTAGGGGTGCGCGTTTCTCCTGAAACGATTGTCAATGGTACTGTTGGTATTGGTTTGACAGAAGATGCACCGGATGTGTCTTTAGGTCTGTCTTTCCCACTCGATATTCTGGGCTTTGGTAAGAAACTTCGCTAAGAGGCTGGTCGTATGAAAATAATTCGACTTCGCCCGTTAGTGTCTGCGCTGATCTTATCGGGCTGTTCGAGTGCTGCTTTTGCACAATTGGGACAAAACCTGTCTGTCGATATCCGTTCCTTGACCATGGGCAACGCGGTCACGGCAGATCCACCGGGCATTAGTGCCATTCATTTTAACCCGGCAGCCTTAACTAAAATTGAAGGCTTGCAAACCGATGTACAAGGGGTGCTGGCGCACTTTGATGTACAGCGTGAGTTTTCTGCGCCAGCCGACTATAACGTATTTGGTTATTCCGATGATCCACTGGTCTGTCATGATGGACCGGAAATTCTGGCTGACTTTTGTACCGACTTTAAAGGTGAAGTATCGGGTGATGTGGAATATGCATCGCTGTATGTGCCGGTACTGAAAAAGTTTGTTGATCTGGGTGAAGGCATGCCACTGGCCGCACCAACAGCAGGGATTGCCTACAATCCGCCGGGGTCTAAAACCACCTTTGCTACTGCGATGTATGCGCCGTTAATTGCCGGTTTTGGTGCTGAAGATGGCAACCCAGGTAACTTCATGGGGCAGCAGGTGGCACTGGAACGGATTACCTATCTGTCACCGTCAATTGCCTATCAGGTCAATGATGAGCTATCGGTCGGGGCATCGGTGGGAATGTCCTACCAGGCCATTGCCATGAATACCGACTTGCGTTTCCCGAATGACCTGATCGGGATGCTGCGGATGATTGATGAAGTCGTCTGTACCCCGTTTAAAGAAAACTCCGATATTATTACCGATATTCTGTTGTTGGGGATTTGTAACGCACAGGAAGGCATGAATCCGTTTGGTCGTTTTGGACAAATGGATCTGGCCGTCGAGCAAAGTCTGAGCCCAAGCTATAACCTCGGGGTGTTATGGGAACCACGTGAAGATTTCAGCTTTGGTATGGTCTATCAAAGTTCAGCCAAAATGCGACTCAAAGGTAAATATCATATTGATAATGCCAAGGCGCCGAGTGAGCTGATTAAAGGCTTGATGTCTTCCCCAACCGGGCAAATTCTGGCGGCAATTCTAGGCTTCCCGAACTATATTCCGGCCAGTGAGTCAGGGCTGGTGGCGATGGATTTTGAATATCCAGCGCATTTCCAGGCCGGGATTAAATACAAGGTGATGCCAGATTTACAGGTGAACTTTGATGTCGGCTGGACCGATTATGCTGCTTGGGACAAGTTCAAGTTTGAATTTGACCGCCAGATTTCTGCCTTAAAAATTGCCAAATTATTGTCTGAACATGTCTCTGACAGCTCGCTGGCCTTGCCGATGGGCTTCCAGTCACCATGGAGCTGGGGCATCGGGATTGAATATTCTGCTACCGACCGTTTAAAACTGCGTGCCGGTTATGAACCACGAACCAGTGCGATTCCAGATGACAAGCGTAATACCATGGTACCCATTAATAATGCACGTCTGTTTGGTTTAGGTGTGGGCTATCGTTTTGATGCCGATACTGACCTGGATTTATCGATCGGCTTTCTGCAAAGCCGGGACAAAATTCCAGCCAATACCAGTAGCCTAGCCAACAAAGAAGGGGTGAATAACTTATTACTCAACCCGTATGCGGGACTGAATGTCAAAACCACTAGCAACATTACAATTTTAGGTCTGAGCTATAGAACACGATGGTAAAAGTGACAAAGCGTTTATCTGGCTTGATTTGCCTGTCTTCACTCTGGGCGCTGTCTTTGGGCTCGGCCAGTGTAAGTTATGCCAATGAGTTTTATACCATTATTGGCCCGGATGGCCGGCCGATGGTGGTACAGCGTAAGGCCGAAACCCGGCCGGCCGCGAAAAAAGAAGCTGTGCCGGTAAACAAAACGCAGGCACAAAGTAGAGCATCGTCTGCTTTGAATCCGGCGCAGCCGCAAGCGCAAATTCCCGTTTCTGAACCTGTCAGAGCTCCTGCTGTTGCAGTCGTACCCACAGTTAGTACTGTACCGACTCAACCAGTCACTACGGTAAAACTCACAGAAAGTATCCCACAAAAAACACCAGATACAGCAGTTGTGGAACAGCCTGTCGTCACACCAGTTGTATCGGCAACCACAAAACCGGTATCAGCTTCATCATCTCCAACGATTACATCTGTCATCCCGCAAACTGAATCTCAGGAAGTATTGAAGACTGTGCAAGCTGATCAACCAGACCGTACTTCATCTTCCGGTTTTACCGAAATGGAAGGGGAGCAGTACGTCAATAATGAATACCTGGAACACAGTGAATTTAACCTGGAGGGGAAAAAGCGTTTTTATATGATGCCGGAAGGCGTAGTCGACAGTAAATTGGGCGGTGGTGCGACCCGGGTGCAGGTGGTAGAACGTGAAAAAGGAGTTGGGCAATCGGTGCTGGATCGCCTGTTCAAGAAACGCCAGCCAGAAAGTGTCAAGCCAATGGTGCTGTCATCGACTTATTATCGTATTGCACAGGCCGATGCCATCAGCAGTTTAGGCCAGTCCTGTTTTAACAATAAAAAAATTAAACATGCCAAGACCCTGGCCGTACAGAAAGATGTCAATCTCTGGCCACGTGCACCATTAACAGATGAATTTGATTATGAGGTGGTGAAGCTGGAGGGAGATTTACGCCATCTTCAGGTGAATTCATACGCTTCTAAAACCCGGCAACCTACATTTTACTGGCCTTTTGCCGTTTTTCTGGATGCGCAAGGCTGTGTGATTGAAGGTGCAGGCGGCTACAAGAGCCAGGATACTCAATCCACCTTATTGCAACATGAGCAGGTGGAAGGGGTGATTCAATTGCCGGCTCAAACCCGTTATCTTCTTTTAACCCCGCTGGCATCGGCAATCGATATGGAAAACCGCCAGTTAAGTAATCAGGGCCAATTGAAAATTATTGCCTTAGATCAATAAAAAACATGAGACATCAGGATGAAGAAATCAAATATTTTAGCCTTGAGCAGTACCGCTTTGATGATGGCACTCAGTGGCTGTGGTGGTGAAAGTGCCAATGTCATTCCAGAGCCGAATATTGTGAAGGAAATTAATGGCAGTTGTGTCAGCGGGCAAAACTGTGTGGAATTCGCCCTGGATTATCCGGTGCATGGCCTGAATTTTACCTGTAGCAGTGATCCAAGCAAAACCTATATTACCCGGATTGCGCCAACCACCAATGCCGCCACCGGTAAATGTAGTGCCGGTGATAAAGTCCATTTCTTTATTCAGGAAAAAACAGAAAAATCAATTAATCTGGGGACAGTAAGTCTGGCTGATATTGGTCTGGCCAATTCGGTTAGTGCCAGCTTGCCGCGTTTAACCCTGCTGGATATTGCCCGTGGCTTAACCGGGCAGGCGGCAACCGAACTGACCCTATCGGATTCAACTGTTCAAGTGGCACAGGCAATTACACGTATTTTACAGGCTTTATCAATTGAAAGTTCCAAGAACCAAGAACGGCCGACCATTGCCGGTGATGTGCAGCCACTTTATATTTCTGCGCTAAAAAAAGAACAGCTGGATGATATTTTGGGTTCGGTGACGCTGGAGGATTACCGTTCCGGTGCCTATGTCAGCAAGTTAAGTCCTTGGGTCAATTTAAGCACCGTCAGTGATGCGCAGGCCTTTGACGCACTGAAAACCCTGGTCTATATGACCAACTCTGCCTCTTATCAGGCCAATTATCCGGTACTGGCTGTGGAGGGTTCGACCTTACCACAAGGTTTATATGGCTGTAATCAGGATGATTGCAAACAGAACTCGAATACCTTAAGACACCTGATTGGCCAGTTCCAGTTGATGACCGATCGCTCGGGTTATACTTTCGGTTATGGCATGCAGTGGCGTGGAACCATGTCGACCAGTAATGAAAACCCGTTATTGACCATTACGGCCGATTTCTTGAAACGTGTCCGTCCGGAACTGATGACCGCAGCGGCACAAAATAACTGGATTAATCCACTGAATGAAACGATCCAGGGGCCTTATCGTTTTAGCATCAACAGTAACCGGACTGAAGATTTTACCGTGACCCAGGGGAAACTGTATAACGATTATATGATTGCCGGCACCGAAGGCATTTATAAAACCCTGACCAAGTTCCCGACAGGAAAGCCGGAAGAATATGGCCGCTGGACCCAGACTATTGGCACGGATCAGTTTAAGGGCTCACTGGATATCTATAAATATTTTCAGGTGAATTTCCTGGATAACCGGATTTTTACTTCGGCGAAAAATGTGGCCTTGGGTGAGCGTTATATTTTCCCGTTATATGCCACTCTGAATTTCAATTTTGCCAATAATGCCGCGCCAGCAATTAAGCTCGGGATTGTGCTGGATGAGCAGGGCAATATCCGTACCGATATTGGCCCAAATCCGACCGCAACCGATCTGTCGGGGACCTGCGCAGTCGCTACAGATAGCAGCACGCCAGAGATTGTGGATAGTAATAATGTCACGCAATATCGTATTGGTGTGCTGGGAGCAACCGATCTGAGCAATCAGGCGCAGGCGATTACCCTGCGGATGATTCTGGCCAATCCGGTCTTTAACCAGCTGAATGGTGCCGTAATTGGTCTGAATACCCGGGTTGACAATACCCAGGGCGAGCAGGCCATGGTGGTAGGTGGTGCGCGGCTGAATATGGGTAATCTGGTCAATCATACCTCGACCCGGATTAGCCTGAGTGACTTCTCCGGCAACAATACCGTGTCATGGAGTAACCTGTATACCTTGCAGCTCAAGACTTTTACCAATCAGGATAGCAACAATGCTACGGATGCCGATAAAGAACTGGCTAAACTCACCGGTGGAACCGTGAGCATCGAAGTGGCGGACTGTTATAACCCGGAACAGGTGCGTATCCAGTAACAGCAATATATTCATTAAAATACAAAAGCCCATCTACGGATGGGCTTTTTCTTGGCGGGGATATTTATTGTTAACCAGTATGATCCAAACGCGTACCCAAGGTTTCCAGATGAGTCGGGAAATGCTGGTTTTTGCGGTCTTCAAAATAATGTCTTAAGGTATGTTCCACGCTTGGGAAGGCTAGTTCTGCCCATGGAATTTCATCTTCGCTAAACAGACGCGATTCAATAGTTTCTTCACCCGCCCCAAATTGACCTTCAATCAGCTGCGCTTTAAACAGCACATAAATCTGGCCAATCCGTGGAATGTTGTACATGCAGTACAGCTGCTCAATCTCGATTTCCGCTTCTGCTTCTTCACGGGTTTCACGTGCCGCGCCTTGTTCCATGGTTTCAAACAGTTCCATATAACCCGCCGGCAGGGTCCAGAGTCCATAACGCGGTTCAATGGCACGGCGGCATAATAACACCTGATCTTCCCACAGCACCAAAGCCCCGCAAATCACTTTCGGATTCACATAATGAATACTGCCACAATGGCTGCAAACACGGCGTAACTGATGATCGCCTAAAGGAATTTTTTCCGTTGTTTTATGTCCACACGTTCCGCAAAAGTTCATATTCAGCATCAACGATAAAGTTGCTGATCAGCATAACTGAAAAAATGAACTTTGGCATCATTTCTATCCTTTTGCCCAGAATTTCAGCTATGATGAAAGTCAGGCAATCAGGATAATAAAAGATGGTAGAGCATTCATTGACACAGGAATTGCAACAGCGCTTACGCTTCTCGCGAAGTATGCGTGAGGCGCATGCGGCCGTGTTGATTGCGATTACCGATGAAGCTCAGCCGAAAGTCCTGCTGACCCGCCGCTCGGCCTATTTAAACAGCCATGCCGGTGAGGTGTCTTTCCCGGGCGGCAAGCGCGATCCACAGGATACCAGTAATATTGTGGTGGCACTGCGCGAAGCACAGGAAGAAACCGCGCTGAATCCTTTTGATGTGGAACTGATTGGCGATTTGCCAATGCAAAAATCGCGTAATGGCATGCTGGTCAAACCCATTGTCGGCCTGATTCCACCCGAGGTGCAGCTGTCAGCGCAACCGACCGAAATTGACCGTATTTTTTTCGCCTCTTTAAAAAATCTGATGGAAGCGCCGCCGGTGCCATATGAGGTGCGCTATGCCCATCAGTCCTTATATTTTCCCAGCATGCGCGTTGAAAATGAGATTGTCTGGGGATTAACTGCACGGATGCTGGTGGCTTTATTTCAGTATGGGCTGGATTATCAAAAAGAATGGCCATTTTTACTGAATTCACCGACGTTTCGATTTAAATCATCTAAATAGGGAATTTTAATGTTGTATAAATTTCAGGGCATTGCCCCAAAAGCATTACATCAACCATGGGATGGTTGGGTCGCCGAAACCGCAACGGTCATTGGTCAGGTCGAGCTGGGCCGGCAGGTGAGTATCTGGTTTGGCGCGGTGGTGCGTGGCGATAACAGCCTGATTCGTCTTGGAGATTTTAGTAATGTCCAGGAAAATGCGGTGCTGCATACCGATGCGGGTATTGAGATGCAGATTGGTAACTATGTCACTATCGGTCATCAGGCCATGTTGCATGGCTGTACCATCGGCGATAACAGCCTGATTGGTATTAACGCGGTGGTGCTGAATCATGCCGTGATTGGGAAAAACTGTATTATTGGCGCCAATGCGCTGATTCCGGAAGGCAAAGTCATCCCGGATAATTCGGTGGTGATGGGTTCTCCCGGCAAGATTGTAAAAACCCTGGATGAAGCAGGGGCAGCCCGCCTGAAACTGAGCGCCTTACATTATGCCGAGCACTTCAAGCATTTCCAGCAACTGGAAAAAGTCGAACTTTAAGATACCTAAAGGCCAGTTTGAAACTGGCTTTTTTTCTGTGTGAAAGCCGGTGAAGTTCTCGCCTAGTGTCTAGGAGTGGAGTATGATAGCGGCCAGTTTTTAAAATTTAATTTTAAGGTTGTGCATGAAGTTACTGGCATTGGAAACTGCCAATGAGCAGTGTTCCGTTTCGATTGTAAATGACACGCAGGAACTGTTTTTTCAGTTGGATGAGCGCGCCAAGGCACAAACCCAAACCATTCTCCCGATGATTGAGCAAGGTTTTGCTCAGACCGAAACGGCCACTGCCGATTTAACCGCAGTGGCCTTTAGCCGTGGCCCGGGCTCGTTCAGTGGCGTGCGGATTAATGCCGCGGTGGCACAGGCACTGGCCTGGTCACATGATCTGCCGGTCATTCCGGTATCGACCTTGCAGGCACTGGCACAAGCGGCTTATCGGCTAGCAGGTTTAAGCGCGGTAACAGCAGTGCTGGATGCGCGGATGAATGAAGTCTATATCGCCAGTTTCCAGTTAGATGCAGAAGGCATTATGCAGCCGGTGAGCGAAGAACAGTTATTGGGCTATAGTGATGCGGCGGCCGTAGCGCAGTCCCCATTAGTAGGCTCAGGTTCAACCTTATTGCAACAAGAACAAACACAATACAAAGACTTAAGTGCAACGGCGCAAGATATTGCTACCATTGCACGCGTATTGGCTCAACGTAAAGCATGGGTCAGTGCGGAATACGCATTACCGGTGTATTTGCGGGATAATGCTTGGAAAAAAATTCCAGAACAAGGCAAATCATAACTAGGATTTTCTATGGATTTTTTACTGCTGCTGAAAGCGGCAATTATGGGAATTGTTGAAGGAATCACAGAATTCTTACCAATTTCCAGTACCGGCCATTTAATTTTGGCTTCAGAACTGATGAACTTCTGGACCAAAGAAAAAAGTGATGTTTTTGTAATTGCCATTCAAATGGGGGCAATTGCAGCAGTGATTTATGAATACTGGACCCGGCTTTGGGGCGCAGCCACCGGCATGTTCACCGGCGAAGAAACCGGACGCCGTCTGGGCTTTGGCCTGATTCTGGCCTCGCTGCCGATTATTCTGATTGGTTTGACTTTCGGGCAAACCGTGAAAGCGATGTTGTTTAATGATATCGCCGTGGCTATTGGCCTGATTATTGGTGGTCTGATCATTATCTGGATTGAGAAGCATCCACCTCAAGTACGGGCACAGGAAGTTGAAGACCTGACCTATAAAGATGCGATCTGGATTGGTCTGATTCAGGTACTGTCTTTAATTCCGGGCACTTCACGTTCGGGCGCGACCATTATTGGGGCGATGTTCCTGGGCGTATCACGTAAAGCGGCGACAGAATTCTCGTTCTTTCTGGGAATTCCGGTGATTATTGGCGCAGGCTTGCTGGATTTATATCAAAGTTATGATGTCTTCCAGACCACGCAGGACTGGACCGTACTGAGCGTCGGGATTATTGTTTCCTTTATCTCCGCATTAATCTTAATTCGCGCGCTGGTGGCGTATGTGGCCAAACGCGACTTTATGATTTTTGCCTGGTATCGTATTGTGTCAGGCCTTCTGATTTTACTCTTTGCATATACAGGCTGGACCTTATGGTAAGCGAACTTCGCTGCTATACCGAACCCGCATTTTTTGAGAAAGCACAGCACTATCAGGCTGTGCTTTCTTCACGTGGGGTTACCCTTCAAATTGATGTCATCGACAAACTGAATGCACGTTTTTTAAGACTGCATCCAGACATGGCGCTCTGCGTTGATGCCGATGGCCTGTGGCTATGTGCGCTGGGCATGAAAATGCAGCCAGACTGGCAGGCTGAAATTCCGCGTTTAAAACGCGCGTCATTAAAGTCAGAAATGCTGGCCCGTGCCTGTAACCTGGCGGAAAAACCGCAGCTGATTGATGCAACTGCAGGTCTGGGCCATGACAGTTTGCTGATGGCGCATTTGGGGGCTGAAGTAACGCTGGTAGAACGGCATCCGATTCTGTTTAGTTTATTGGAAGACAGCTACCAGCGCGCCCTACAGGACCCGTTTTTAAGCAAGGTTGCCGCACGCATCCACTTGGTCTTTTCTGATTCGGCTGATTACTTAAAAGCGCAGGCAGAAGCAGGGCAGGCTGTTGATGTGGTGTATCTGGATCCGATGTTTCCACAGCGTGACCAGAACCAGCAGGCGGTAAAAAAACAGGCACAAGTCAAAAAGCAGATGCAGCTGCTGCATTTGTTATTGCCGGAACATGGTGAAATGGATTTGGGCGATGCCTTGCTACCGCTGGCGCAAAAAATCGCCAAACGTGTGGTGGTTAAGCGACCACGTCTGGCGGTGTATCTGGCCGGGCAAACACCGGATCATCAATGGACGGGAGATGCCTGCCGCTTCGATGCCTACTTCCGGCAGGACGCGACCAAAGTAAACGGGTAATCGCTTCAAAACTGGGCAAAGATTTGTTATATAGTTAAAAAAGAGCATTGATAATTATGACATCAGGCATAAACTAAGTCTGCACAAAGCGAGCCACTGCTAACGACAATCTTATGATCGACTTTAAACCCTCCATCAATTTTTGGCATGATTTTAAAAGCAACCAAACAGCGGGGATGTGGTTATTTTTTGGTTCGCGCCGATCTTTACAGATTGTCCGTCCTTCCATTCTGCAACTGATTTTCTGGGGCATTTTAGGTGGTCTGGCCAATACTTTATTTAGCTGGCTCAGCGCCGGTGAAACCGGTGATTTTAACCCGCAAGGTCTGGTCAGTTATGCCTTATGGCCGTTTCTTGCCTTAATTGTCGGGATTTTCCTGTCCCAGCGCGTTAATAATCCACGCCTCATGCTGGTACCGGCTTTACTGTGGCTGGTGTTAGACACCCACATCGCCTTATTGCAAAGCCTGATCCAATATCTGGGCATGATTGATGTGTTGCCTTATGTTTTCTATGACTATCTGCCACTGATTTTTATGGTGCTGTTTGTCTGGCAGAGTCTGGCGGTGGTCTGGGTATTTTCCCGTGAGCTGAAATGGCCGTGGTGGGAACGTGCGCTGATTGTTCTGGCCACGCTGTTTACCCTGGTGGTGTGGCAGATGTCGGTCAAGAGCCAGCCAATCTGGAAGGTGGAAGAGGTCCCGCCGACGTTTAGCGAAGAAGCCTTTTATGCACAAAGCAAGATACTGAATCAGGCGCTGGAGAAGATTCAGTATGGCGAATTTGCGCAATCACACTGGTATTTTCTGGGCGTGGCCGGGGCCAGTTATCAGGATGTGTTTATGTCCGAAGTCGAGCGGATTCGGGAACAGTTCGATACCCGCTTTGGCACTTTTGGCCGCTCGATGATTCTGGTGAATAACCCGATGACACGCAATGTCACCCCGATTGCCTCACGCACCAGTATGGAACTGGCACTGCGCCGTATAGGCCAGCAGATGAATCCGGAAAGCGATGTGCTGTTTTTATACATGACTTCACATGGCTTGCCGAACCAGTTTGAAATGGAAAATGCGCCGCTGGAACTGCAACAGGTTGATCCAAAATGGCTGCGCGATGCGCTGGATAAATCTGGCATTCGCTGGCGCGTAATTGTGATCTCGGCCTGTTATTCGGGCAGTTTTGTTTCGGCCCTGCAAAATGACAATACTTTGGTAATTACCGCATCGGCCGCAGACCGCGCTTCATTCGGCTGTTCCAACGAAGCTGATTATACCTATTTTGGCCGAGCCTTCTTTGATCAGGCCATGCGTGAAAATAACAGCTTTGCCGAGGCTTTTGCACAGGCCAAGCTGACCGTGGCAAAATGGGAGCAGGCACAAGGTTTTGAACCGTCTGAACCGCAATGGTCGATGGGTAAGAATATGCAGCTGATGTTGCCGCAACTGGAGCAGCGTTTATTCCCACAAGCCGTGGTCGCGCAGCCAAATGAAATGCCTTTAACTTTAGACAGCCCTTAAAACAGGATAAGACGATGGAATTAATACAGAACAATCGATGCTTTGATGGCGAACAGCGAATTTACCGTTTTAATTCCAGCAGCTTAAACGGGGAAAGCCGTTTTGGTATTTTTCTGCCGGCACAAGCCTTGGCCGGTCAGGACTGTCCGGCGCTTTTTTACCTGGCGGGTTTAACCTGTACCGAAGAAACTTTTGCAATTAAAGCGCATGCCCAGCGTCTGGCGGCACAGTTGGGCTTTATTCTGATTAGCCCGGACACTTCACCTCGCGGTGAGCAGGTGGCGCAGGGCGATCACTGGGATATCGGGCAGGGGGCAGGTTTTTATATTAATGCAACCCAGGCACCCTGGGCAGCGCATTACCAGATGGAACAGTTTGTTGCAGAAGAGCTGTATAAGCTGGTGTGTGAACAGTTTGCGGTGCAAACCGACAGCATTGGTATTTTTGGCCACAGTATGGGCGGCCATGGTGCGTTAACGCTAGCTTTTAAATATCCGGAAAAATTTAAATCAGTTTCTGCCTTTGCGCCGATTTGTGCGCCAAGCCAATGCCCGTGGGGCGAGAAAGCCTTTAGTGCCTATTTAGGTGAGGATCGTCAAGGCTGGCAAGCACATGATGCCACCGCACTGGTCCAGCAAAAAGGCAAGCAATTTGCCGATATTTTAATTGATCAGGGCTTGCAGGATCAGTTCTATAGCCAGTTGAATCCGGCGCTGTTCCAGGCCGCTTGTGCGCAGGCCGGACAGCCGCTGAGCTTACGTGAACATGCCGGCTATGATCATGGTTATTACTTTATTCAAAGTTTTATCGATGATCATCTGCAATTTCATGCAGTCCAATTACAATCCTAATATAATCCATCACGCAGAACACCGCTTTTGACCTGTTGCAGGGTGAAGGCGGTCTGTGATTTTTTGTTTTTTAATTTTTAACCGTGTCTTTATTTTAAAAAATAATTATAAGGCCTGATATGCAAAACCAAGATATACATCCGACTTTTACCGCAGAGGAACAGACCCAGCTGCCGCCAGCGCTTGTCGTTGATTCACCTGAACCGCAGCTGCTTGGACAGCGCCACCCTTTTCATTTTTATGGCACTGCCATGGAATATTTCGGCATCTGGATTGTCAATATTCTATTGATTATTGTCACGCTGGGACTGTATGCGCCGTGGGCCAAAGTACGCCGCTTGCGCTATTTTTATGGCAATACTGAATTTATCCAGCGCCGTTTTGACTTTACCGGTGTGCCGAGCAAGATCTTAATTGGCCGGCTGATTGCAATTGGCCTGTATCTGGCCATTTCGCTGTTATCCAACTACTCGGTACGCGCCACCCTGATTGGGGTACTAATCCTGTATCTGGCGGTACCCTGGCTGATTCGGGCCACCCTCCGCTTTAATGCACGTAACAGTAAATTTGGTAACAGCCGCTTTTTCTTTTCCGGCACTAGCAAGAAAGCCTATATCGAATTTCTAAAAGGGATTCTGGTGTATATCTTGACCCTGGGCGTATTTTTCCCGGTGCTGATCTGGCTGTATAAGCGTTATTGCCTCGATCATCTTTATGCAGGGCAATTGCAGTTTAAATTGCAGGCCGACTGGTCGGCCTATATGCGCGCCATGTATGTGCCGCTGTTTCTGTTTATCGGCATGTTGGGAGCGGCAGCACTAGTACTGGCCTTGCTGGCCGATTTTTCCAGTCTGAGTGCGGTGCAGTATGTCTGGATTTTTATGGGCATCTATTTGCTGGCGGCTTTATTCATCTGGCCATTAATGCTGGCGCGGATTTTTATGACCAGCTGGAACAATACCACCATCAGTCGTAGCCAGTTTCAGACCAGTTGCAACCAGTGGCGCTATGCCTGGATTGTGCTCAGCAACTGGATGGTGAAAATTTTAACCCTCGGCCTTATGACGCCGTGGGCGGCAATCCGTTTATATCGCTATCAGGTGGAGTCTTTAAGCCTGCATTTAAACAATGATCCGGACCTGCTGATGAACCAGTTACAGGGTGATCCAAGCGCGATTGCGGAAGAAATTAGCGATATCTTTGATATTGATGTGTCTTTATAAGGAAAGCACTGATGCAACAGATGACGGTTGAAGCCGTGTTTTATGATGGTCAGAGTGCCAAGCCTTATACTGCTCAGGTGTTGGCAGCCGATGCGGACAGTATCTGGGTTCAGTATGGTGAAAACTTTGTCTTGCAGCGCCGTTATCGTTATCAGGACATGCTGCTGATAGGCGCATTGGGCCGTATCCAGCCGGTAATTGAACTCCAGGATGATGCACGTCTGGAGTTTCAGCAGCCTTTACCGGACTGGTTTCAGCTGCAGCAAAAGAATATCTATCAGTCGATCTGGAAGCTGGAGCGTACCCCCAGCCTGATTCTGTTTAGCACCATTTTTATTGTGGCGCTGGCCTTTGCCACGGTGAAGTGGGGCATTCCGTGGGCCTCGCATGTGGTGGCCAATCAGTTACCGGAAACCACCCTGAACAGTGTCGGCAATGAAGCAGAACACTATGTGCTGGAGATGACGGGTCCAAGCCGTTTAAGTGCGGCGCGCCAGCAGGCAATTTTACAGCAGTATCAGGCATTGGTGGCAGAAGACCGGCCGGCGAAACTGCTGTTTCGAGAAGGGAATCGGTTGGGTGCCAATGCGGTGGCGATTCCCAACAATACTATTATTCTGACCGATGAACTGGTTGAGCTGGCACAGGATGACCGGGAAATTCTGGGGGTGCTGGCACATGAGCAGGGTCATCTGGTCGAGCGGCATAGTCTGCAACAGGCGCTGGCCAGTTTAGGTTTTGGGGTAATTCTGATTGCGATTACCGGTGATGGCTCCGATTTAATGACCAGCCTGCCTCTGGCTTTGGTGGGTGCCAGTTATTCGCGTAATTTTGAAGCCGAAGCCGATCATTATGCCTTAACCACCATGCAGCACAAGCAGGTGCCAACCATCCATTATGCCAACCTGTTACAACGGCTGGCAGATGAAAGCGGCGAAAGCGAGCAGGGTAAGTCGGTCTGGGATTTTCTGCAAAGCCATCCGGCCACGCAGGAGCGTATTGAAGCAGTCAAGGCCTTTGAAGCCAAGCAATCTGCCGAAGTAAAATGAGCAGATCTAAGTAGGTTTAATCGGCCTGCTGCCAGTCAGCACTTAACTGTTCCTGTCCCATGCGTTGCAGATGATCCAGCACCACCTGTTCCAGCCGGTTCAGGTCGGTGTGTTCATCTAAAGCAATAATTTCGGTATAGAGCGCATCAGATTGTGGCTGTAACACAATGGTCGCGCTTGGCATCAAAATACGCAGTTCCTGTGCTGTTTCCTGTACTTCAAATTTGTGTTTCCAGTGGTTACCCAGGCGTTTGGCCAGACGGGCCGCTTGTGTGGTGGCAATATGACTATAACGTTTCATGAAAAATCCTGTTCAGTAAGCCTTAAGCCTAAGAGAAAAGAGCGCCCAGACAAAGCCGCGTGTTGCAACACAGCGTTGTAGATTTGCAATCTTGCCGCAGGTGGCCATCTGCCGCCCCAGAGCCGGGGACAATTTGTTATAATGGCGTAGTCACTCAAATACTTAGCCAGGGTCTCCCATGTCCAAGCCATATTTAATTGCGCCTTCTATTCTTTCTGCAGACTTTGCCCGTTTAGGGGAAGAAGTAGAAAAAGTGCTTGAAGCCGGTGCTGATGTTGTCCACTTTGATGTCATGGACAATCACTATGTACCCAACCTCACCTTTGGTGCAGGCGTATGTAAGGCCCTGAAAAATTATGGGATTCAGGCGCCAATTGATGTGCATTTAATGGTCTCTCCGGTGGATCGCATGATTGGCGACTTCTTGGAAGCCGGTGCCGATATTATTACCTTCCACCCGGAAGCTTCGGACCATATTGACCGTTCGCTGCAACTGATCAAATCGGGCGGTGCCAAGGCCGGTCTGGTTTTTAACCCGGCAACGCCGCTGCATTATCTGGATTATGTGCTGGATAAAGTCGACCAGATTTTATTGATGAGTGTGAACCCGGGCTTTGGTGGCCAGAAATTTATTCCTATGACCCTGGAAAAATTACGTCAGGCGCGTCAGATCATTGATGCCTCAGGCCGTGATATTCGCCTTGAGGTTGATGGTGGGGTTGGCCCGGCCAATATCCGTGAAATTGCCGAAGCCGGTGCCGATATGTTTGTGGCCGGTTCAGCAATTTTTGGCAAACCGGATTATAAAGCTGTGATTGATGAGATGCGTGCCGAGCTGGCCAAAGTCGGTGCCGTGAATACCTAATAAAACTGGATAAGTTATCTGCATCCTGTGGATAAGTTTGTGATTAACTCTATGGATATCTATGTTGATAACAGTATGGATAACCGGATTAATTTATAAACAGTTGTGCATCAATCGTTTGCCAATTAGACATAAAATGTATAAAAAGGACTCAAATGAGCACTGCTGTCCCATAGTTTGCTTTAAATAAAAAAACCTGAGTCCTAACAGTTAAAATATGAGTGCAAACAAACACTTTAACGACCAGGATTCAGGTTTTGTCACATCAGAATACCGTATTTCATGAG
>NZ_VOXW01000029.1:0-28632 GCF_013420555.1 Acinetobacter sp. Q85-2
ATTTAAACCAATCAATTAATGAAAATATATTCGATTAATCAACCAGTAAAAATCCACACAAGTTGTTCTTCATAATCTCTTAATGATCTTCTCGATGCTTCGTCAGCATCAAGCTAGGTCGGCTATACTACTCTCTATTTCTAGAAAGTCAACATGCAATGTTGATTTTATTTTCAAACTCATCTACTCAAAACAAACTTAATTAATCTTAAATCAATCAACCAAGCTATTGTTTTTCAACAAGTTTTTATCAACATCACCGCCGATGGATGTGCATTATAGAGCAAATAAAACCTGACGCAACCCCTATTTTTAATTATTTTGGGAAATATATTTTAACTGTATTTTTTATGATCAATTTCAGGTTTTTCAGTTTATTTTTTATCCTTTTCTTTCATTTTTATTTTAGTTAGACTGCGGCCATAATTTTATTTTTAATTTTTTATAAAAATGCCTTCTCTCCCCTTACACAAAACACTGTGTTTTTTGCTGTGTTTATGTTTGCACCCTGCCCATGCCAATAGCCCAACCACTGGTGCACCGCAAATGGTGTATGCCATTTTAAGTTATGCCAAATGGGAGCAAAACACGCCGAATATTTGTATTGTGAATAATCCAGCGCTAGCACAACAATTTAAAAGCCAGCGTAGCACACAGCATGTTTATAAAATCAGCCCACTACAATTAGACGATTTAAAACAGACCAGTTGTCAGGCCATTGTCTTTTCCAACCTAAGCCCACGTGAAGAACAGAATATTCTGAACAGTACAGTGCGTTATCCCGCCTTAAGCATTAGCACCACCAATTCAGCCTGTGAGCTGGGCAGCGTCTTTTGCCTTTACCAGAAGAAAAATCAGCAGTATTCATTTAGGGTGAATATGCAAAGTCTGACGCAATCGCAGGTACATATTGACCCCCGGGTATTATTACTGGGTAAAAACGGGGGCCTAAAGCATGAATAAGCCCAAAGCAGTATCGCTACGACCTATTTTCCGTTCGTACCAGCTGGTGATTTTTATTCTGACCTTTGGTTTATGCCTAGGTATTTTTTGTGTGGTGTCTAATTACACCCTGGAAGTTATGCCAAACAGAGTTTGAGTATTTTATCCGGTTCTCTGGCAGAGCGGATTCAGCCCGCTGTGGTCTTTCATGACACCTATACAATTCAGAAGATTCTGACTGAATATGCCGAGCAATATCCGATTCATTCGATTCAAGTCATCGCAACCAATGGTGAGGTCCTGCCGACCATTCATCATCATCAAAATGCGTTACCGTTTATTCAGTATTTACTGGACTGGCTGTATTTTCGTGAGCCGGTGACAGTCGAGATTCAGCATCAGCAGCAAAATTTTGGACAACTGGTGGTCTATGGCAATGCCTCTACCCATGTCAGTTTTTTCTATACCATTCTACTGGCGCTGACCATTAGCTTTATTTTACTGCTGGCCTTACTGTTCTGGTCGGCAAATGCGGTTTACCGACATTTGATGAAAGCGGTCAATCCACTGGTACAGACCACCCAGACCATCAGCACCAATAAAAATTATCAGCTACGCCTGCCCTCGTCTGAAATTTCCGAATTTCAGGAAATTAATCGCGTGGTAAATGAACTGCTGGACAAAATTGAAGCCTCAACCCGGGCCCTGCAACATGAAAATCATCAATTGTCGCATCAGGCCCGTCATGATGGACTGACCCAACTTCCTAATCGTGAATATTTCCATCAAATGCTGGCACAGAGTTTTGCCCAAGGTACGCAAGACAGCATTGCCCTGCTGTTTATTGATAACGATAACTTTAAAGAAATTAATGATCGCCACGGCCATGCCGCCGGTGATGCCGTGCTGCTGGAAATGGCCAAACGCTTGCGCCAAGCGTTAAACCAGCATGATTTTGTGTCCCGCCTCGGTGGTGATGAGTTCGCAATTATTGTAAAAAATATTGAAGATCATCATGATTTAATTAGAATAAGTGAAAATTTACTCCACTGCTGTCGCCAGCCTTTAATTTTTAATCATCATCCTATTTATTTCAGTTTTAGTATTGGCATCGCACTCGCGCAGTCAGCATCATCTCCTGAAATGCTGATCAATAATGCAGATATGGCCATGTATAAGGCCAAGCAGCTCGCACAACACTGGTACATTTTTGCAGAGCACGGGCGCATGGCCAAAGGTTAGTTTATTCATGTTAAAACATATTTTTAAAACTGCTTGTCTGCTGCTTGCACTGACTACCCTCAGTGCCTGCATGAGCCTGGGGCAGCTCAATTACAAACAGGCCCGCATGCTCAAGCAGGAAGGTTTTAGCCTGACCAGCGAGGGCTGGAGCTTAGGCCTACCAGAAAAACTGCTGTTCGGTTTTGATCAGGCCGAGATCCAGGCACACGACCAGCAAGCTTTACAGCAACTCTCAAGCAAGTTGCTGAAATATAAACTGGATAAAGTCAAAATTATTGAACATAGCGACAATGTCGGTGACCTGGCCTATAACCTTAAGCTGTCCGGAGAACGTGCCGAAAATGTCGCACAAATTTTTATGCAACAAGGTTTTCGACCAGTGAATTTACAGGTAACTCCTCGCGGTGCAGAACAGCCGCTGGTACCAAACACCTCTCCTGAAAACCGGGTGATGAACCGTCGTGTAAATGTGGTGATTGTGCCTTAAGTATTTTGCTACTTTGTAGAATCAGCCTCTTGCAGAGGCTTTTTTTATGGGGAGATTTGATCCGCAGACTTAAATTTCAGGCATAAAAAAACCGCTTAACGCGGCATCTTTTATCTTTCAACTTTAGGGAAAGTGGTCGGAGCAGTAGGATTCGAACCTACGACCCCCTGGTCCCAAACCAGGTGCACTACCAGGCTGTGCTATGCTCCGATTTTCAACTTTAAAAGTTGGGGTGAATGACGGGATTCGAACCCGCGACAACTGGAATCACAATCCAGGGCTCTACCAACTGAGCTACATCCACCATCAATTAGTTCTACAATACCAAGCCACCAAAATGGCGCGCCTGACAGGATTCGAACCTGTGACCATCCGCTTAGAAGGCGGATGCTCTATCCAACTGAGCTACAAGCGCTTAACCGATGATACCAAAAACACATCGTTGCCTTGAGAAATTGGTCGGAGCAGTAGGATTCGAACCTACGACCCCCTGGTCCCAAACCAGGTGCACTACCAGGCTGTGCTATGCTCCGTTTCATCTCAGCTTTTCGTGTATCGCACATCGTGCGGTACGGTGTGCATTCTAGGCGCGACGCCCGTGGACGTCAACACCTATCTTTAAAAAAATATGAAAAATCTCTTCAACCGCTTATTTATCAAGCATTTTAGACATTTTTCAATCAATTTTTAGCGTTTTAGCTGCGCACTGAAGTTTAACATGCGATCGAGCGGTAATTTGGCGCGTTCTGCCAGCGTAGGATCAACAAAAATTTCCTGATCACCCTGCTGTAAAACCTGCAAAATCCCATCTAGTTCGTTCATAGCCATCCACGGGCAATGCGCGCATGAGCGACAGGTCGCGCCTTCACCAGCGGTCGGCGCTTCTACCAGAATCTTGTTCGGTACCGCCTGCTGCATTTTGTAGAAAATCCCGCGGTCGGTCGCCACAATTAAACGCTCATGTGGCAAAGTCTGGGCAGCCTTGATCAATTGCGAGGTACTGCCGACTGCATCAGCAATATCCACCACCGATTCTGGTGATTCTGGATGCACCAGCACCGCTGCATCCGGATAAAGCGCTTTCATTTGTGCAATCCCGCGGGCACGGAATTCTTCATGCACGATACAGGCACCATCCCAGAGTAGCATGTCTGCGCCCGTTTTTTTCTGGATATAACGACCCAAATGCTGATCCGGTGCCCAGATAATTTTTTCACCCAGGCTATCGAGATGCTCGACAATTTCAACCGCACAGCTTGAGGTTACCACCCAGTCGGCACGGGCTTTCACAGCAGCCGAGGTGTTGGCATACACCACTACGGTATGATCAGGATGGGCATCGCAGAATTGGGTAAATTCATCTACCGGGCAGCCCAGGTCGAGTGAACAGGTCGCTTCCAGCGTCGGCATCAGCACTGTTTTCTCAGGTGACAGGATTTTGGCGGTTTCGCCCATAAATTTCACCCCGGCCACCACCAGGGTTGACGCTGCATGATCACGACCAAAACGTGCCATTTCCAGTGAATCCGATACACAACCACCCGTCAGCTCTGCCAGCTCTTGCACTTCAGGATCGCAATAATAGTGTGCCACCAGTACTGCATCACGTTTTTTTAGTTCGGCCTGAATTAAGGCAAATTTGGCCTGCTTGGCTTCTTCAGTTAAATGATTTTCTTTCGGTTCACCCAAACGGTCTAAATGCGCCTGCACAATCGACTTTGCTTCATTGGCAATTAAATTGGTCGCATCATTCATAACAGCGTCTTCTCTATCGAAATGCTTGTTTGCACAAGCAGTTACATCAGCAATTGGTCAGTATCAGCGCTTGACCAATCATTAAAAATACAGCGTTGTAAAAAAGCCTCACAACGGAGGCTTTTTCAGAAACACATCAGGGACTTAAGAACGGTAGTCTGCATTAATCTTGACATAGTCATAAGATAAATCGCAGGTATAGACGGTATCTTGAGCCTGGCCACGACCTAAATCTACACGAATGGTCATTTCCTGCTGCGCCATGACACGTGCGCCGGCTTCTTCGGTGTAGTCCGCTGCGGCGCCGCCATCTTTACAGATTTGTACATCATCTAACCAAACCTGAATTTTTTCAACGTCTAAATTTGGCACGCCCGCATAACCAATGGCCGCCAGAATACGGCCCCAGTTTGGATCAGAGGCAAAAATAGCGGTTTTTACTAGCGGTGAATGAGCAATACTGTAAGCAATATCGCAACATTCCTGGGTATTTTGTCCGCCTTCGACTGCAACGGTAATAAATTTGGTTGCGCCTTCACCATCACGCACAATCAGCTGCGCCAGACGTGTCATCACCCGGGTTAAAACCTCTAATACTACGGCATAACGCGGATCTTCGGTCGAGCTGATTTCTGTACCACCGGCTTGGCCAGTTGCAATGAAAATGCAGGAATCGTTGGTTGAGGTATCTCCATCGACAGTGATGCGGTTAAACGAGACATTAACCGTACTACTCAACAGTTGCTGTACCAGTTCACGGCTGATTGGAGCATCAGTGGCCACATAACCAAGCATGGTCGCCATATTCGGGCGAATCATGCCGGCACCTTTAGAAATACCGGTCATGGTATAAGTGATGCCATCCAGTTCAAACTGCTCAGATGCACCTTTCGGTGTGGTATCTGTGGTCATAATACCGCGGGCAGCGTCGTCCCAGGCATCAGCACGCAAGCTGTCTAGGGCCGGTTGTAAACCCGCAGTTAAACGCTCAATTGGTAACTGCTCGCCAATCACACCGGTAGAAAATGGCAATACTTCGGCGGTCTGTACACCTGCCAGTTCAGCCAGCTTGGCACAGGTTGCTGCTGCATTTTGCATACCGGTTTTACCGGTTCCGGCATTGGCATTGCCGGTGTTAATCACTAAATAACGTGGATTACCCGCCTGCAGATGCGCTTTACAGATATGCACAGGCGCTGCACAAAAGGCGTTTTGGGTAAACACACCGGCGACATTGGCACCTTCGGCCAGTTCAAAAATAACAAGGTCACGTCGGTTCTTATAACGAACATAGGCTTCTGCTGTCCCAATTCTCACCCCTTTGACCACATGCATCTGTGGCATAGAAACGTCACCTACTGCCATTTTTAAAACGTCCAACCAGTTAATAATTCAGTGTGCACAGCTTAGAACAAAATCAGGAAAAAATCGAGCAGAACCCGTCATCCACAAAATTGTGACCGGACTCAACTGCCGTACAATAAAAAACCAGCCCTGAGGCTGGTTAGTGTTGTGTGCTTGACCCTTAGTTTTTGGCCAGTTGCGCAGCTTCGTTTAATAAAGCCTGTTTGGCTTTTTGCTGGCTTTCTGCAGACAATGCCGGGTTAGAAGCAACAATGCGATCGGCATTGGCGGCATTGGCCGGTGCAATGGCTGCAGTCTGGAGCACAATCGGACGTTTATTCGGGTTGGCAAAGGTATAACGGATACCGGTACGTGGGCTTGCAACCGTCACCTGGTCATTATTGACCACTGCTTGGGTGGTGCTTACACCGACTGCGGCCTGTACTTTTGCCGGCGTGGTGGTTTGGGTATTGGCAAAAGCCAAAGCAGGTGCTGCTAAAGCAACAATCAGTAAAGGTTGTAATACTTTTTTCATTGTGTTTTCCACTTTTCGGTGTGCAATGTGCAACTAAATACCATTTAATTTCCTGCACTGCAATCTGTATTCACATCTTGCAAAACTATTCAAACACTTAGCGGAATAAAAAAAGCAGAATCGAAATTCTGCTTTTTGCGAGATGTTTTAAATGGCTTAGATTTTGCCGTGGCACTGCTTGTATTTCAAACCTGAACCACATGGACATGGCGAGTTACGGCTTGCCGGTGGCGTAAACACCGTTTCGGTTGGGGTTGTCTGCTGCGCATCAGCTTCGAAAGTTTCACCGGTCAGACTGTCCACATCGGCATGAGACAGATTCAGCTGCATCGCCTCGGCTTGTGCCTGTTTCTGTGCTTCAAGTTCAGCCAGTTCTTCAGCTGTTGGTACGTGTACGCGAGACAAGTCAGTCACGACATCAGACTTGATCACAGCGAGCATGTTCACAAACAGGTTAAAGGCTTCTTTCTTGTATTCTTGCTCCGGATTCTTTTGCGCATAACCACGTAAATGAATGCCTTGACGCAAGTAATCCATTGCCGCCAGATGGTCTTTCCAGTGACGATCCAGCGAGTTGAGCATAAAGTGACGCTCCAGCATCGCTGCAGATTCATCACCCATTTGCTGACGGCGGCTGTTATAACGAGCCACCAGCTCATCAGAAATACGTTCGACCAGACCTTCTTCATCCAGACGGCGATCTTCTTCTAACCATTGGTTAATTGGCAGATCTAAAGCCAGATCTTCACGTAACGCCTGCTCCAGACCGTCAATATCCCACTGATCATGAATCGACTCTGGTGGTACATAGTTGGCAATCACGCCCTGAATCACTTCACGGTGCATTTCTTCGATGTAATCTTGCAATGAGTTTGCGGCAAGAATTTCATCACGCTGTGAGTAAATAATCTTACGCTGTTCATTGTTGACGTCATCGTATTTCAACAGGTTCTTACGGATATCAAAGTTACGTGCTTCAACTTTGCGCTGGGCATTTTCAATCGAACGCGACACCATTTTGTGTTCAATGGCTTCATCTTCTTTCAGGCCCATGGCACGCATCATGGCCACCACACGATCACCGGCGAAAATACGCATCAGGTCATCTTCAAGTGACAGATAGAAACGCGACACACCCGGGTCACCCTGACGACCGGCACGACCACGCAGCTGGTTATCAATACGGCGTGATTCATGGCGTTCAGAACCAATAATATGCAAACCGCCTGAGGCCAGTACCGCTTCGTGGTTCTGGTCCCATTCTTCTTTCAGACGTTGTTCATCTTCAGGTGTCGGGTTTTCAATTTTGGCCAGCAGAGCTTTCCAGTTACCACCGAGCAGAATATCGGTACCACGACCCGCCATGTTGGTGGCAATGGTCACCGCACGTGGTGCACCGGCTTGGGCAATAATATCGGCTTCACGTTCATGCTGTTTGGCGTTCAGAACTTCATGATGAATACCGGCCTCTTTCAGTTTGTCCGAGAGGATTTCTGAGGCTTCAATGGTGGCAGTACCAATCAGGATCGGCGCGACACCCGATTCCTGCACGCGCAGGATTTCCTGAATAATCGCATTGTATTTGCCTTCACGATTTAAATAGATTAAATCGTTATGGTCCTGACGGATCATTGGACGGTGGGTTGGAATAATCACCACATCCAGACCATAAATTTCTTTCATTTCTGCCGCTTCAGTATCGGCAGTACCGGTCATCCCGGACAGTTTTTTGTACAGACGGAAGTAGTTCTGGAAGGTGGTGGTGGCCAGAGTCTGGTTTTCCGGCTGGATTTCCAGACCTTCTTTGGCTTCAACCGCCTGATGCAGACCTTCAGACCAGCGACGACCCGGCATGGTACGGCCGGTGTTTTCATCGACAATAATCACTTCACCATCATGGATGATGTAATGCACATTGCGCTGATACAGGAAATGGGCACGAATCGCCGCAGACACGTGATGTACCAGATTCAGGTTGGAAGCAGAATACAGGCTTTCCCCTTCTGCCAGCAGCCCCATCTGAATCAGCTCATTTTCTACGGTTTCATAACCGACTTCGGTCATTTCAACCGAACGCTGTTTTTCATCAATCCAGAAGTGACCGCCATCTGGCACTTTCTCTTCTTTTTGCGGATGCAGTTTAGGCGGAATGGTATTAATCGCCGCATACAGCTGTGATGAGTCTTCGCTCTGACCCGAGATAATCAGCGGGGTACGTGCTTCATCAATCAGGATCGAGTCGACTTCATCGATAATGGCATAGGTCAGGCCACGCTGCTTTTTCTCTGCCAGCGAGAACACCATGTTGTCACGCAAATAGTCGAAACCAAATTCGTTGTTGGTCCCGTAAGTAATATCGGCACGATAGGCTTGCGCTTTTTCGGTCGGGTCCTGCATCGAATAAATAATCCCGATGCTTAAACCCAGAAATTCAAAGAGTGGACGGTTGAGCTCGGCATCACGCTGTGCCAGGTAGTCGTTCACGGTAATCACGTGTACGCCTTCACCACTTAAGGCATTCAGGTAACAGGCCAAAGTCCCCATTAAGGTTTTACCTTCACCGGTACGCATTTCTGCAATTTTACCTTCGTGCAGGGTAATACCACCAATCAGCTGTACATCATAATGGCGCATGCCCATGACCCGTTTCCCGGCTTCACGGCAGACTGCAAACGCTTCTGGCAATAACGTATCTAGACTTTCGCCCTTGTTATATCGTTGTTTGAATTCTTCGGTTTTTGCAGATAAGTCTGCATCGCTTAAGGCTGATATCGTCGGCTCGAGCGCATTAATCTTGTCTACGATTTTACGCATGCGTTTGAGTTCGCGCTCATTTTTGGTACCGAAGATTCCTCCGATCAGACTTGCCAACATGAATAGACTCTCTAAATCTTGCTTGTCAAAAGAATAATTTGTTCTCAGTCGTTATTATGGTGCTAGAAATTTGAAGTACAAGAGTTTTGCACACAACCCATCAAAAAATTCTGATGATTTCTATCCGTACAGCGAAGCTAAGGCAAAATAATGTAGCAAATTTTAATCGGATGATATAGTCAAAGCATGACAATATGACTGCATGTTTTTTCAGCATTTCATGCAACTACTTATTCCATATATTCATAAAGAATTACAAAAAAAGTATTTTCAATGCTAAAAGAATTGCGCCATAGTCAATTCCATCCCCCAATACAACAACGATATGAGGCAGTTAAAATGAGTTTACGATTAGGCGATACCGCACCCGACTTTACTCAGGAATCAAGCGAAGGCACCCTGAACTTTTATGAATTTCTGGGCGACAGCTGGGGCATCCTGTTTTCACATCCTGCCGACTACACCCCGGTCTGCACCACCGAACTGGGCTATACCGCAAAACTCAAACAGGAATTTGAAAAACGTGGCGTCAAGGCCATTGCCCTGTCGGTCGATGATGTCGAGTCACACAAAGGCTGGATTAATGACATTAACGAAACCCAGAACACCAGCGTGAATTTTCCGATTATTGCCGATCAGGACCGTAAAGTATCGACGCTATATGATTTTATCCATCCCAATGCCAGCGAAACCCTGACGGTACGCTCCCTGGTAATTATCGACCCGAATAAAAAAGTGCGTTTAATTATTACCTATCCGGCCTCTACCGGGCGTAATTTCCATGAAATTTTACGCGTGGTCGATTCCCTGCAACTGACCGACAACTATAAAGTGGCCACCCCGGCCAACTGGCAAGAGGGTGAAGATGTGGTGATTGTGCCTTCACTGCAAGATGAAGCCGAATTAAAACAGCGTTTCCCGAAAGGCTATACTGCAGTAAAACCGTACCTGCGTTTAACCCCGCAGCCGAATCGTGACTAAATAATCAAGGTCCGTTCATCTTCCTGTATGCCTGTCTTCGGACGGGCATTTTTCATGGTACAAGGTCAGCACCTCAGCCGTGCTACACTGGAATGACCCAGCACAACCAATTAAAACACTATGCCCAAAAATCTGCTTGCCCTGGTCCTGACCTGTATTTGTTGCACGGGCTGCATGACCACACCGGCCTTGCCTGAACAGCAGCGCCCGAGTGCCTGGGCTCAACCGCTGGATGCACAGCACAATTTTTATCAGGTCAGCCCGATGCTATATCGCAGCGAACAGCCCGATCAGCAGCTGGCAGCATTGTTACAACAGCATGATATTGATGTGGTCATCAACTTGCGTCCCAAAGCGGCAGAGGCGGAACCGTTGCAGCAGCATGGATTGCAATCGGTGCATCTACCCATTCATACCTGGGCCATTGACCGGGAAGATTTATTGCAGGTTATGCAGCAGATTCAAAGCGCCCAAGCCCAACAGCAAAAAGTGCTGATTCATTGTTATCATGGTGCAGACCGGACCGGGGCCAGTGTGGCCATGTACCGGATTATATTTGAACACTGGCCGGTGGAACAGGCGCTGGCAGAAATGAAATATGGCGGCTTTGGTTTCCATCCGATCTGGGTCAATATTGATGCCTTATTTCGCCCCGAAAATATAAAATGGATTCGACAGCAACTGTCGAATCCATCGAATGAGAACTCACGGCAAGATACCGATAGACTGGACGACTAGTTCCGCTTGTCTAATGGTACCCAGTCAATCACCCAGGCTGATTTCATGTTCAGGCTGGCATCTGCTGCAATTTTCTTGCGTGCTGCATCGGCACTTTCACGGTCTTTGGATGGCCCGACCATAATCCGGATCCCTTTAGAGGTCGGACTCTTGGTGACTTTATAGCCTTTGGCTTTTAAGCGCGCGGCCAGTGCATCGGCATTGGCCTCATTGGCGGCCAGTGCCACCTGCACCATCCACTGTTTACCATCATCTTCGCCTTCCAGCAGTTTACGTGCTTTCTCGGCTTCAGCTTTCTTTTTGGCTTCTTCTTCGGCTTTACGTTTGGCTTCTGCCTGACGTTTTTCCTCAGCTTTGCGCTTCTCTTCTGCAGCTTTCTGTTCAGCAGCCTTACGTTCCTGCTCGGCCTTGCGTTTGGCTTCTGCCTGACGCTTTTCTTCAGCTAAGCGTTTTTCTTCCGCAGCTTTTTGTTCTGCTGCTTTTTTCTCGGCAGCAGTACGCTCTTGGGCCGCTTTCTGCTCGGCAGCTTTTTTGGCTTCAGCTGTTTTTTGCTGTTCCAGCTTTTTCTGGGCAGCCAGTTTTTCTTCAGCCAGACGTTTTTGTTTGGCCTGCTCATCTTCGACCAGTTCTGGCGGAATATTGTCGGAACTTTGCTGCTGGCCATTACGTAGTGCATTTAAGGCCGCATATTCTTCTGCAGCCTTACGGGCGGCTTCAGCTTCTGCCTGCTGCTGCATGGCCAGGAATTCAGCTGCACGCGCTTCCTGTTCAGCCACGGCTTTTTCACGGGCACGGCGCTGCTCTTCCAGCAGACGTTTTTCAGTTTCTACATCTACCGTTAAAGGTTGTAGCTGAATCATTTCGGCTTCAGGCACAGTATTTTGCTGTAACTGTTCGACCCGTTCTGGCGTTTTGACATTATTTTGATGTATTTCTTCTTGGCCTTTCAGGAGTAATGCTGCCAATAACACACCACCACCCAATAAAACAACGCCGCCCATCCAGCGCTGTTTGTTATTCATTGACATTCTTCCAAATACTCCCATACCGCTTCTAAGGTATGAAATGATCCACATACCAAAATCAGCTGATTATTGTTTGTTTCATCCAGCGCTGATTTAAAAGCTAATTGAACACTATCAAAGTGCTGTACTGTTTCGCCCTCGAGAGCCGCATCCAGTTGTGTGATGTCTGCCGCACGAGGAACATTTAATTGTGCAATTTTCCACATTAAAACATGTTCTTTCAATAAGGCAACGACAGAATTCACATCTTTATCGGCCAGCATGGAAAACACACTGATCACTTCGGTGTACTGTTTATTGTAATTTAAATAATTTCGCAATTGCTTTAACAAAAACTCTACACCGTGCGGATTGTGCCCGGCGTCAAAGATTACGGTCTTGCCGGCAATCTGGCGAATTTCAAAACGGCCCGGGAGCTGGGCCTGTTGGATGCCTTCGGCAATCGCCTGCTGCTGGATGTTCAGACCGCTAAGTAACACGGCGGCAACTGCGGTCGATATATTTTCCAGCGCCAGCGTGCCAAGCGGTAATTTCAAGGTGCTGCCACTGCTGGCAAATAACCAGGACTGGCCATCTGCAGCGGTGCGATAAAAATAATCACGATTGGCGACATACAGCGGGGCCTGACACTGTGCTGCCTTATCCTGAATGGCTTGCGGTAATTCCTGCACGCCGCCAAAGATCACCGGAATATTCGGGCGGATGATGCCGGCTTTTTCAAAGGCAATTTTCTCAATGGTATCACCCAGCCAGTCGGTATGATCCAGCCCGATATTGGTAATTACGGCCACATCGGGATGTACCACATTGACCACATCCAGACGGCCGCCGAGGCCAACTTCCAGCACCCATACATCACAAGCCTGCTGCTTAAAAATGACAAAAGCCGCCAGCGTGGTGGCTTCAAAAAACGATAAACTTAAATTACAGTCACGACGCGCCTGATCAACCTGTACAAAGGCCTCAATCAGTTGCTGGTCATCGACCTCGACGCCGCCCAGTTTGACCCGTTCATTAAAACGGTAAATATGCGGTGACTGATACAACCCCACCTGATAACCCTGAGCATTTAAAATCGCGGCCAAAGTGGTGGTGGTGGAACCTTTGCCATTGGTGCCCGCGACGGTAAACACTTTTGCGTCCGGGTGAGTGACGCCCAGCTTTTCAGCCACAGGAATCACCCGTTCCAGACCTAAATCAATCCCTGTAACGTGAACATGGCTCCAATAATTGAGCCATGTTTCTAAAGAGTCGGTTGCAAGTGGTGCTGTATTCAAGACAAATTCATCAGTTTCGTGACAATGCGATATACAGTATCACGTAATGCATGACGATGAACAATCTGATCGACCACACCATGATCAAGCAGGTATTCCGCGCGCTGGAACGGTTCATCCAGTTTTTCACGTACGGTTTGCTCAATTACACGCTTACCGGCAAAGCCAATCATGGCTTTTGGTTCTGCCAGATGAACATCACCCAACATCGCCAACGATGCCGTTACGCCACCATATACCGGATGAGTTAAGACCACGATATACGGCAAGCCCGCTTCTTTTAAACGCTGGATGGCTGCTGAAGTACGCGCCATCTGCATTAAAGACAGCATGCCTTCCTGCATACGCGCACCGCCCGATGCTGCAAAGCAAATTAACGGCTGACGTTGCTGAATGGCACGTTCCGCTGCCAGCACAAAACGGTCACCGACCACCGTGCCCATAGAACCGCCCATAAAGTCAAATTCAAAGGCACAGGTGGTTACCGGCACGCCTTTTAATAAACCTTGCATGACCAGTAAAGCTTCAGTTTCACCGGTTTTCTTTTGCGCTTCGGCCATACGGTCCGGATACGGCTTGCTGTCCACAAATTTCAGTGGATCTTTGGCAGAGAATTCCTGACCCAATTCGGCATCGACCTGATCGAGGAACCAGGTTAAACGGTCACGCGCTTTCATGCGTAAATGCTCGTCACATTGCGGGCAGACATAGGCATTGAAAGACATGGCTGTACGAGTCACCAGTGCATGACATTCCGGACATTCGATGGTTGGTTCGGTGAATGTCGCCTTTAAAGCTTGCTGCTCATCCGGTACATGAATTCCCGGTACGCCGCGTTCTGTCCACGGCGTAGTTGGGCTTAAGATTTTCCCTGGCTTGACTTCTTGACTCATACTAACTCATCGAGCGCGGCTCGAAGCTCCTTGACTTTATTAACCGTTTCAACCACGGCTTGTTCTGGTTCGAGGTTGGCAAACTGTTTTACGAAAGCACTGCCGACGATGACTGCATCTGCCACGGCACCCATGACTTTGGCAGATGCCGCATCACTGATACCGAAACCGACACCAACCGGTACATCGGTGACTGCCTTGATTTTCTCAATCCGCTGCGCCGCTTCAGAGACATCTAAAGTGGCTGCACCGGTCACGCCTTTGAGCGACACGTAGTAAATAAAGCCGCTGGCCTGTTTCACTACATGCTGGATACGCTCATCGGTAGAGGTTGGTGCCAGCAGGAAAATCTGGTCCATATCGTACTGCTGTAAGATCTGGTCTAAATCGGCAGCTTCTTCTGGCGGCAGATCCACCAGCAAGACACCATCTACCCCACATTCATGCGCATAGGCGACAAACTTCTGGTAGCCAATGACCTCAACCGGGTTTAAATAACCCATGAGCACCACTGGTGTTTCCGTGTCTTTTTGGCGGAATTCCTTGACCATATTCAGTGCATCGAGGGTATTGGTTCCCCCTGCCAATGCACGTTCTGCAGCCAAGGCAATGACTGGACCATCGGCCATCGGGTCAGAGAATGGCAGTCCAAGCTCAATCACATCTACACCCGCCTCAACCATTTGATGTAACAGTGGTACCGTTACCTGTGGCTGTGGGTCACCTGCCATGACATAAGATACGAGGGCCTTACGTTGTTGAGATTTCAACTGTGCAAATCGGGTGGCTAAACGTGACATAGGGCTGTGCTTTCCTTGAATAATTCAAAACTGATAAGTTGCTATTGTCGAAATACAGGACATCGCATTGTAACGCTATTTTTTGCTTATTGAACAGAGCACAGCTGGTCGATGCCCGATTTCATCAGCAAAGCGCGAATTCCAGAACAACCCGAAAGCTACATTTACCGATATTTCGGTTTTTTTCTCAATGATCAAAGATGCCTAATTTCGCTATTCCCAGCAATCTCAAGCAGTTAGAAAAACCCAATGGCTGAGCAAAAAAGATGATAAAAATAGGACAGTTAGCATTTACATTTAAAGTTTTCAGAAATAGCAAAAGCTGCTTTATACTAGCGCCGTTTTCAGACTTTTTCTTATTTCTATGATTTCCGACTCCCAGGCAAAAGTGCACGCTCGCGGGCTTGCGCTGTTGCCACTTATTGTATTTTTAGCCATTTTTTTAGGCAGTGGCATTTACCATTCCCTGATTGGGACCGAGTTTGCCTTCTATCAGGTCAAGGCGCCGGTGGCGGCCATTCCGGCGATTATCCTGGCATTATTGCTCTATCGTGGTCAGCTGAACCGGGCCATTGAAGAATTTTTACAGGGCGCCAGCCATCCCAATCTGATCCTGATGTTTATGGTGTTTATGCTGGCCGGTGCCTTTGCCAGCACCAGTGGCGCCATTGGCAGTGTCAATGCCACGGTACAGCTGGGCCTGTCAATCATCCCGCCTGAATTTGTACTGCCGATGCTGTTTCTGATTTCAGCCTTTGTTGCCACTGCCATGGGCACCTCAATGGGCACCATTGCAGCCTGTGCACCCATTGCCTTTGGTTTTTCCGAAGCCACGCAAATTGCCACGGTGTATACCATTGGTGCGGTGGTTGGCGGTGCCATGTTTGGCGACAACCTGTCGATGATTTCCGACACCACCATTGCCGCCACCAGCAGCCAGAAAGTACAGCTGCGTGACAAATTCAAGGTCAATGTCTGGATTGCCGTACCGGCCGCACTCATCACAGTACTGATTTATATTCTGATCAACCAGAATACCCAGGCCATTGCCTATCAGGAGTATAACGCCTGGCTCATCTTGCCTTATGTGGCGGTGTTTGTGCTGGCCTTTTCCCGCCTGCATGTACTGGCAGTGTTAACCATCGGGATTTTACTCTCTGCGCTGATGGGACTGTTGATGCTGCCCGAGTTTGATCTGCTCAAGCTGAATGGCGCTATTTATGATGGCTTTGTCGGCATGTTTGAAGTGGCGTTGCTGTCGATGCTCCTCGGCGGCCTATCGGCTATTATGCAAAAAGAAGGTGGCCTGGAATGGCTGATTCAACGCATCTACAAGCTGACGCGCCTGTTTAAAGTCGGTGCGCAACGTGCTGGTGAGTTGGGAATTAGCTTTTTGGTGGTGTTTTCCAACCTGTTTGTGGCCAACAATACTGTGGCGATTATCCTGTCTGGAGATATGGCGCGGGAAGTGGCACAGGTATATGGCGTCGATCCGAAACGCGCTGCCGCCCTGCTGGATATTTTCTCCTGCGTGGTACAGGGCCTGATTCCTTATGGTGCCCAGTTATTGCTGGCCTGCTCGATTGCCAAAATGTCACCGGTAGAGCTGATTGGCAGTGTCTATTATTGCTGGGTGCTGGCGATTTTTGCGATTGCCGCTATTGCCTTGCGTTTCCCTAAACTGCGCACGGCTTAAGACTGTACTTTTTAATTTTCCAAGCGGCTATTCAGCCGCTTTTTATTGGTGGTCTGTTGCTGACGCAGTACCCGGCGCCGCTCGGTTAAGGTCTGGCCGCAATGCGCTTTATAGGCACGCGCCAAAGCCGACTGATCGGAATAACCGAGCTGGCTGGCAATCTCGGTCAGGCTCAGCTTTTGCGGTAATAGCAACTCACAGCGTTTGATCCTTTCCATGTCCAGCAGCTGTTTAAATGAGGTCCCCAGTCCACTCAGTTGACGCTGCAAAGTGCGACTGGACATACACAGCTCGACAGCCAGCTCATCCAGCTTGGGTGCTTGTTGCTGCAGCCTTAAATAATCGGCAATCAAATAACGCAGCTTCTGGTCCAGCCCTTCCAGCAAAGGTTTGGCCGCCATCGCTTCTTCAGCCTGTTTTTTTAAAATCCCGATTAAAGTTGGATCAGGCTGCTGTGGTTGCAGCTGCAGGCTGTCGATGCTCAGCACCAGCTGATAATCCGGCTGATCAAACAACACTTCGCAGCCATAAAACTTTTGATATTGATACAGCGCCGTTTGCGGAGCATGGGCAAAATGAACCCGGCGCAAGGGAAAGTGTTCGGCCGCAAACATCTGCCGGGCCAGCTGCAGCATACAGGCAAAGGTGATTTCGTGAATCAGCGTGCTCTGATCCTGCGGATTCGGCCAAGACACAATCAGCAGATCATCCTGCTGCTGAATCTGCATGGGAACCGCTTCGTTAGCATCAATCACCAGCCGGCTAAACTGGGCAATATACTGCAAGGCCTCGGCCACGCTATTACTGCGCGAGGCCATATAGCCGAGCACACCAAAATGTTCCGGACGGATAAAACGCGCCAGTTCAAACACCAGATAGGCTGTGTTCAGCTGCTGCCGGGTCTGTTCCAGCAGCGCAATAAAAGCCTGACAGGAAGATTGGCCATCAATCGGCAAACTCAGTACATGCTGCACATATTGCTGCAAGCTGTCTGACAGCTCGAGCTGTTGCGGCTGCACACCTTGTGCCTGCAGGTAGGACTGCCACAAGTGTACATAGCCGTTTGGAATCTGAATATCACTCGGGTAAGTTGTCATCCTGACATTTCTTATTTTCACTATGGCGTAAAATGTATAAAAACTGGCAAGACTTGTCAAAACAAAGCCGCTAAAGCCCGACATACTGCAGATATGAACGACTAGATGAAGTAAAACAAGATGAATGCCATAGTCCAATATCAGGCGCAACCAGTGGTGCGCAGCAATCTCGACTTTAAACTGGAACAGATTCCACGCTTCTGGTTTGGTGGAGATCCTTTTCTGACCCGCATGTTTGATGCCTTAAGCCTGACCTTTCCCGATGGGGAACGCTATTTTATTCAGTCGGTACGCTTGTACCGCGAGCAGATTCAGCAGCCAGAACTGCAGCAACGCGTGGCCGACTTTATCCGCCAGGAAGCCCAGCATGGCATCGCGCATGACAAAATGAACCAGCTAATGAAAAATCAGGGTATGCCGGTGGATCAGTTTATCCGCCAGCTCAACCGGATTTTTAAATTTGAACTGGAAAAACGCTCCCCGGAATATAATATTGCCACCACGGCAGCAGCCGAGCATCTGACCGCCCTCATGGCTGAAACCTTTTATGCCCATCGCTCGACGTTAGCTGAGGCACATCCGTATGTGCGTGCCTTGTTTGCCTGGCATGCGATTGAAGAAATGGAACACCGCGATGTGGCCTTTGATGTAATGCGCGATGTGGCCCAAGTTTCTGAAGCGATGCGGCATTTTGCCCTGGTCTGGACCACGTTCCTGATGTTTGGTTTTACCATTTATCGGGCCAATATCATGTTAAAACAGGATGGCTTTAGTCTGTGGCAGCGTCTGCAACTGAATGCCAAAGGCTTGCCGTGGTTCTTTGGCAAAAAAGGCACCTTAACCCGGATGGGCCGGCTATATAAGGACTGGTTTAAAAAAGATTTTCATCCCAGCCAGCATCCGATTATTGCCCAGTATGAAGTCTGGATTAACACCCTGGAACAGACCAATGATCCGATTCAGGCCGGTGAAGCCTTCTGGCAGGCGGCTAAAGATTAAAGAAAAGTTATGATGGATTAAAAAAGCTGAATGTCAGGTTCAGCTTTTTTATTGAGTGGATGAGTTGTAGCTTTTTGGTGAGAAGGAGCAGCGACGAAGATCTACCATTTGGCATAATGCTGTTCCAGCAAGGCATATTCATTCAGGAACACAATTTCCTGATCATCCTGCACAATGGTGCCGCTGACTTTGGCCTGCCACTGGCTAAACTGGCTGCCCACCAGGCGCAGGTTCAGATTTTCATAACGGCGCCAGCCGGTGGTCACGGTTAAATTCAGGCTTTGATCCAGCGAGACAATATTCCACTGGTTATCTGACTGCTGCTCAAATAACACATCTGCCAGCGGATACAGGCGGCCATTGACCCACAGACAGTTTTCATTGCCAAAACTTTCATTGACGCCAGAAGCCAGATTAATGCCGACCCGCTTGTTCTGGGCATCCCAGAAATTACAAGACAGCCAGAACCAGGCCGTTTCCGGTCGTAAAAAACCACAAGTATCATCCAGAGAAACAAAAGTTTTGTCATGAAACTGGATGGTTTGTCCCTGCTTGTTGATAAAAAAACCTTCACAGCCGAGCGTGGTCAGCTTTTGGGTATAGGTCCAGCCATTAATCCCATTCGGACTGCACATGCTTAATGGATCAGTGCCGGCACAGAAAATTCGCGCACTCAGACGCAGTTCGCCGTATTTAGTCACCCGGATATAACGCACTCCATTGGCATGCTGAATATCCAGCTGATAACCGGCTTTATGAAAATGACTATGGTTAAACAGCGGCTGCTCGTCCAGCACCGTATGCCGGGCCAGAAAACTGATCGCATCCCATTCCAGCACTTCACCGGTCAAATGATTGTAGATATAAACAAAACCATGCCCGGCCCAAGCAATATCAACAATGGCCAGGCCGATGGTGTAGTGCTCATGCTGAATACAACAAAATTTAAACTTTTTATATTTTAATCGTTTACGCCACCCAGACAGCACATCACCATAAGGGCTTTTATATTGATAATGATGGTATTGGATACTGGTCGGTAATTGCTTAAAACGTCCGTAACGTGGCTGTCCATTCTGTTGTATTAAATCCATGTACGACATTCCATGTGGTTTGAGACACTGTAGCTACCGTTTTATTATGCCTATAAAATCTGGCCAGAAAAATAAAAATAAGATTATTTTATCTAAACAATAACAAAAACATAGATTGCTTTCTTTCACAATATTGGAGTCAAGCTGATTGCTTAAGTCTGCTACAGTCAGGACTCGGCAATAGGCAAATAGGTATTTTCCCAGCGGTTTCCGGCAAATTCCCCGGCCACCAGTTGCACATAACGGCCATGCACCTGATCAATGGCGATGCAGTCATCGACATCCAGCACCCGGTCGGTATGCTGCTTTTGCCAGTGTGCAGCAAAATATGCCTTGCCACGCTGTTTGGCCACCATGGCATTTTGTGCAACCACCAGAACATAGCGATGCAATTCGCCAAATTCACGCGCATCGTAGCCGCCTAAATTGATTAGCCAGAGTTTTTCATGCGCCTGATTCGGGGCCGCATTGCTAAATTGCAGCTGATATTGTTTGCCTTCAAATTCCACCCCATTGATTTGCGCCCAGGCATCAATATGTAAGCCTTGTTGTTCGCCAAACCAGGCCTGTCTTAGCTGAGGGAAAGTCTCTTCTAGCGTATCAGCCACGGTAAGAACCACATCGTGCACTTCGGTATTGGCGCGGGCATGACGACCGCCCAACATAACGATAAACAGACTTGGCATGGGAGACTCCAGAAGAGGGTTTTAACCAGGTAGAAGATAAATCAGCAATATGATACGCGTTGGCGATCGGGATGTCGCCTGTTGAGCAGCATGACAGGGACGTCAGATCTGCTCAACAAAAGTCTTTGCTTACTTTGGGCTTTTCCAAAGTAAGGGAAAATCTGGATGAATTATAATTGCCTGAATTTGTGTCAAAAATCGGATCTGAATAATAATCCTCCCCTCGTCCCTCCTTTAAAAAAGTGGGGAACTTTCATTACAACAATAAAAAAATCGCACCCAATTGCTTGAATGCGATTTAAATCCTCCCAACCCTCTTTTACTAAGGAGGGCTATTCCCTCTTTCTTAAAGAGGGTTAGGGAGATTTTTTACATATCCACCATTTCCACGCCATCAATACGCGCTACCGTCATCAAGTCTTTATCACCACGGCCTGAAACCGTTGCAATAATAATTTGATCTTTCGACATGGTTGGCGCCAGCTTGGTTACATACGCCATCGCATGTGAACTTTCTAATGCCGGAATGATGCCTTCAATCTTGGTCAGGTCACGGAAACCTTGTAAAGCTTCCTGGTCATTAATTGGCACATAATCCACACGATGCATATCTTTCAGGAAGCTGTGCTCAGGACCCACACCCGGATAATCCAGACCAGCAGAAATCGAATGGGTTTCAATAATCTGACCTTGTTCATCTGACATCAGGTAAGTACGGTTGCCGTGAAGGACACCGACATGACCGGCATTCAATGGCGCAGAGTGTTTCCCCGTTTCAATGCCTAAGCCCGCCGCTTCAACACCGTACATTTTCACATCCTGATCATTCAGGAATGGATAGAACAGGCCCATAGCATTAGAACCACCTCCCACACAGGCCACAAGTGCATCCGGCAGACGGCCGGCTTGTTCCTGAATCTGACGGCGTGCTTCACGGCCAATAATGGACTGGAAATCACGCACCAGTTGCGGATAGGGATGTGGACCCGCCACAGTTCCGATCACATAATAGGTTGAATCGACATTGGTGACCCAGTCACGCATCGCTTCATTCATGGCATCTTTTAAAGTTTTAGAGCCACTTTCTACCGCGACGACTTTGGCACCCAGCAAACGCATACGATACACGTTCATGGCCTGGCGCTTCACATCTTCCGCACCCATGAACACTACACATTCAAGACCTAAACGCGCCGCGATGGTTGCTGTCGCCACACCATGCTGACCGGCACCAGTTTCGGCAATAATACGTTTTTTACCTGAAAGTTTGGCCAATAACGCCTGACCAATGGTGTTGTTCACTTTATGCGAGCCGGTATGGTTCAGGTCTTCGCGTTTTAAGTAAATCTGTGCACCACCCAACTCTTTCGACCATCGCTCAGCATAATACAGTGGACTTGGACGACCGACGTAATAAGCGAGATCACGGTCGAATTCTGCCAGAAACTGTTCATCATTCTTCATGCGGAAATAGAGCTTTTCCAAGTCTTCTAAAGCCGCCATCAGGGTTTCTGACACAAAACGTCCGCCATGGATACCGAAGTGCCCTTTTGCATCAGGGAACTGGGTATAGTCAATTGCCTGTTTTTCTGTATTAACAGTTTGCTGATCCACGATGGACTCCTTGCATAAAGCGTTCTATGAGTTGTTGGTCTTTAATACCTTTTGCGGATTCTACGCCTCCGCTCACATCTACAGCAAACGCAGCTGTGGTGTGAATGGCGTCTTCAATATTGTCAGGGTTTAATCCACCGGCCAAAATCAGTGGAATATCCAGTTGGGGAAAGCTGCTCCAGTCAAAGCTGTGCCCGGTTCCGCCCTTTAATTCAGGATGCCAGGCATCTAAAAGTACAGCGCTGGCACCGGCCTGCTGATATTTTTGAATTTCAGCCACCACATCTAGGCCCGGTTTAACCTGAATCGCCTTGTACCAGCGACGTCCAACCTGCTGTGCAATTGACTGGCACTGTTCCGGGCTTTCATCGCCATGAAATTGCAGGATGTCCAGCGCGACTGTATTGAGAATGGCCTGAATCTCACGGGCTGAGCTATTTACAAATAAACCCACCACCTGCACATAAGGCGCAATGGCCTGTACCAGAACGCTGGCCTGTTCTGCGCTCACACTGCGCGGACTTGGAGGATAAAATACAAAACCAATTGCATCTGCACCACTGTTGACGACGGCATGTACATCTTCAACCCGGGTGATGCCGCAAATTTTGGCACGGGTTCGCATAACTTGTTTGGCTCTCGTAATGCCCGCTTTATAGCCTATCTATAAATATGGGGCCGGCTCATTGTAATGCAAATTTTTTCACTTGAGTAAAGTTCAGCCTGATAATTCTTGCACAAGTTGTTTAAAATGCATACGGCACTTATACTGCGCCCGTTTCACAGCAAGTTTAAGCCTTGGCTTTAGGGAAGTTGGTGAAAATCCGACACTGCCCCCGCAACGGTAACAATGAAACATATATCAGTTTAAATCATACGATTTACACCACTGTATTCAGATATGGGAAGGTGGATATATAGGTCCAGGTCATCATCAAGATGCTTGGCGCCACATTGAAGTCCGGATACCTGCTTGTTGTGCCCTTTAACTCAATCATTCACGTGGGGTGAATGTATGGAGCACATATCATGTCTATTCAATTTCAACCTACTGCCTTGGTAGGTGCAATCGCTCTTGCGATGGGGTTTTCAACTTCTGTCTTTGCTGCGGAGTCTCAAGAGCAACCTGCCGTCAATGCGGCCCTGGATACCTTGGTGGTTACAGCCACCCGTTCTGAAGAGAAGATTGGCAATGTGCCTGCGCGAATTTCGGTCATTGATCAGAAGACGATTGAATCAAACCCTATTCTTAATGTCTCTGAACTCATTCAACGCGATCCTTCTGTTTACATCAAGCAAAGTGGTGGCTTTGGACAAATTTCAGAAATTACACTCCGCGGTACCAATGCAGCCCATACTTTAGTGCTTAAAGATGGTGCTCGCTTAAATAGCCAAAATCATTATGGCCCGTTATACCCGACTTTTTTAGATACCACAGATGTTCAGCAAGTTGAAATTTTAAAAGGTCCTGCCTCTGTACAATATGGCACCGATGCAATTGGTGGCGTCGTCCAGCTGCTTTCCAAGAAACCTGAAAAATCCGGCGCCGAAATTACGGGGATCTATGGCGAGAATCAAACATATAAGGCAATTACCAAGGCCAATTTAGTTACTGATAACGGATTTTATGCTCAGGTTAGTGGACAACGATTAGAAACGGATGGCACAAGAATCCTCGACAACCAGAATAAAAATCAAAAAGCCAGTTTTGATCAAAAAGGATATGGTGCAAAAGTTGGCTATGAGAATGATGGTTTAAAAGCAAGTATCTCTATTAGCCAAAATGAAGGTGTTAACCAGTTCTATAACTGGATGACAGGCCAAAATGATGCGTTACGTTTCTTCGAAAACCGTTTAATTAACTCAAATATTGCCTACGATATTGCTGACAATTTGACGCTTGCCGCACGTTTCTCAAACTTTATTGATCATCAATATGTTCAGGATAGTGAACCAGGTCCATTTGATACAGAAAATAAAGAGGGAGATGTCAATCTTCGCTGGGCATTTACACCACAGCAGAGTATTTTGTTAGGTAGTACTTATCTGAAGTCTGATTTTCAAAGTAATTCTATAAAAGATAAGAAACAAGACATTGACTCTCTTGGTTATTATTTACAACACCAGTATTCATCTGAAAAGCTAAATACCCAAATCGGGATCCGTGCAGAAGACAATGAACTTTTCGGCACTCATACAGTAGGTCAAGGTGCGATTCGCTATCAGATTCTACCAGCGACAAGTATCTATGCGAATGTTGGCTCGGCCTTTAAAGCTCCATCTTTGACAGAACTCTACTATTTTTCTGAAGGCTTCTATCCAACGTATGGCAATCCTGACTTAAAACCGGAAAAGAGCATATCTTATGAAATTGGTGTCGACCAAATCATCACTGATCAACTAACTGCTTATTTATCTGCCTACCAGACCCATATAAAAAATCTCATTGTGAGTGACTATCTTGGTCAAAATAAATCAAGTTTTGCGAATGTAGAAAAATCTGAGGTTAATGGCGGTGAAATTGGCTTGAAGTGGAGGAATCAGGATTTATTCTTGAGCACAGAATATGCGTATGCGGATTCAAAAAATAAAAAAACCAATAACAACCTCGCATACCGACCAAAGCAAACCTTTACCTTATCAACCGGTTTAGAGAATGCCGCTTATGGCATTAGTGCCTCTTTAATTGCTCGATCAGATATTTATACTGACACAGCAAACAAGGTTAAGGCTCCTGGCTATGCGACAGTTGATCTCAATATGTATTGGAATCTGAACCCCAATATGAAGCTATTTAGTAATATCCAGAATATCGGAGACGTTAATTACAAAATTGCAGATAACTTTGGTGATGGCTGGTATGTCAACGAGGGCCGCCTCGCCTCTGTCGGCGTAACCGTTAAATATTAAACACCCCAAAGGACATATAAATTTTGAGGATCATGTCGTGACTGTGGCATGATCCTTTTTATATTCACATGATTAAAAATTCAAGGAACAGCTATGGGCCACCGTTTAAGTAAAATCTATACCCGTACTGGCGACTCAGGCACCACCGGTCTGGGTGATGGTTCACGTGTTGCCAAAGATGATTTACGCATTACCGCACTCGGCGATGTTGATGAACTGAATGCCACCATTGGCGTACTGCGCGCACAGATTACCGCTAGCACCATTCAGGACAAAGCCAGCTGGGATAAATCTTTAAGCCTGATTCAGCACTGGCTATTTGATTTAGGCGGTGAAGTCTGCATTCCGGGCTTTACTCTGGTACAACCGGTATCAATCGAGTTTCTGGAAAACGACATCGATCGGATGAATGAAACCCTGCCCATGCTTAAGGACTTTATTCTGCCTGCCGGCACCTTGGCGTGTAGCTATGCCCATCAGGCCCGTGCTGTCTGCCGCCGTGCTGAGCGTAGCGTGATGTCAGTGCATAGCCGTGACCAGAATATTCAGGCCACGTCTTTGCAGCTCTTAAACCGTTTATCTGACTGGTTATTTGTGGCTTCACGCACCCTGCAACGCAGTGAAGGTGGCGCTGAAGTGCTGTGGCAAAAAAACATTAACGAAACGATTGAATAAAGCCGTAATTTTCATAGAAAAAATTGATGAAAATATGCGCTGATCTGACTTGTATAAATTTAAGATCAGCGCACAATAGCGCTGTCACATCCCGGTCATCTTAAAGGCTCACAATGAAACTTCCTCCCCAAACGCTGAGCCTGTTATGCGTATAATTGGACATCGTGGTGCCCGCGGCGAAGCCCCGGAAAATACCCTGGGCGGTTTTCAGTATATTCAGGATTTAGGCGTACGCGCTGTCGAATTTGACGTACGTCAGCTCAAAGACCAGCAACTGGTCATTATGCATGATGATCATTTGATCCGGACCACCGGTCAGGACCGTCCGCTGTATGAATGCAGCACGCAAGATTTACATCATTATAATCAGGCCTATGGCTGGAAAAACTGGTCGAATTTTGAAATCACCCCGTATTTAAACCAGACCCTGGCCCTAATCCAGAACTTTGAACATATCGAAGTTGAAATTAAAGCGGTGGAAACCCAGGCGCAGGCTGAACAGCTGACTCTGGCCTTGCATCAGCAGCTCAAAGGCTTTGAACATTCTGCTGTGATTACCAGTTTTGACCTGAAAATCCATCAGGCCTTACAGGCGCAGCAGTCGACCTTTAAGCGCGGTTTACTGATTGAAGAAGATATCCAGGAACAGGCGATTGAACAGGCATTGCACTTTGGCTGCTGTCAGATTGGCTGGATGAATGAACTGGCGACCCCACGCATGATTCAGGCCACCCAGCAAGCACAACTGGGGGTCAGTGTCTGGACGGTGAATGAAGTAGAACGTGCCAAACAGCTGAAAGATTTAGGCATTAACGGATTAATTACCGATTTTCCAAAACTGATGATGCAGCATATTTAATAAAAATAGACGCTCAATCAGCCTGCATGTTACAGGCTGATTTTATATTGATTGAACTTCTATTTAGCGTTGATTGGCCTGAATCAGCATTAGCCCGCGCTCATCCAGCAAATATAAGGTTTTACCCTGTAACTGGAAGCGTTGGACCCGTTGCAAGGCATCCATCAAGTCGGCTTCCTGCGCCAGCGCATGATCACAACTATTATGCGTGGCACGGCTGTTCAGGCTTAAACGGCCCTGACTGAACTGCAGCTGATAGCGGCCGAAAAGAGAATTACAGCCGGTATTGCCCTGCAGATTCTGAAAACGGGAATTGAGAATTAAATACGGGCTGGCATGAAAATAACGTGCCTTTTTCCCCTGAATGGTTTGAATTTCCCAGCGAATATCCTGCAGACCATCGCTACTGCGTTTAACCGCTGCCGGTGCTTTTACCGCACGTGGCTGTGACTGGACTTTGGAGGCTGTAGAAGACGGCGGTGTGCTTTGACAGGCCGTAATGAAAACCACCGCGATCAAATACGGCAAAATTAAACTAATTTTACGGTATCTCATGTGATTGATTTCGCATTGATCAAGGATTTATCTTTATCATGCCGCAGCCTTCGATAAAATCAATGAAGCTTCAATCTTATTCTGTTACTGTTTGGTACAATACATCTGTACAATAATGCTAGTGACGCCGAAACGCGCATGCTAATATGCTCAAATCTTATTCCATACAAAAAGTAATGGATTAAGCACTTCTTTACACCTCCCCAGCTTTCAGGAGTACTGTTGGAGATGAATGCTCCCCTACCCAAAGCCCCAATTAACTGGGTTGCCGTTTTTGCTCTGGTGTTCTTGCCAATTGTCGCAATCATTGCCATCCCGTTATATGCTTACCACCATGATTTTAGCCTCGCAGCTTGGATCAGCATGTTTGTTTTACTTGGCGTTAGCAGCTTGGGTATTACAGCAGGTTATCACCGTTTATGGGCGCACCGTGCCTATGAAGCCACTTTACCTTTGAAAATCATTTTAATGATTATGGGCACCTTTGCCGTACAGAACAGTATCCTGTTCTGGGCCTCAGGTCACCGTACCCATCACCGTCATGTCGATGATGTCGATAAAGATCCGTATTCGATCAATAACGGTTTCTGGTACGCCCATTTAGGCTGGATGCTGCGTGACTATCCGGCAGCCGAACCAAACTATAAAAATGCGCCAGATTTGCTGAATGACAAACTGGTGATGTTCCAGCATAAATACTATGTACCGTTAGTGATTCTGGTGCATGTCGGCATTTTACTCCCAATTGGCTGGGCTGTTGGCGATATCTGGGGTGTTCTGCTATTAGGCGGTTTGATGCGTCTGATTCTGAGCCACCATGTGACCTTCTTTATTAACTCGCTGTGTCATATGTGGGGCAAACGTCCATATACCGACGAAAATACGGCACGTGACAACTTCTGGCTGGCTATTGCCACTTGGGGCGAGGGTTATCATAACTATCACCATATCTTCCAGTACGATTACCGTAATGGCGTGAAATGGTGGCAATATGATCCGACCAAATGGTTAATCTGGAGCTGTTCGAAACTGGGGCTGGCAAAAAACCTGCGCCGTATTCCAAGCTTTAATATTAAAAAAGCGGAACTGGCGATGAAGTTCAAATATGCCGAGCAGGACCTGGCGGTATATGGCCACAATGTCAATGACGACATCAGCAGCGTCAAACAGCGTCTGGCACAAGAATATGAAGCCTTTACCCATACCCTAAATGACTGGGCCAAGTTAAAAGAGCAGGAAATTCAGGCCAAGAAATCGGCGGTGGCAGAAAAAATCCATCAAATGGATGACAAGCTGAAAGTTGAATTCCAGCTGGTAGAACAGCGTCTAACCCATCATCGGGAAACCCTGAACATTCTGATGCGTAACCTGAAAAAGAATCCGGTTTCACAATAATACCAAAGCCCTGCAAAAAGCCTCCTGATGGAGTAATGCCAGTCAGTTAAGAGATTGACTGGCTTTTTCTTGGGTATTTTTGAGGTTTTCCTTTTACAACCCTTGGATAACTCCTCACTCTTCTCTCAGGTATAACATACCGATTAGATTTCTCCATTA
>NZ_VOXW01000030.1:0-28074 GCF_013420555.1 Acinetobacter sp. Q85-2
AAGCACGTAGTCTTCATGGATTTCTGAGTGGAATTTACGCCTCACTATGTGCATATCAATTAACCCATCAAAATAAGCCAACAATTCAAATTAAGGAATCATCGGCTTAAGCAGGATCCGGGTTAAACTAAACTATTTTGAAGTTGTTGATAATAATGAAAATACAAGAATGTTAAATTTTGATTTTATTGAATATATAAATAATATTAATGAAAATGTATTAAATGAGTGTGGTAAATAAAATTAATAAATATTTATAAGTGTGTTGATTGAAATTAGGTGCTATATTGTAGTATTTTTAAGCTATAAATATTCTTTAGGAGGATTTGGTGGTTGAAAATAGATATAGTGCGCATAATTATATTTATCAAATTAAGTCGGTATTTTTAAATAATAAAATATTTTAGAGGTATATAAAAATCCTGGAGTAGAGTTAGTCTCAGAGGTAATATTAGTATAGATAATAATTATCGGGGAGAATCGGATATTTTAATTTAAAGTAAGAGTTTTTGAGGAGGAGTAATGAGACCAGTATTAACCATAGGAAAAAAATTGGAAAAATTTTTTATATTGTTCTTATTAATTTTTTCAAGTGGTTTGTTTGCGAAAGATGTCTTAGTGGAAGAAAATAATAATATTTACTATAAAAAAGGGAGAGAAAAATTTTATTTATTTAATGGTATTAACTACTGTTATAATAAGAATGGTTTTTGGTTAGAGAAAATAAATAATAGTGAGTCTAAATATCTGGTAGTGAATTACACAGAGGATTGCAACCCAAGTGGTCAATACAGGATTTTTGAGATATCTTCTAAAGAGGTAAAAGAGTTTTATTTGAGTCCATTATACGATCCAGAATTTAAAAAAAATAGAATTATTGAAAGGTTTAAAGATGGAGCAATAAGCTATAAAAGAATATATCTTTTAGAGTCTGGGAAATATATATTGAAAGAAGAATGGAGGACTTTAGCTCCAAACTTAAATTTAACTACTTTTTTTTCAAATCCTAATAATATTTATGTATTGAAGAGTGACTTAGGTAAAATAGTCGAGAAAGTTGAAGTATCCTCAAGAAAGGCTTTTTTATTTGATCAATATTTTAATAAGAAAAGATCTTATTTAATTAATGGGGATATTGTAAGGATAAAAAATATTGTAAAAAATAAAGATGAATTTTACTTAAATATTGAATATTTAAGTATGGGTGGGAAAGTAGTAAAAGGTTATATATTGATATCTGATATTTTGTGATTTTTCATTTTAACAGGTTATGTGGATTTTGAAACGGCTTTTTACTCCAAAGGCTTAATATGTATTAATTATTAGGGTAGTTTATGTGATTTTAGTATAAATTAATTTTGTCAAATATTGATAAAAAATAAGACAGGAAAATTATCATAATTATAGTTTTTATTGAAATTTACCCAATATTAAGGGGGGAATTAATATAAATAATATAGAAGCTTTAATTAATGTATCTGGAACAACAAAAATGAAAGAGTTAGCTAGGAGAAAGCTAAGTGTTTAGGAATACTATATTTATAATAATTTATTTATTTTCAATGATATCTTATGCGAGAACAAGTGAAATATCGATATCTCAAGTTTACTATTGTCTAAAGGATGATACATCGAAGATAGAAATTGCTTTTGATAGATACAACTCTAGAATAATCCATAGACCTTTTACTTCCTTTTATAAGTTAAAGGAAGTAAAAACTGTTATTTATGATGATGAGTCAAAAGCATTGGAAACAACCTATAAAGAATTAGAGGATAATAGAGAGGTAGCCAGTTTTACGTTTATCTCAAAAGGTAATGAATTTTGGGGGGCAACATATACGCCAATTAATAAAGAAGTTAAAGATCTCGATGAAACTAGATTTAATTTAAATAAAATTAACGCAACCTGTTTTTGAAATTAATATTTAATTTAAATATCACTCTGAGAAATTAAACGCTAGCTGATAACTTTAAATTATTTGTACTAGCTCAAACCTGATCTGACAGTTACCCATTTTTTATTGTGCCTGTGTGTGATTCATAGAGATCGTTTCAATTTAGCGATCTCTAAATCCATCTTGTAATTGGCGTGTTGAATCCGTTCATTTGATGGGTTGTATTGCTTCTGGACCTCATCAGAGAAAGGGGTTTCTTCACATAATTCAAAGTACCTTTCCATCGGTGTTTTACCTTTCAAAGCTGAATGTGGTCTCATCCAGTTATAGTAATGCTGCCATTCGGCTAGCTTGTCTTGGATATCTTTAGAATTAATATCGACAGTAGCGTAAAACTCAGATTTATCAGTCTTTTGAGAACGCTCTACCTTGCCATTCAAATGAGGTGAACCTGGTTTATTTGGCCTAAATTTGACTCCATGCTGCATCAATTTTTTCTGTACTTTTTCAGCAAAGAATTCTCGCCCTCGATCGGTCTGTATTCACTGTATGGGAAAAGGCATTTCTTCAATTACGCAGTCTAAAAAGTCGAGAGTATTCGCTGCTGTTCGGCGTTTATATATCCTTAAAACGCGATATCGTGTGCAGTCATCGATAGATGTGTATTGATATATTCCAGGACCCAATTTACAGGTATCCATTTGAATTCTATCGCCTGGTAATGGGCGTTCATAACGAATGAAATCTACTTTACGACGGAATTTTTTAATCGGTTTGACTTGATGGGTGGATAGTACTTTATGGATAGTCGCTAAGGACAACGAGACTCCGTGTAGCCTCATCAATTCTGTTTGCAAACGTCGAGCACCAAGATTTCTAGCCGAGCGCATTTCTAATATTAAAGCTTCTAGCTCAGCATTGATTTTAGTATTTGGCGATTTTAAGGGACGTTTACTCTGACTACTTAATCCATCAATACCTTGTTCAGAATATCGTTTCCACCACTTGCGTAACGTTGGTCTAGAAATGCCACATCTCCGACAAACTAGGCCAGCATCATTGGTCTCTTCAAATAATTTAACCCATACGAGTCTTTGTTGAATTTCTCTGTTCATAGACACCCATTATATTGAAATGATGTCTATGAATCACACAAATTATTACTAAAAAAGCCGACTCTCGTCGGCTTTATAAATTATCCTTCCAGCACTGTTTCCAGCAACTCTTCACTTGGAGCGAAGTAGTAAGCGCCATCTAAAGCGGTCACAAAATGCAGTAAACGGTCATGAATACCATCTCCCGAGGTGCCAAACATACGCTCAAGCATCGCATCCAGAATGGTTAAATCCTTGGTATAGGCAATAAAGAATAAGCCTTGGTCACCTTGCCCATCCCCATACGGTAGGGAATGACGCAGAATTTCCATTTCTTCACCTTCATCATCTTCAACTACGGTACGGGCGACGTGGGCATTGTCAGGTTTCACCTCATCATCTAGCTCAATCGACTCAAGTTTGGTGCGACCCATCACTTGTTCTTGTGCATCGACTTTCAGACGTTTCCATTTATCTAAATCATGTGCATAACGCTGGGCAAAGACAAAGGAACCATCTTCAAAAATGCCGGCATTTTCGCCCAGTAAAGCGACTTCAGCACGGTCATCCGGGAATTGCGGGTTTTCTGTGCCATCAATAAAGCCGGTCATGTCGCGGCCATCAAAATAGCGGAAGCAGACCCGCTCATCCAGAACATCAACCTGATCCTGAATACCCTCAAAGAAAGACTGGCTCAGGGCAAAACAGATATCCGCACGGGCACTGGCAATATGAATGAGTACATCTGCCGGTACGACAGGCATCTGGAATGCGCCTTCAATCGGTTGTAACTGCTTAAAGCCAGCTGGAGTTTGGGAGTACAGTTGTGCCCAAAGTTCAGGTCCAAAGGCCACGGCAGTTTTAATTTGTGCATGAGGATGCTGGGTAATCAGGCGATCACGGGTATTAAAAAGATCAGCTAATTTTTCTTTTAATTGCTCAAGAGTTAAATCTTTTAAACGTAAAACAATAAAACGGGCATGATCTGAAGGTAATGGCAAGATTACAGATTGAGCTGTCATTCATGGCTCCTAAGTTTTTAATAATCAATCACTAAAACTATTGTGCCTGAACCGGTAGCAGCTTAACAGTCTCTGGATCAGATTTTTATTGCCGCTTTACTGCGCACTTAAAAGATGAATCGTCATATAATAATCTGTCATTTTTGTGGTGAATTACCATGTCTTATCAGATTTGGCTGGCCTATATGCTGGCCTGTTGGGTGATTAGTGTGTCGCCGGGCGCAGGTGCGATTGCCTCGATGTCGAGTGGGCTGAATTACGGTTTTCGTCATGGTTACTGGAATGCCATCGGGCTGCAACTGGCGCTGCTGGTACAGATTGCGATTGTGGCGGCCGGCGCGGGCGTGCTATTTGCGACCACGCCTTGGGCTTTTCTGGCAGTGAAATGGTTCGGGGTAGCGTATCTGCTGTATCTGGCCTATCTGCAATGGAAAGCGCCGGTACACTCGATTGAAATCCGGGAGGATTTACCACAGAAATCAGCTGGACGACTGCTGCTGAACGGTTTTCTGGTGAATATGAGCAATCCGAAAGCGATTGTATTTTTGCTGGCTGTCTTGCCACAATTTCTGGATTTATCCAAACCGCAGTGGATTCAATATCTGATTATGGCAGCAACCATGATTACGATCGATCTGATTGTGATGGCGGGCTATACCGGCCTGGCAGCTAAGGTTTTAAGATTGTTAAAGTCACCGCGTCAGCAGAAAGTCATGAACCGGACGTTTGCCGGTCTGTTTGCTGGTGCTGCATTTTTATTAAGTCTGGTGCATCAGTAATAGATGTTGATTTTCCCCTCTCAATGATAAAGAGGAGAGGGCTAGATGGAACCTTTCGGTTGATTGTTTAGGCCAGTTTTTTAAATTTCTGCATGGTAAAGATCAGGACAAAAATCACCGCCATGGTCAGCACAATAGTCAGACCGGTCGAGGTATTTAAGCCGGCGCTGGACCATAAACCAACCGTTACCCCAATTTGTGCAATCACAAAAGCCCAAATCACCATCTGTTTCGGAGAATGCGCCAGCAGTCGTGCCGTGAGCGCCGGAATCACCAGCAGCGCACCCATCAATAGCGAGCCGACCGCGCGTAATGCCAGAACCGTAAACAGGGCCAGCAGCAACATAAAAATCAGACGTTGCCACTGGGCATGAATACCTTCACTGGCGGCAATATCCGGATCAATGGCAATCTGAATCTGGGCTTGCCAGTATTTGTATAAAACGCTCAGTGCACCGGCAATCACCAGCGCAAAGATGGGTAAATCAGCCCAGGAGATCGTGAGCAGATCACCAAACAGGTAGCTGAGCAGTTCCGGGCGCAGGCTTGGAATGTGCTGGATAAACAGTAGACCGGAGCAGAGCAGGGTCGCAGAGCATAAGGCCAGCAGGGCATCATTCGGTAAGCGCGGATCATGCAGAATCCAAAGAATACCAACCAGTAATAAGGCTAAAAATGTAACGCCCATCCACAGCGGTAAGCTCAAGGCGCCGGCAATGGCCACGCCTAATAAGGTGCCATGTGCCATGGTATCGGCAAAAAAAGACATCCGGCGCCACAGCATCAGACAGCCGAGTGGCGCGGTCAGAAACACCAGTAAAGTGCCCATGATCCAGGCCGGAAGTAATAACGATAACCAATCCATCATGGTTTAGACTTCCGGTTCAGGGTGAATATGGGGACGGGAATCATGCTGACACGGCTCGGCATGGTCGCCATGCGCACAATGATCATGATGATGCTGATAGAACACCCGGTTGGTACCAAAAATGGCCTGATATTCCGGATGCTGCTGCACGCTTTCGGGCAAGCCGCTACAGCAAATGTGTTTATTTAAACATACCACCCGATGCGTGCCTTGCATGACCCATTGCAGATCATGTGAGACCATCAGCACGGCACAGCCATATTTTTCTGGTAGGCTACGCACATAGTCATACAGCTCGGCTTCCGACTGGATATCCAGCCCCTGCATTGGTTCATCCAGCACCAGCACATCGGGTTGGCGCAATAAGGCGCGGGCCAGTAATACCCGCTGCCGTTCACCACCTGACAATTGCTGCACTTTGGAATTTTCCAGCTTGGCAATACCGGTATCGCGGATAATTTCTGCTTTTAACGTGCTGCTACATTTTTCTAAAGCCAGCAGATCCTTGACCCTTAACGGCAAGCTGTGTGAAGGATTGAATTTCTGCGGCACATAGGAGAATTTTAGTTTTTTATCGGCCAGTACTTTGCCAGCCGTGGGTTTGACAATACCGAGCATGACTTTAATCAGCGTCGATTTGCCGGCACCATTCGGACCAATGAGCGTGACAATTTCTTTCTCATGCAAAGAGAAATCGACCTGTTTTAAAATATCACGCTCATCAATCCGGACTTGAATCTGTTCAAGGCGAATCAGCGGCGCAGGACTTAGCGTTTGCTGGCGCAGTGCTGACATAAACCAGAAATCTCGATAATACTGTGATGGGCGGTGAAGTGGTCCGAAGCCGACAGCTCTGCCAGTTGCTGCAGTAAACCCTGCGCAGAAGCTTCTTTGACCACTTTGCATTCGGTGCAAATTAAAAACGCCGCCTGATGGCCTTCGCGCGGATGGCAGCAGGGAATATAGGCATTAATAGAAGTTAAACGGTGAATCAGCCCTTTTTCTAATAAAAAGTCGAGGGTGCGGTACACGGTTGGTGGTGCCGCCGGACGATCTGACTCACTTTTAATTTTGGCCAGCAGGTCGTATGCCCCCATCGGGCCCGAGGCATTTAAAATCAGTTCCAGCACTTCACGACGAAGCGGGGTCAGGCGAGCACCTGTGGCGGCACAGAGACTTTCGGCTTCAGCAAGACGCTGCTCAATATTTTGATGGTCGTGCACGCCATGTAATGTATCATGATGTTCATGAGAACATAAGCTCATAGCTACCCCAAGGAAATGTAGGAGGAAAATCGGACATTAAATTTTAACATGAAGTATAGTCAGATTCGATTATACATAGGTATTTTTGTTATTTTGTTATAATATAACATCTATCCTGTTTTATGATTTTGCGCTCATGTCCCGTTTTTTCGCCTTCTGTGCTCTGGCTTTGTTCAGTACCTTGAGTTGGTCTCAAAGTCTTGTCATTTCGACACAGCCGATTTATCTGATTGCCAAGGAAATTACACAAGGCATAGAAACTCCAACCTTATTATTGGCCGACCAGACCGGTCATGATGTCAGTCTGACTCCTGCGCATCGCAAGACCATTCAGGATGCAGGTCTGGTGATCTGGCTGGGCAAAGCGCATGAAGCGCCTCTAGAAAAACTGTTCAGCAATCAGAGCAAAGCCATTTCATTGCTAGATTCTGGCATTCTGCAAACGCTACCGCAGCGTAGCCCTCGTGGTGCAGCATTAAAAGATACGGTCGACTCCCATGTCTGGCTTGATCCGAACAATGCCATCCGTATCGGCTTTTTTATTGCGGCCTTGCGTTCCCAGCAGGTGCCTGAGCAGCGTGAACAGTACTGGGCCAATGCCCGTGCCTTTGCTCAAGAGCTGCTATTGACCGCAGACAAGTTTAAAAGCAAAACTTCGGCTAAAGCCTACTGGTCTTATCATGATGCCTATCAATATCTGGAACGTCCGCTGAACCTGAAGTTTGCCGGCGCGCTGACCCATGATCCGCATGTCGCTCCGACGGTGGCGCAAATTAAACATATGAATGATCATCGTCCAAACAAAAAAATGTGTTTACTGGCCGAAGGCCATGCCAGCAAAAGCCAGTATCAGCGCCTGAACCCGATTGTGTTTCAAATGGTCGACGAAAGTATGAGTGGGGCAGGGGACTTTGTGCAGGCCTGGCAGAAATTGGCCACCCAAACGCAAAAATGTGTAATAAATGCGCAAAAATAGCGCATTTTGGCGGCAAATTTGAATTATGACAATACGGTTACAGTTGTGCAAAAAAATACGACTAAGATCGGGAAAAGATTGCATGTTCAGGGGTGTAACTCTATAATGCCTGCGATAAAAAACGATCATCAGTTAAACTTGTCAAGCATTTATGCTGTGAGTGGAAAGTAAATGAGCCGAACTAGTCGCTTGATTGACCGACGATTAGCGAAAGCTTTGGTCTTCTTGCAAGCATTCATGATACCTGTTGCTGCATTGATTGCCTGGATATTCAAAGATGCTACAGCCGCCTTGAGTGCCGCACTTGGTGCATTGGTATGCTGGGTTGCAAGTTGTTATTTTTCCTGGCAGTCGTTCCGCGCAGCAGGCGCGAGAGCATCTAAACAAGTTCTGTCGAACATGTATAGGGGCATGCTCGGTAAGTTTGCGATTGTGATCGTAGGATTCATTTTAATTTTAAGCAATGTCGAGCCGTTGTCTCCGGTTGCATTGTTTTGTGGTTTTATTCTCGTTCAGGCCATGTCGTGGGTCGCTCCGTTTTGGGTGTCACGTCTACAAAAACGAGTATAGGCGCAGCAAAAATTGAAAAGTTTTTAGGAGATGAGCGAGATATCAAGCAGCACGCGATATTCGTTCCCTCTTTTGTTTTTGACATTGACCAGGTGTGATTTATGGCTGCTGAAGAACATGCCCTTACTTCGACCGAGTATATCAAGCATCACTTGACCAACATGACGTACGGCAAAATGCCAGACGGTTCATGGAAGTTGGCTGAGTCTGCTGAAGAAGCTCAACAGATGGGGTTCACTGCTATTCACTTGGATTCAATGGGTTGGTCTATCGGACTTGGTCTGATCTTCTGTTTATTGTTCTGGATTGTCGCGAAAGCTGCAAATTCAGGCGTGCCTGGTAAATTCCAGTCAGTAATTGAAGTGATTATCGAGTTTGTAGATTCAAGTGTACGTGATACCTTCCATGGGAAGTCTCGATTAATTGCACCCTTAGCATTAACCATTTTCGTGTGGATTTTCCTCATGAACTTGATGGATTTAATCCCTGTTGACTTTATTCCTTATGTAGCTCAACAGGCGATTGCATCTATGCTGGGTGTGGACCCTCATCAGGTTTACTTTAAAATTGTTCCGACTACAGATCCAAACATTACCTTAGGTATGTCTATTTCTGTATTCTTCTTAATTATTTTCTATAGTATTCGTGAGAAAGGTGTTGGCGGCTTCGTTGGTGAGTTGGCACTTAACCCATTTAACCCAAGTAATCCAGTTGCTAAAGTGCTTTTAATTCCATTCAACTTATTGTTGGAATTGACTACTTTCTTGGCGCGACCAGTTTCATTGGCTCTACGACTGTTCGGTAACATGTATGCGGGTGAGTTAATCTTCATTCTTATCGCGTTATTACCGTTCTGGATCCAGTGGGCATTGTCTGTGCCTTGGGCGATTTTCCACATTTTGATTATTACGCTACAAGCATTCATTTTCATGATGTTGACAATCGTGTACATGAGCATGGCAAGCGAAAAGCATTAATGGTATGGCCTAACTGTCATCGGGCGGTTGGGCACACAATTTTTTAACTTAATTTGGTATAAAACCTAACCTCTGAGGAATTTTTCATGGAACTCACTTTAGGTCTAGTTGCAATTGCATCTGCTATCTTGATCGCTTTCGGTGCTTTAGGTACTGCGATTGGTTTTGGTCTTTTGGGCGGTCGCTTCCTTGAAGCTGTTGCACGTCAGCCAGAATTGGCTCCACAACTTCAAACTCGTATGTTCTTAATCGCGGGTCTTCTTGATGCTGTGCCTATGATCGGTGTTGGTATTGGCTTGTTCTTCATCTTCGCTAATCCATTTGTAGGTTAATCAGCTTAATTCCCAAAAATCCACTATTTGAGGAATAGCAATGAATATCAACCTCACATTGATTGGCCAAGCGATTGCATTTGCGATTTTCGTCGCATTCTGCATGAAGTTTGTATGGCCACCACTAATCAATGCGATTAGTGAGCGTCAGCGTCGCATCGCTGATGGCTTAAATGCTGCTGAAAAAGCAAAAGCTGACCTTGCTGATGCGCAAGCACAAGTTAAGGCAGAGCTAGATGCAGCGAAAGCACAAGCGGCTCAATTGATCGAACAAGCGAACCGTCGTGCAGCACAATTGGTCGAAGAAGCGCGTACTCAAGCATCTGCTGAAGGTGAGCGTATCCGTCAACAGGCGAAAGAAGCTGTTGATACTGAAATCAATGCTGCTCGCGAAGAATTACGTCAACAAGTCGCTGCTTTGGCAGTTGCCGGTGCTGAGAAAATTCTTAGCCAGCAAGTTGACGCAGAAGCTCACAATGCCATGCTGAACCAGCTGGCTGCTAAACTTTAAGCGAGGCGAAATATGGCTGAACTCTTGACGTTGGCACGCCCATATGCGAAAGCAGCATATGCTTATGCCTCTGAGCAAAGTGCAACTGACAGTTGGTCACAAGCACTAGCATTGCTCAGTGCTGCGGTACAAGACGAAGCATTTTCAGCTTACTTAAATCGCCCTGAGCTTACTCCTGCAGAGCAGGTGAGTGTTTTTGCAAAAGTTTTAGGTGAAGACCAGACTGCAGCATTGTCAAATTTTTTGACTTTGCTTGCTGAAAATGATCGTTTGTCTTTAATGCCTGAAATTCAAGCAGAATATGAACAGCTCAAATCACAGAATAACAACAATGTGGACGTCGTAATTGAATCGGCTTTCCCATTGTCTGCTGACCAGGAACAAGTGTTGAAAGCGGCGCTGGAAAAGCGTTTCAACAGCACGGTTTCTATTGTAGTAGAAGTCAACCCGGCGTTAATCGCGGGTGTTGTTATTCGTGCAGGCGACCAAGTGATAGATGATTCTGCGCTTAACAAGCTTGAAAAAATGCGGACTCGTCTTCTTGCGTAATTGCATATAAGAAGACTGAACTTTAAAAAGATTGAGGTATAGCGCAATGCAACAACTGAATCCATCCGAGATCAGTGCGCTCATTAAACAGCGTATCGGCGATCTGGACACCAGCGCGACCGCTAAAAACGAAGGTACCATTGTTATGGTATCCGACGGTATTGTGCGCATTCACGGTCTTGCTGATGCAATGTACGGTGAAATGATCGAATTCGACGGCGGCTTATACGGTATGGCACTGAACCTAGAACAGGATTCAGTGGGCGTCGTTGTTTTAGGTAACTACTTAGGCCTTCAAGAAGGTCAAAAAGCTCGTTGTACAGGTCGTGTATTAGAAGTTCCGGTTGGTCCAGAACTTTTAGGCCGTGTCGTAGATGCTTTGGGTAACCCAATTGATGGTAAAGGCCCAATTGATGCGAAATTAACTGATGCTGTAGAAAAAGTAGCACCAGGCGTAATTTGGCGTCAATCAGTGGATCAACCTGTACAAACTGGTTATAAATCAGTAGATACAATGATCCCAGTTGGCCGTGGTCAGCGTGAGTTGATCATTGGTGACCGTCAGACTGGTAAAACAGCTATGGCGATCGATGCGATCATCGCTCAGAAAAACTCTGGCATTAAGTGTGTATACGTAGCAATTGGTCAAAAACAATCGACTATCGCGAACGTAGTACGCAAGCTGGAAGAAACTGGCGCTATGGCGTATACCACTGTTGTAGCAGCAGCTGCAGCTGATCCAGCAGCAATGCTGTATCTGGCGCCTTATGCTGGCTGTACAATGGGCGAATACTTCCGTGATCGTGGTGAAGACGCGTTAATTATTTATGATGATTTGTCTAAGCAAGCTGTTGCTTACCGTCAAATTTCATTGCTTCTTCGTCGTCCACCAGGTCGTGAAGCTTACCCAGGTGACGTATTCTATCTACATTCTCGTCTACTTGAACGTGCTTCTCGCGTATCTGCTGATTATGTTGAGAAATTCACTAACGGTGAGGTTAAAGGCCAAACTGGTTCATTAACTGCATTGCCGATTATTGAAACTCAAGCAGGTGACGTATCTGCATTCGTACCGACTAACGTAATTTCGATTACTGATGGTCAGATCTTCCTTGAAACATCATTATTCAACGCGGGTATTCGTCCTGCGGTGAACGCCGGTATTTCTGTATCGCGTGTTGGTGGTTCGGCTCAAACGAAGATCATCAAAAAATTGTCTGGTGGTATCCGTACCGCTTTGGCGCAATACCGTGAATTGGCAGCGTTTGCTCAGTTCGCTTCTGACCTTGACGAAGCAACTCGTAAGCAACTTGAACATGGTCAACGCGTAACTGAGTTAATGAAGCAGAAACAATATGCGCCTTACTCAATTGCTGACCAGGCTGTTTCAGTTTATGCATCTAACGAAGGCTACATGGCTGACGTTGAAGTGAAGAAAATCGTAGACTTTGATGCTGCGTTAATTTCTTACTTCCGTTCAGAGCACGCTGCGTTAATGCAACAAATCGATGAAACTGGTGATTACAACAAAGACATCGAAGCTGCAATCAAAGCAGGTATTGAAAGCTTTAAAGCGACTCAAACTTACTAATTTAGCACTTTGCTAATTAGTGTTGGTTTGGTTCACGGATCAACCTTCGAGGGCTCGAAAGGGCCTTCGAATACTAGGTTAAGCGTATGGCAAACTTAAAAGAAATTCGCGCCAAAGTAGCTAGCATCAAGAGCACGCAGAAGATTACTCGAGCGATGCAAATGGTAGCTGCTTCTAAGATGCGTCGTGCGCAAGAGCGCATGGCTCAAGGCCGTCCGTATGCCGAAAATATGCACCGTGTAATTGCTCATTTGGTACAAGCGAATCCTGAATATAAACACCGTTATATGGTTGAACGTCCTGTGAAGCGCGTTGGCTATATCATTGTTTCTTCAGATCGTGGTTTGGCAGGCGGTTTGAACATTAACCTGTTCAAAAAAGTGGTCAAACACGTACAACAGCAACAAGAGCAGTCAATTGAAGTTCAATTTGCTTTAATTGGTCAAAAAGCGGTTTCGTTTTTTAAAAACTACGGCGGTAAAGTACTAGGTGCAACTACAAACGTAGGTGATACACCAAGTCTTGAACAGTTATCTGGTTCTGTACAGGTGATGTTAGACGCTTATGATAAAGGCGAGTTAGATCGTATTTATCTGGTGTCCAACGGCTTTGTCAATGCCATGACTCAAAATCAAAAAATCGAACAGCTTGTTCCTTTAGCAGCTGCTGAAGAAGACAAGACCCTGAACCGTCAATACGGTTGGGACTATATCTATGAACCAGAAGCAGAAGAACTGCTGAATGGTTTATTGGTTCGTTATATTGAGTCTGTGGTGTATCAAGGTGTGATTGAAAACATCGCTTGTGAGCAATCTGCACGTATGGTCGCAATGAAAGCTGCGACAGATAACGCAGGTGAGCTTATCAAGAACCTACAACTTATTTATAACAAGCTGCGTCAAGCCGCGATTACTCAGGAAATTTCTGAGATCGTTGGTGGTGCCGCTGCCGTTTAACATTATTTTGAATTGAGGAGACAGCAATGAGTAGCGGTCGTATCATTCAGATCATCGGCGCGGTTATCGACGTCGAGTTTGAACGCAACAGCGTTCCTAAGATCTATGACGCTCTTCACGTTGATGGCACTGAAACTACTTTAGAAGTTCAGCAACAACTTGGTGACGGCGTTGTACGTACAATTGCGATGGGATCTACTGAAGGTCTTAAACGTGGTTTGAACGTAACTAACACTAACGCGCCGATCTCTGTACCAGTAGGTACAGCGACACTTGGTCGTATCATGGACGTTCTTGGTCGCCCTATCGACGAAGCTGGTCCAGTTGCAACTGAAGAGCGTTTACCAATTCACCGTCAAGCGCCTTCTTATGCAGAACAAGCGGCTTCTACTGACCTTCTAGAAACTGGTATTAAAGTCATTGACTTACTTTGCCCGTTCGCGAAAGGTGGTAAAGTTGGTCTGTTCGGTGGTGCCGGTGTTGGTAAAACTGTAAACATGATGGAGTTGATCAACAACATCGCTAAAGCGCACTCAGGTTTATCTGTATTCGCTGGTGTTGGTGAGCGTACTCGTGAAGGTAACGACTTCTATCACGAGATGAAAGACTCTAACGTTCTAGACAAAGTAGCAATGGTCTACGGTCAGATGAACGAGCCACCTGGTAACCGTTTACGCGTAGCGTTGACTGGTCTGACTATGGCTGAGTACTTCCGTGATCAAAAAGACGAAAACGGTAAAGGCCGTGACGTATTATTGTTCGTTGACAACATCTACCGTTATACACTAGCAGGTACTGAAGTATCAGCACTTCTAGGCCGTATGCCATCTGCAGTAGGTTATCAGCCTACACTTGCAGAAGAGATGGGTGTTCTTCAAGAACGTATTACATCAACTAAGTCTGGTTCGATTACGTCTATCCAAGCGGTATACGTACCTGCCGATGACTTAACAGATCCATCGCCTGCTACAACGTTCGCTCACTTGGACGCAACTGTTGTATTGAGCCGTGACATCGCTTCTCAAGGTATTTACCCTGCGATCGATCCACTTGACTCTACTTCACGTCAGCTAGATCCACTTGTAGTAGGTACTGAGCATTACGAAATCGCTCGTTCAGTTCAAAACGTTCTTCAACGTTATAAAGAATTGAAAGACATTATCGCAATTCTTGGTATGGACGAATTGTCAGAAGAAGACAAACTTACTGTATACCGTGCACGTAAGATCCAACGTTTCTTCTCTCAACCGTTCCACGTAGCTGAAGTGTTTACTGGTGCTCCTGGTAAACTTGTACCGCTTAAAGAAACGATTCGTGGCTTTAAAGGTCTTCTAGCTGGTGAATACGATCACATCCCAGAACAAGCGTTCTATATGGTTGGTGGTATTGACGAAGTGATTGCTAAAGCCGAGAAACTTTAATTAGCTACCTAATTTAGGAGGTTCTCATGGCGACTATGCAATGTGACGTTGTAAGTGTTCAGGAGTCTTTGTACTCTGGCACTGTAACTATGCTAATTGCAAAAGGTGCTGGCGGTGAGTTGGGTATTATGCCTGGCCACGCTCCGCTGGTAACTTTGCTCCAACCTGGCGCGATCCGCGTTATTTTGGAAAATGGTACAGAAGAATTAATCTATGTATCTGGTGGTGTTCTAGAAGTTCAACCGCACGTTGTTACGGTTCTTGCAGATACTGCAGTCCGTGCAGAAAACTTGGATGAAGCGGCAATTATTGAAGCGCGTAAACACGCTGAACAATTGCTGGCGAATCAAAAGAGCGATTTGGACGCTGCTGCTGCTTTGGCTGCTTTGGCAGAAACTGCTGCACAGTTGGAAACGATCCGCAAAATCAAAAACCGCGCAATGTAATTGCTGGTTTAAGATTGAAAAAACCACCCGAAAGGGTGGTTTTTTTATTTATAATAGTAAAGGATAAATAAATTTATAATTTTTAAGGGGAAAATTTTGCATTCAATTAGTCCATATTTGGTAAAAGTTTACAATCCAACTCTAGAAATCGATGTGGCAGGTAAGAAAAAAATCGGTGCTAATAGTCAACTGAATGACATAAATGGAAAAGATTTATTCGATTTAATAAAAAAATTTATAACATCACATAATTCTAAATTTGAAAAAGTTGCCGATCAAAGTCGAAAAAAAGTTTATAAATTTTTAAATGTAACTGCACTTAATAAAGAGAGAATAATTTATGGATGGTTTCTTGAGGGAGAATATGGTCTCGAAAAAGAAATTATTGATATAAATAGTTCGGATGTGGAATTCACTAGAAGATTAGATAACGCTGAAATAACAAAGCATTTTTTCTACATAAATTTACCTTTATCGTCACGCTATGGCTTAGCTTTACTACATAATTTTAATGGTCATGGGATGAAAACAACATTTCATGATGAAATAATTGCTTTCACAAGACCTAAAATAAGTTGTGTAATAACTATGACTCCATTGTCTGATGAGACATCTCTAAAGAATTGGAGTAAAGCTGTAGCTAAAGAAATCAAATTAAATAAATTTAAAGTACAGGATGATATAACCGATACAATCACTGATTTAGGTTATGAGGAGGCTCCAGCAACACTTACACTTAAGCCACCTGTACGTGGCGGAAATTTTGGTACTCTTTCTGAGTTATTTTCAAGAAAAAAGATTGATAATCCTCAAAAGAAATTAAAGGCTGTTGAAGTTTTAACTGAACATTGTAAAGAAGTAAGAACAGTATTCGAATTGAATGGTAAAAGAAGAACATTCAAGATAGGAAATGGAGTTGCGAATGTTCTTTGTGAAATTGAGGCTCCAGAGGAACTATTGGGAAACCCAACTCCAACTCTTGAAGAGCTTCAAGAGTGGGCTTTTGAGGTTGCTGAGGAGTTTTCTTCCGAGATTACTCCTTAAGGAGATGTAACATGAGTAAAAAAATAAGCGTTATAAACATCTGTAATCAGCATTTTAAAACCTTAAATATTAGAGATATGGTCAGCTTTTTTGGTTTACCTATAGTGCTTGTAATTCTTGCGCTTATGTTAGATATCAGATTATTCAAAGACACATTATCTCTATTAGTAAGTTTTGGATCCATTTTTACAGCTCTTTTACTTTCATTATTAGTACTTATTTTTGATCAGGAAACAAAGTTGGATGAAAAGGCTGACTTATGGAATAGTAATAATTTAACAATCCCACTATTCAAAAAAAGGAAAGAGCTACTTGGTCAATTGTACTCAAATATTTCATTTTCAATTATTTGTGCTCTAACATTAGTAATAGCTTGTTTGGTTTTATCGCAACTTTTAAGTTATAAGCTACCTTCACAGTCTAATATATTGATATCTAATTGGTTTTTAAATCCTCTAGTAGTATTTTTATTGACTCTAACAGCTTTAAATATATTCATGATTCTTAAAAGAATTCATACGTTATTAACAGTTAAGCCAGAAGATGGTCTCCTTATTAAAAGATCTAATCATTTATCTGATTCAAATAATGACGATAATGAAGAGACATTAGCTTAAGCTTTCAAAAGGAGTTTGTTATTTATTAATAGCAAACTCCCCATTCCCCACAATATTAACCTTAAACACATCATCAAACCCTTCATCCAAACTCGGAACTTCAAGCTTCTTATAGGTTGCTCGAACACCCACTTCAGGAATATTGGCTTTGCCTTCACGGTAACTATTACGTTCTAAGGTACTTTTTAAATCCGTTTCAAAATAATAAGAAATCACTTCAAAACCAGCATCCTTCGCTCTTTGAATATAGCGCGCTCGGTCAGCTTTGGTCGGGTTGGTATTATCAATCACTGTCTTGGTTTTAGAGACTAAACAGGCTTCAAAAATCATATTTCCCCGATGTCGTGTTTTTAGCATATCTAAATTGATCCGCAAATGACTATGCGCCAAATTCAGCAGATAAAAGCTCGATTTTCCTGAAGCTTGCACGCCAGTAAAAATAATCAATTGCATAGAAATTTAGTCATAAAAAAGCCCAAAGTGAATGACACAATAGGCGGTTTTTATTCAGTTTGGCAAGTTAAAGCTGTTCAGGATATTCCTTATGCTCACCACCCTGATAAGTCGCAAAACGTGGCTGCTTGCGTTCAAACACCGGTGCTGGACTCGGCCATGGCCATTCACCGAAATGGGTGTCGCGGTAACGTTTAAAGGCAGCGTTCAGTTCATCTTCACTATTTAGTACAAAAGGCCCGCGCATGGCTACCGGTGCACCAATTGGTTCACCTTCAAGCCATAGAATCCGGGATTCGAGTAGTCCACCTTTTAAATGAATCTCGGCATCCGATTTCAATTCGGCCAAATGTTTCACGTCCATCTGCTGACCTTCAAGCTCTAAACTCTTACCCTGATAGAAATAACAGAAGCGGGTCGAACTGGCGCTGGTGGCTGGAATGGTCACTTCAGCTTCGGGCGCTAAGGTAATCAGGTAAATATTCACCTTGTTTTCAGCCGGCGCTGCCCATGAATGGGGTGGGCGTGGCAGGGCATCGGTTTCTTTAAATTGACCGGAAATCACCCGGATATCAGCTTTCTGGCCTGCCGCATTGGCTTCAATTACATGCGGAATCTGCTCGCACCATAACATTTTATAATCAGCTGGCTGTTGCTTCTGCTCAGGCGATGAATTAAACCAGATCTGGAACAGTTCCATTGGGTTGGCTTGGTCTTCATGCACGAGTGGAAACATCTCGCAGTGTTCGACGCCATTGCCGGTGGTCAGCCATTGCACATCTCCAGCGGCATAGCGACCGGCATTGCCGAGTGAATCAAAATGATCGACCACACCTTGTTCCACTAAGGTAATGGTTTCAAAACCGGTATGTGGGTGCTCAGGGAAACCGGGCACCACATTGCCATAATACATATTGTATTCTTTATTTTGTGGTGACGTTTGCGGACCCAGTTGGGCATTGCCAGCCGGAAAATGATCCAGATGATGGGCACAGAAGATAAACGGATCTTTCAGATCTAAACGGAATGTCACCGGTACAACAGAATAAATCAGTGGATGCTGCATGGCAGACCTCTTATTTTTAAATGAACGCATTATTTTTTTAAATTTTAACCATCAGAATCAGACCAGAAACTGTCTGAATCAGACAAGCTCACCACCCAGATGGGCAGTGAGCCCGAGGATCAGGATTCAGTTGCTGCCTGATTTTCAGTGTCAGTGTTTGCGCTTTCAGTATTTTCAGCATTCTCTGACTGTAACAGGATGCTGGCCAGTTTCACCATCTCAGATTGTACTGTGCCCATCTGCTGCTGAATTTTGGCAAAGTCGACTTTGCTGAGGTCAATCTGACCATTTAAAAATGGCGAAGCCAGAACCTGTTCATTGGCTTGCAGAATGTTCTGGCGAATATTGTCAATTTCCTGACTTTTTAAATTCAAACTGTTTAAGGCGCTATTAAAGCCCTGTAATTGCTGTTGCAATTTGCTGGCTGCGCTTTGTAGCTGTTGATGATCCTGACTGTTGACGGCCTGTTGCAGCTCGGTCTGGGTCTGGCGTAACTGCTCGACATACTCACCGGCTTTCAGCTGCATATCGGCCACATCGCGCACAATATAAAACATATTGCCGCTTTTTAAATCGGCTTGTGGCGCAGGGCTTTGCTGCTGGGAGGTGATTTCAGTGTCCGGATCGGCTTCCGAAACCGGAGCGCTGGGCTGGTCACAACCGACCAGAAGTAGAGCTGAAGTCAGCAGGCCAAAGGGCAGGAGAAAATGGGAAAAGGCGCGTTTCATGGCAAGATCAATCACAATTTTTATCTTGCAGTTTAATATAGGGGCTTTAATTAAATAAAAAACAGATTGTTGCAAAGCAATAACAATTTTCCAGGGCAAACAGGCGGTGTGATGAGCGTGGCTTATGGATGTCTAGATCTATAAAAAAAGAGGGCCGCGACCCTCTTTGTTACTGTAAACAATTAACGCGCCAGTTCGGCATTAATCGCATCGACAATACGTGGGTCATCGGCCTGAATGTCTGGGGCAAAACGTGCCACCACTTCACCTTCTTTATTGACCAGGAATTTTTCGAAGTTCCACAGCACTTCAGGTGGTTCATTTGGGGTCAGACCATAATCCACCAGATCTTTCCACCATGGGCCTTCACCAATCCGTTCTGGAATGGCCTGGGTCAGACGAGCATATAGCGGATGTTTATCTTCACCCACCACTGAAATTTTGGCGAATAACGGGAAATCTACCTGATAATTCAGCGAACAGAACTGCTGGATTTCTTCATTGCTGCCGGGTTCCTGCGCCAGAAAGTCATTGGCCGGGAAGCCCAGAATTTCCAGACCTTGTTCTTTTTTCTGCTGATAAAGCTTTTGCAGACCTTCATATTGCGGCGTCAGACCGCATTTAGAAGCCACGTTTACAATCAGCAGCACCTTGCCTTGATACTGGTTCAGTGTGGTTTCTTCACCCTGAATGGTCACGACCGGAATGTCATATACAGATGCCATGTGTTTATCCTAAAGTGATTTATTGTCGTTCTCTGTTGTAACGGGCTTTGCCCAATCCCGCAAGACCTATTGCTGCGGCTTTTGGCAGATTTTTGTATAGCGCTGTGTCAATGCGGCATATTTTAAGCAGGTGCGGAATCCCAGCAAAGAGGAGTGATGGAGCAATTTGAACGCAGCACAAGATTTCACCATCGCGAACTGCCCCAAAGCAGTTAAATTGGACTAGAATGAGGGCACAAGGAAAGTTTAAAAATAAAGTGAAAAGGCATTCATTCAGCGCAGGAAGCAGCGTCTGCTTCAGGCCGATCGACTCAACAAGGAACAGAATATGACACAGCAAGAAAAAATGCTGTCTTGGGCCATTCTTTTACCGGTCAGCGCGGTACTGATCTGGTCACTGAATATTGTCGTGACCCGCTATGTGACCGACTTTATCTCGCCGGTGAGCATCAGTTTTTATCGCTGGTTTTTTGCCTTTCTGATTCTGACCCCGTTTATTTTGCCGCGGGTGATCCGTGAACGCGCCCTGATTGTACCGCATCTGAAACAGCTGGCAGTGCTGAGTGCCTTTGGACTGGTGCTGTATCAGGGACTGGCCTATACCGCTGCGCATTACACCACCGCCACCAATATGGGCATTATTAATGCCTTTATTCCGATTTTTACCATTTTTGTGTCGATGCTGATTCTGCGCGATATTCCGAATCGCTACGCCATTATTGGCAGCCTGTTGTCCTTTGCCGGGCTAATCTATGTGATGGGGCAGGGCAATCCTTGGGGCTTGCTGCATGCCGGTGGTCAGTGGGGCGATCTGCTGATGATTATTGCCGTGTTTTTCTATGCCTTTTACGGGGTTTTTCTGAAAAAATGGCAGCTGCAGATTCCGTTAATGCTGAGCCTGTATGTGCAGATTCTGTTTGCACTGCTGTATCACCTGCCGTTTGTGGCCTGGTTGGGTCTTGATGCTATCAATATGGCCAATGCCGGCAGCGTGATCTACGCCAGTATTTTTCCTTCATTAATTGCCCCTTTGGTGTGGATGATGGCGATTCAGCGTCTGGGACCGAACCGCACCAGTATCTTTATGAACCTGATGCCGGTGTTTACCGCTTTAATTGCCTTTGTCTGGTTAAAAGAGGCCTGGACCATTTATCACAGTATTGGTGGGGCGATTATTCTGTTCGGAATTGTGCTGGCCCAGAAAAAAACTGTGGCGCCAGTGCTGCTGAAAGCTAAATAATTGCCTAAAAAACGAACAAATAAACTTAATTTTTTGCTTGAATGATCTCGTGAATAAAGGCAAATAGACTTTAGTGGAGGAGAGTAGCTTTTAGCTTCTTTAAAAAGCACTTTAAAAAGAGCAAGATAATTTGAACTTTTTTCAAATAATGGTTGATTAATCATAGGTTTAAGCTGCTTTTTAAGAGCTAAAATATATTTGTTTTTTTTAAACTGTTCACCCATAATATGCTCCATCGCAGATCAGCGACTGTTGCTGATTTGCCCAGAGATTTCGATACCCTCTGGATGTGATTGATACACATCCTTTTTTATGCTCAACCATCCCTATATGGTTGAGCTTTTTTTTGCCTGAAATTTCTTTCATTTCTGGCCCGATCTTCAGTCACGAATCACGGCACCGGTTTCAGCATCCAGAATACGGCTAGGTAACTGGCTGAGTCCCAAATCGCCATTTAAATAATTCAGCTGATTGCCAAAATACTGGCTGGCCTCTTGCAGGGAGCGCGCCGGTTCCTGTCCGGCCGGATTGGCACTGGTCGATACAATAAAGCCGCTAAAGGCATGACATAGCGCGACACAGAGCGGATGCGTGGTTACACGTACCGCGACTTTAGGATGCTGGCCTTTAATCCAGCTGGGAATATGCTCACCTGCCGGCAACAACCAGGTGGTAGCACGCTCTGCGGGTGGATTGAGCCAGGAGTCGATCACCTGTTGACGCTGTGGTTCGGCCAGGTTGTGCAGCAAATGTTCTACCTGGGAAATATGACCTGCCAATAAAATCACGCCTTTTTCAATCGGACGCTGTTTCAGTTGCAGAATCTGCATAAAAGCATCTTGGTTATACGGGTCACAGCCGAGACCCCAAACTGCCTCTGTAGGATAGGCCAGCACCTGTCCTTGCTGTAGACAAGTGGCTGCTTCGGCAACAGAGGTTGTAATCATGTGGTACACCTTTCGAGGTTATGCGGGGTGTACTATTGTGAACCTTATTGCGATGGACGACAACGCAGATATAGCCCCGATTGCTGCATTGCCATCCCGAGCAGCTCCAGTTCCATTAACTGAGCGGTTAAATGGGCGGTTTCCTGTTGCAGTTCGCTGGCCAGCTGGTCCATGTTTTTACCAACCCAGTCCAGCTGGCTGTATAGGGCCAGCAGATGTTCGGGCAAGGTCGAGTGGGTAGCTGTAGATGCTGTAGCGGATAAGGTCGCCTGCTGTTGACTCAGCCATTGGGTTGGCAAGGCCAGATCTTCAATGACCTGTTCCGGATGATCGACCAGAATCGCACCTTCCCGAATCAGTTGATGGCAGCCCTGATGAAATTCACTGTAAATATGTCCCGGAATGGCAAACACAGTTTTACCTTGCTCGGCCGCCAGTTTGGCGGTAATCAGCGAGCCACTGTCCAGTGTGGCTTCGGCCACAATCACTCCCAGGCTAAGTCCGCTGACAATGCGGTTGCGCCGTGGAAAATGCTGCTGTAGCGGTTTGGTCTGTGGCAGGAACTCACTGATAATGGTGCCATGCCGTTGCAGAATCTGGTCACGCAGACCCTGGTGTGTGGCCGGGTAGGTGAGGTCGAGACCAGTACCCATCACGGCAATGGTACGTTGATGTTTCAAGCCACCCTGATGGGCTGCTTCATCAATGCCTTGCGCCAGGCCACTGTTAATAAAAAAGCCTTTTTCACTTAAATAATAGGCAAAGTCATAAGCCACCTGCCGGCCATGCGGACTGGCTTTGCGACTGCCGACAATTGCCACTTGCGGCTGAAGTAAAGGTTGTGCCTGTCCTTGGCCAAATAAAATTGGTGGCTTGTCGGTATAGGGCAGCAGTTGGGTGGGGTAACCGACATCTTCGGGAATAAGAATAAAATCGGTATGTTGCTGGACGCGCTGCAGCAAGTGCTGGAAGTCGGCTTGTGCCTGTGCTTGATGAAAATCCCGTGCGCGTTGCAGATGGTTCTGATGCAGTCCCAGTTCTGCCCAGCGCTGCAGGTTGCCGGCTTCGGTGGCCGCAGCGGCCGAACCGAAGTGCCGGATTAATTTATAAAAGCTGGGGAGCGAATGCTGAACCAGATACCACAGGCGAATCGTTGCGAGATGACCGGGTGATATCGTATTCAGCATGGCTCATCCCTCAGTCTTAATCTTCCATAATCGGTGGCTGAATACCGGCCCCGACTTTAATTGGTAGTTCGCTGTCCAGAATATAGGCATAGCTGAGCTGGTCAAAGGTTTTAAAGACCATGGCATAGCCAATACGCTCGCCTGGCAGCTGCACCCGTTCACGGGTTTTCGGATCGGTGACCACTTCGCCTTTTTGAGTTACCGCAAATACATGACCGGATTGCACGCCGTGCGCCTGACCACGGTCAATGGTGACCACACTGTGTTTAGCTGCGGTACCAATTGAACCCATCACGCGTACCACCTGGCCATCTGCTGCAATGTGTTCGGCATTGGTCGGGTAGAATAGGGTTGGTAACATCGGGTCATATTCTGGCAGCACACGATCGCCACGACGCACTTCGGCATTGTAGGTATCGGTCAGTTCCAGGGTGGTAATATCATTTTCACCGCGTACTGCAATACCGGATGCAACCTGAGTCAGCTCCAGACCGGCATTGTATTTTTTACCGTTGGCATCGGTGAAGATATACGGTTCGCCTTCACGATACACAGCATAACGCTGGCCAACTTGCAGACCCTGACCGCGGGCATAGACATTCTGGCCTTTGGCCGCCAGGACACGCTGATCCGCCGTGCCTAAAATATAAGGCGTCTGTTGCAAAGATTCAGGGGCAATAATGCTGGTACGTTCCAGCCAGTGCTGGATGTACTCCAGTGGAATCACCGGAATGGTATTGTTGAGTGACTCGACCCGGATTTGCGGCTGCAGGCTGGTGGTGTTACCGGTATAACGACGGATAATACCTTCACAGCCATCACCTTCATCTTTACCAATGATCGGGCGGCCATCATAGGTACACATCAGCAGGCGATCTCCCGGGAAAATCCAGTGCGGATTTTTCACGTGCTTGTTGCTGGCCCAGATTTCACGCCAGCGCAGCGGGTTTTGCAGAAACTTCTTGGAAATATCCCACAGCGTATCGCCTTTTTTCACCACATACACATTTGGTGCATTGGCCTGTAAGGTCGGTGGGTTGATATTGCGTGCCGGTGCGGCCTGTACAGTACTGACTGCGCCCACCCCAAAACTGAAACAGACAGCAAGTGCCAGCGCCTGCTGTTTTAACCCCAAGGCACGAAAAGAAGATGTGCCCTTCAAAACCTTTTTCATTATCATAATTCCTAAAATTATGTATGTAGTTGCGTTATAATAACGATCTTACATACATTTTTTCGATGAAGCATTCCTTCATTCGGTTATTTGACCAATGGCAAAGCTGAGGACGTAATATGGCCTTATTACCTATTTTAAGTTTCCCCGATCCCCGTCTTCGTACCATTGCACAACCCGTCGAAGAAGTTACTGATGAAATTCGTCAGCTCGCCGCAGATATGTTTGAAACCATGTATGAAGCGCCCGGCATCGGGCTGGCTGCAACGCAGGTTGACCGTCATATTCAGCTGATTGTTATGGATCTGTCTGAAAACAAAGACCAACCAATGGTATTCATTAACCCCAAAATTACCCCATTGACTGAAGAAACCCAGCCTTATGAAGAAGGCTGCTTGTCAGTGCCTCAAATATACGACAAAGTTGAGCGTCCGTCACGTGTAAAAATTGAGGCAATTAACCTTGAAGGTCAAGCATTTGAGTTAGAAGCGGACGGACTTCTCGCTGTCTGTATCCAACATGAAATGGATCACTTAAATGGTAAGCTTTTTGTCGATTATCTGTCGCCATTAAAGCGCCAGCGTGCCCGTGAAAAAGTCGAAAAAGTGGTGCGTCAGCGTCAGAAAGTGGCGGTTAAACGCTAAACAGCCCTGCGACCAAAAGATCAGGACAAAACAGCCCAATTTCGATTGGGCTTTGTTATACTTGGGCCAGTCAAAAGCAGGAATATATGTTTGTTGATTCGTAGTGGTTTACTGCTCTCACTGATGGCAGTATTTTTACAGATTGCTGTTTTTTTACAGCCTTTGCTGCCGAAAGCCTATCAGGTGGCACCGGTCTGTGAAACCATTACGCGTGCGCTTTTATTGCCGGTTGATCATTCAGCGCATGGACATGCCCATTCCGAACATCTGTACAGTCAGCATCAACCAGTCATTTCAGATGACGGGCATAATCATCATGATGCCAATCATCAATGCCAGTACTGTACCGTGTACGGCAATCTCGTTTTACCGCCAGAACTCAGTGTGAAAGAAGTGCTTGATCGTATTCAAGTGCGTTTTATCGCTTTTGAAAAAGCTTTCCAGCATGTCTGGTTTGCACTGCAACGACTATTTCTTATTCCTCAGGGTAGGGCACCGCCACTGTTTGCATAAAACCGCGTTTGTTTTGCTTGGGTCTTGAATGACTTAAGCCGTGTTTTATATGTATTCCAGTGAGAAATGAAAAATGGCTCAGCCAAAATTCTTTTTACAGCCTCTTGCGGCTGCGATTTGTGTTGCTTGTTATTCACCAGTTGTGTTTGCAGAAACCCCAACACCCGTCCAAAGTCTGGCACCTATTGTGATGACTGCGCATCAGGGCAATGATGCCAACGGCCTGATTGTCCGTGCCGATCCGAAACAGCCAATTCAACCGATTCCAGCCACCGATGGCGCAGATTATCTGCAAAGTATTGTCGGTTTTAGCGCGGTCAACAGTGGCGCTGGTACCAATGGCGATGTGACTTTCCGTGGCATGTTTGGTTCGCGGATTAAAATTCTGACCGATGGCACAGAAAACCTGGGTGCCTGTCCGAGTCGTATGGATTCACCGACCTCCTATATTTCACCAGAAAGTTATGACCAGATTTCGGTAATTAAAGGCCCACAAACCGTGCAATATGCCAATACCGGTTCAGCTGCCACCGTGATTTTTGAGCGCCGTCCGGAACAGTTTGATGAAGATCAGCACTATCGTGGTCAACTGAGTGTGCTGGCCGGTTCATTTGGCCGTCTGGACCATAATATTGAGGTTGCAGCAGGCGACGAGCAGAAATATATTCGCCTAAATAGCAACCGTTCGGTATCGAATAGCTATCAGGATGGTGAGGGCAATACCGTGCCATCGGACTGGGAACGTTGGAATGCTGATGTAGCACTGGGCTGGACCCCGGATGCAGATACCTGGGTCGAACTGACTGGGGGGAAAGCCGATGGTGAAGCGGTGTATGCTGGCCGGATGATGGATGGTTCTAAATTTGCCCGTGAAAGTCTGGGTTTACGGGTTGAAAAACAGAACGTCACTGATGTGATCAAGAAAATTGAAGCGCAGGTTAACTACAACTTTAATGATCATGTGATGGATAACTATAGTTTGCGTCAGTTTAAGCCGACCATGATGATGCCAGAAGAAACGGCTACCAACGTGGCGCGTAAAACCTTAAACGCACGTCTGGCAGTGACACATGAGTGGGATCAGCTAGATTTTATTACGGGTATTGATACTCAAAATAATGAGCACACAATCCGTAAGACCGATACAGAAAATAATATTGCCTATCATGCTTTACCACGTATCAAAGATATGAAGTTTCAGTCTGTTGGCGCTTTTGGTGAGTTGGGTTATCAGCTGAGTGAGCAGAATCGTTTGGTGGGCGGTGTTCGTGTCGATCAGGTTGAAGTAGATGCGGTACAAAGCACACAGCAACGTCAGGAAACCTTACCGAGTGCTTTTATTCGTTTGGAAAACCAGCATCCTCATCATGATGTTAAAACCTATATTGGTTTAGGTTATGTAGAACGTATGCCGGATTACTGGGAATTATTTAGAACTGATTTGAATGGTGTCGAAGGTTCGACATTTAAGTATTTGGAGCCAGAAAAAACGTTACAGTTAGATATTGGCTATCAGCATGAGCATGGTGCCTTTAGTTCATGGGCATCAGCATATGCAGGTTTGATTAATGATTTTATTCTGATGACCTATGATCCAACTGAACAAGTTCCAATGATGAAGAATGCAGCAGACTCACGTAATGTTGATGCCACCATTGCTGGAGCTGAGGTGGGGATAGGGTATCAGTTTACTGATGCTATTCAAGCAGATGTCAGCGCAATGTATGCCTGGGGTGAAAACACCACTGACAATACGCCGTTGCCACAGATTGCACCGCTTGAAGGTCGTGTAAACTTACGTTATATCCAGGATCGTTATACCTTGGGGGCCTATTGGCGAATCGTGGATGGTCAAAACCGGATTAGCCAGAATCAGGGCAATATCGTAGGTTATGATCTAAAAGAAAGTGCAGGTTTCAGCACTTTGTCCTTAAACGGCACGTACCATCTTTCCGATGGGGTTGATCTTTCTGTGGGAATCGACAACGTTCTAGATAAGACCTATACCGAGCATTTAAATAAGATGGGGGCGGCCGGTACAGGTCTGCCAATTACCCAGCAGTTCAACAACAGTGGCCGTAACTATTGGGCGAGAATGAGCTTTAAATTCTAATTAGCTCGAAATGCAGATAAAAAGCAGGACGAAAGTCCTGCTTTTTATTTTTAAAATTTTATAAAATTTATTTATTTCAATAGCTTAATATAAATTGATATTTCCAAATAAAATAACGAATATTTTTCTTAAAATATTTTTTATAAATAAAACAATTATTTATAAATTTTTTGGATTATAAAATAAACACACGTTTCAGAAGTTTTAAAAAAGGTGTTGCAACCCCTCTGAAATCCTGTAGAATGCACATCCATCGGCGGTGATGTTGATAAAAACTTGTTGATAAACAAGGATTTAGCTAAAATGGTTGAGTTCTGGTTTAGGTGGTAAGTTTAGAAATAAAATCAACATTGCATGTTGACTTTCTA
>NZ_VOXW01000002.1:0-143079 GCF_013420555.1 Acinetobacter sp. Q85-2
CTCATGAAATACGGTATTCTGATGTGACAAAACCTGAATCCTGGTCGTTAAAGTGTTTGTTTGCACTCATATTTTAACTGTTAGGACTCAGGTTTTTTTATTTAAAGCAAACTATGGGACAGCAGTGGCCTACAAGGCCTCTTTTTTTATCTCGGGTCATTGAATTGAAAAAAATGAAGATGAATGTCATGTATCTGTTAACAAGCCAAACGGGCCAAAAGAAGGGGATAGAAGTGAATAAAGTGGCTGAGTACAGTGAAGTGATCAATTGGCTGAGAGCGTGTGTTTCAGGCAACAGATGAATATATTAAGTTTAAGAAAAACAATCAATTTCGCTTTTTATAGAATATCGGGTGATTGTCATCAACCAGAGAGAATTATGACAATTGTAAGAAAGTGAACCGGTGCTGGATTGGCATTTTGTCATATTTTTACAGCGCTTTCATATTTTTTTAGACATCTTTCGAAATTTTAATAAGGTAGTGAAATGTTATTAAAATCATTATCTTAAATTAATATTTTGATATAAAGCAGGCTTCTAGAAACTATAAAAACAAGCTGCAAAATAAAACATCATTAAAGTGTCATAAAGGTGTAACTTTATTGTCATATTTTAAACTCACAATGCACATAACGAAATAAGTACAAAACTTAATAAAAAGTGGCGTACTCCGAATTTGCATAAATTGAGAGAGAACAGAATGCGCTTTACCAATATCGCACTTGCATTAGCACTATCTGGGGCAGCTGTAGCAACAACTGCGAACGCAGCTCGTGACACCATCCAAATCGCTGGTTCTTCTACAGTATTGCCATATGCAAGTATTGTAGCAGAAGAGTTCGGTAACACATTCCCACAATTCAAAGCGCCTGTTGTTGGTTCTGGCGGTTCTTCAGGTGGTTTGAAACAATTCTGTAACGGTGTGGGCGATAACACAATTGATATCGCAAACTCATCTCGTCAAATTAAAGATTCAGAAATCGCTGCATGTAAAAAAGCAGGCGTGAACCAGATCTTAGAAGTTAAAATTGGTTATGACGGTATCGTATTCGCGTCAAACTCAAACAAAGCTGCTTATAAATTAAAACCTTACCATGTATTTGCTGCTTTGGCTGCTGAGCTTCCATCGAAAGGTAAAATGGTTGCTAACCCATATACACGTTGGAACCAGATTGACAAATCACTTCCAAACGAACCAATTACTCTGGTAATTCCAGCATCTAACCACGGTACACGTGAAGTGTTCCAGGAGAAAATGGTTGATGCAGGTTGTGAAGCTTATGCAGCAATCAAAGCATTAGACAAAGATGCGAAGAAAAAAGCATGTACAACTTTCCGTAAAGATGGCCGTGTGATTGAAATCGCTGGTGACTACACTGAAACACTGGCACGTTTAAGAACTTCTCCAAGTGCAGTGGGTGTATTCGGTCTAGGTTTCTATGACCAAAACCGTGACAAGCTACGTGTTGCAACTGTAAACAATGTTGCGCCATCTGAGCAAACAATCCTGAACGGTTCTTACCCTGTTTCACGTCCATTGTTCTTCTACGTGAAAGGTGAGCACCTTAAATCAATCAAAGGCCTACAACAGTACACAGAATTCTTCTTAAGCAAGAAAGTATCTGGTAAAGGTTCTAAGTTAGACAAAGCAGGTCTGATCTCTTTATCTGACAAAGAACGTGCGCAAATCCTGGCGAACTTCAAAGCAGGTAAAGCTGTTAAATAATTGTGGTTAAAACAGCTGATGGCAGGGTTTCCTGCCATCAGCTTTTTGCGAAGAGAAATGTTTTTTCAAATAATGAAAATTGAAAAAACGGTGGAGAATACATGAATCTGCTACTCATAGGTGTGTTACTGGCAATTATTGCCATAGCCTATCAAATCGGGTTAAGCAAAAGCCGTAACCTAGCAGGTAAGGGAAATAATTCTGCAATGTTGCACTCACGCCCTGGTTATTATGGTGCGTTGGTGGCGTTGTGGTGTGCGATCCCTGCTTTTTTAATTTTGATTGTTTGGAATCTGGTTGAACCAACCATTTTGGAACAGGTAGTACTGAGTCATGTACCGGCAGATGTTGCTGCCAACCTGAATGCAGCCAGCACCAGCGTTCTGGTAGACCGTGTGCAAGCACTGGCTTCTGGCTTTGGTGTCACTGATACACCAGCCGCCTATGAACTGGCAGCTGCTGAACAATTAGCAAAATTTGAAACCATTGGTTCTTATATCAAACTGGCCGTTGTGATTTGTGCAGCGTTAATTGGTTTGCTATGGGCGAAAAAACGTGTCTCTCAACAGTACCGTGCCCGTAACCAGGTTGAAAAGATCATTAACATTTCTTTAGCCCTCTGTTCTGGTGTGGCCATTCTGACCACCGTTGGTATCGTGATGTCGATGTTCGGGGAAGCCATGCGCTTCTTTAGCTTCGTCAGCCCAATGGACTTCTTCTTTGGTACCCAGTGGAACCCAGGTTTTAGTACCACTGGTAGTGCCGATGGTGAATATGGCCTGTTACCGCTGTTATGGGGAACCTTGCTGGTCAGTGCGATTGCATTGCTGGTTGCAGTACCTATTGGTCTGATGATTGCCATTTACCTGGCAGAGTATGCATCTCCGAAATTCCGTTCTTGGGCAAAACCAACCATTGAAGTGTTGGCCGGTATTCCGACCATTGTATATGGTGTATTTGCCTTAATGATTATTGGTCCATTCCTGAAAAGTGCCGGTGCACTGCTGGGTATTGATATCAATGCCACTAGTGCATTAACTGCAGGTCTGGTCATGGGCATTATGATCATTCCATTTGTATCGTCTTTATCTGATGACATCATTACCCAGGTACCACGTGCTCTACGTGATGGTTCGTTGGGTCTGGGTGCGACTAAGTCGGAAACCATTCGTAAAGTGGTGATGCCGGCTGCCTTGCCAGGGATTATCGGCGCCTTCTTGCTGGCTGCATCTCGTGCAATTGGTGAAACCATGATTGTGGTCCTGGCCGCAGGTAACAGTCCGTTACTACATGCCAACCCGCTAGAAGCAGTTGCAACCGTGACCATGACGATTGTTAACCAGTTAACCGGTGATACCGACTTCGCAAGTCCGCAGGCATTGGTGGCGTTCGCATTAGGTTTAACCCTGTTTGTTATTACCCTGTGTTTGAACATTGTGGCACTTTACATCGTGCGTAAATATCGTGAGCAATACGACTAATGAGTACTTCAAATACTACTTCAATGGATCAACAACCGCTTGATCCACGGGCGGCCGCTGAATTACGCGCACAACGTAAACAGAAAATTGAAAGCTCGTTAGCAAAACGCCATCGTAAAGAAAGCATTTTCCGCATGTTTGGTCTGGCCTCGGTACTGGCAGGTTTATTCTTTGTCGTGTTACTGTTCGGCAGTATTCTGGCCAAAGGTTTACCGGCATTCTGGCAAAGCAGTATGGCAGTACCAGTCTACTTTGACCCAAGCATTATTAATGTGGGCGCCCAGCCAAAACAGCAGGCAGGTGAATCTCCGGCACAATTTAATGACCGTATGATTGCCTGGCAGACTGAAATGGGGATGGTTGATTGGGATGCACTTATCGTTAACGGTATCGTCGCTAAAGATGCGGCGCTTGAAGCCAAGCGTGATGATTTAGGCTACATGTACACCAGTTCTGAAGTCTATCGCTTACGTGATATGGTACTGGCAGATCCATCACTGATTGGTCAAACCAAAGAAGTGAAAATTCTGGCCGATGCCAATGTAGATGTATGGCTTGCGGGCAATATTGACCGTGACCTGCCGGCAGAACAGCAGCAGCTAAGCCCGGAAATCCGTCAGCTGGCAGATGATCTGAAAGCCCAAGGTATTATAGAAAATACTTTCAATACCAACATCTTTGTCAGCCCGGACTCGCGTAGTTCGCCTGCAACTTCTGGTTTGGCTGGTGCCTTCATGGGTTCATTATTCATGATGCTGATCGTGATCTTTATCTCGATTCCAATTGGTGTGGCATCTGCAATTTATCTGGAAGAATTTGCACCAAAAAATGTCATTACTGATATTATTGAAGTGAACATTAACAACCTGGCCGCAGTTCCATCGATTGTATTTGGTCTGTTGGGCGCTGCCATCTTCATTGGCTGGATGCATTTACCGTTATCTGCGCCACTGGTGGGTGGTCTGGTTCTAAGTTTAATGACTTTACCGACCGTAATTATTACCACACGTGCTTCACTAAAAGCGGTGCCGCCATCTATTCGTCAGGCTGCATTGGGCTTGGGTGCATCACGTCTACAAACCGTATTCCATCATGTATTGCCACTGGCATTACCAGGGATTTTAACCGGTGCGATTATTGGTGTTGCACAAGCATTGGGTGAAACCGCACCACTTCTATTAATTGGTATGAGTGCCTTCGTTGCGAGCGTACCGGCATCTCCATTTGATCAATCTACCGCATTACCGGTACAAATTTTCCTATGGCAGGGCAATGAATTGCGTAACTTCTTTGAAGGACGTACCGCTGCCGCCATTATCGTACTTCTTGCACTCATGATCGGCCTGAACAGTCTGGCGATCTGGTTACGTAAGAAATTTGAAGTACGTTGGTAATTGAGGGCAAAATATGACTACTGTATTAAGCACAGACAAACCGAATTCCTTAGAACAGGATAAAGCAGTGAATCCAGAGCAAACACAATTTACGTCAACCGAAGGTGAAGAACACAAACAGCCTGCAACTTCGTTTGTGTCTCAGTTTGATACCCAGGCGGCGAGCAAAAAAGAAGCCAAATCGAACAATGTCAAACTCAGCACCTCCGATGTTCATGTGTACTATGGTGAATCTGAAGCGATTAAAGGCATTGACCTGAATATTTATGAAAATGAAGTGATTGCCTTCATTGGTCCATCAGGTTGTGGTAAATCGACTTTCCTTCGTACCTTAAACCGGATGAATGACACCATTGATTCATGCCGCGTTACCGGTAAAGTCATGCTGGATAATCAGGATATTTATGATCCGAACCTGGACGTGGTGTTGCTACGTGCTCAGGTGGGTATGGTGTTCCAAAAGCCAAACCCGTTCCCGAAATCAATTTTTGAAAACGTGGCTTACGGCCCGAAACTGCACGGTTTGGCGCGTGACAAATACGATCTTGAAGAAATTGTTGAAAACAGCCTGCGTAAAGCGGGTCTGTGGGATGAAGTCAAAGACCGTTTAAGCCAGCCAGGTACTGGTCTGTCAGGTGGTCAGCAGCAACGTTTATGTATCGCGCGTACCATTGCGGTTTCACCAGAAGTCATTCTGATGGATGAACCATGTTCCGCACTGGACCCGATTGCAACTGCAAAAGTTGAAGAACTGATTTCTGAGCTGTCTACCCAGTACACCATTGCGATTGTTACGCACTCGATGCAACAGGCAGCGCGTGTATCAGACCGTACCGCATACTTCCACCTGGGTGATCTGATTGAAGTGAACTCGACTGAAAAAGTCTTTACTCAACCAGACCATCAATTAACGGAAGCGTACATTACAGGTCGTTTTGGTTAATTGCCAACCGCTGTATATCAAAAAACCGCAAATCAATATTTGCGGTTTTTTTATGGCTCTGGTTGAGGGGTAGGGGGAGGGTCATAGCGGATCTGGTGGATTATCCATCTATCAACACGCTTAAAACAAAGCTCAAAATAGATTTCAGTTTGAAGGGCTGAATCCGGAGCAGATCATTCCATCTGCTATCCAGTTGGTGGTTTTAATGTTGAGCTTTCCCAGCTTTTAAAAATCCCGTCCTGTTCAACAGGGCTGTATTTTTTAGTTGTTGCAAAAATGACACTACGGTTAACACGGAAGTAGATTAAATTAAGCAAATAAATGCGCTAATATTGAATTCTCAATATCCGCCCTCATCTAAAGTTGAGCCAAAATAAAATTGAGAACAGATTTTTATATGTTATTTCATTCCCCAAAACTACCTGCCGAAATTCGTATCCGTCATTTAAATGCGCGTATTAACGAACAACGAAAAAAAATAGCGCAGACTACGGCCTCCAAACTGGAGCTGTTGCAATTTAGCCAGCAATTGTCCAAAGAAGCACGCCTGCGTAAAAAGAATAACCAGAAAATTTACGTACTCGATTTTAAAGGGGATATGGCCGCCTCTGCGGTAGAGAATCTGCGTGAAGAAATTACCTTAATTCTGGCCACCGCCAAAGCTGGACGTGACCGCGTGGTGGTGCGTCTGGAAAGTCCGGGCGGGATGGTACATGGTTATGGTTTAGCCGCTGCACAACTGGTACGTCTGCGTGATGCTGGTTTTCATCTGACCATCTGTGTTGATAAGGTCGCAGCCAGCGGTGGCTATATGATGGCTTGTATCGCCAATGAAATTATCTCTGCACCGTTTGCTATTGTGGGTTCAATTGGCGTAGTGGCACAGGTGCCAAACTTTAACCGCCTGCTGAAACAGCACAATATAGATTTTGAACTGTATACGGCTGGTCAATACAAACGCACCGTGACCATGTTTGGTGAAAATACCGAAGAAGGCAAGGCCAAGTTTGAAGAAGAGTTGCAACAAACTCACAGCCTGTTCAAGCACTTTGTTGAAAAGTACCGTCCGCAGCTCAATGTTGAAAAAGTCGCTACAGGTGAACACTGGTATGGTCAGGATGCTTCCGATCTGAACCTGGTCGATAAACTGCAAACCTCAGATGAATACCTGTTAGGGTTATTGCCACAGCATGATGTTTATGTCATTGAAACCCGTCGCAAGCCAACCTTGGGTGAAAAACTCGGCCTACAAGCCGCACAGGTGGCCGATTCTCTGGTGCCTGCGGTCATTAACAAGATGATGGATACTTTAAGCAAAGCCAGTGCCAATCTGGTGCAAATGCGCGATCCTAAGCTCTAATCCAATTTTGCTCATGAAACATGAAAAAGCACTCAATCGAGTGCTTTTTTTCTGTCTTTGTATAAGCTCCAGCTTCCTGCCAGAATTGCGCCGAGCGTAGCCAGGAGCATATCTTTATGCGCATCCCAGACATCACCTTGCTGACCGTTATAATTTTCAGCCGCTTCTGGAGAGAGGAGGATGGCGAGTAACCATTCCAGCCATTCGTAAATCAAACTGCTGCTCATGACCCATTGCACGACCAGCAGAAAAATCACCAAGTCTTTGGCTTTTGGAAAGCAGAGCCGATGTAAGCGGAAAAACAGCGGGTAGAGCAGCACGCCATAGGCAAAATGCACAAAGCGATCATACATATTGCGTTCCCAGCCCAGCCACTGATTTAAATCAAAGCCGAAGTATTGCAGCAGCCAGTCGTTATAGGGCACATAAGAATAGAGATAATGCGCGCCTAAAATATGAATCAACAGAAAGGTGAGATAGAAAACAAAACTCGAAAAGCTTAAACCGACTTTTTTGAAGAGCAATAGCAGCACAATTAGCATGAGGATCGTTCCAACCTGATGTAGCACATAGGCTGAAAATTCCATCGGGTTGATACTGGCAAGCAGCATGGTCAGGCCTAACAGGACCAGCATCAGCCAATGTTTGGCTTGTAATTGGTAGTCGATCATTCTGGTTATAGGATTGGGATTTGTAATTATCATAATAAAAAAGCGAAACCGGAGCTTCGCTTTTTGATGCTGAGTTTTTCAAAATTACACCCTCTTTATGTTGCTTCCAGAGGAAGAAAGAAGATGTTGTGAAAAACTCAAATCATTTCATTAGATTTTAGCAATCAAATCTTTAATTTGTTTTGCCTGTTCAGCGGCATTACCGGTGTAAGACGCAGGGGTCATTTCAGCTAAACGTGCACGATCCGCAGCCGGAACAGCTTCGAGTTCGTTACCGTTGACGAAGCTCACCATCATGTCGCGAGTCATCGCTTGACCACGAGTCAGCGCTTTTAATTTTTCGTATGGTTTTTCAACGTTGTAACGACGCATAACCGTTTGAATCGGTTCAGCCAATACTTCTTGTGCATTGTCCAGATCTTCCAGAATACGGTCAGCATTCAGTTCTAGTTTACCAATACCTTTTAAGCAGGCTTCAAATGCGATCAAGCTCTGTGCAAAACCAACACCCATGTTACGAAGTACAGTAGAGTCGGTTAAGTCACGCTGCCAGCGAGAAATTGGCAGTTTCTCACCCAGGTGCGCAAGAACAGCATTGGCAATACCCAGGTTACCTTCAGAGTTTTCGAAGTCAATCGGGTTGACTTTGTGCGGCATGGTTGAAGAACCGACTTCGCCTTCTTTCAGTTTTTGTTTGAAGAAGCCCAGCGAGATATAACCCCAAACGTCACGATTAAAGTCGATTAAGATGGTGTTGAAACGACGCAGCGCATCAAACAGTTCCGCCATATAGTCATGCGGTTCAATTTGCGTGGTGTACGGATTGAAAGTTAAACCTAAAGATTCAACAAATGCTTGTGAATGTGCAGGCCAGTTGATGTCTGGATACGCAGACAGGTGAGCATTGTAGTTACCCACTGCACCGTTGATTTTACCCAGCAGTTCAACATTGTTGAATTGCTTGATTTGACGCGCTAAACGGTACGCTACGTTAGCCATTTCTTTACCCAAAGTGGTTGGGCTTGCTGTTTGACCATGAGTACGAGATAACATCGGTTGATCAGCATGTTTTTCAGCCAACGCGACAATTGAGTCAATGATTTGCTGCATAGATGCAACCAGTACATCACGGCCGTTTTTCAGCATTAACGCGTGTGACAGGTTGTTGATGTCTTCAGAAGTACAGGCAAAGTGAATGAATTCACCGGCATTTTTCAGCTCGTCGATGTTGGCGATTTTTTCTTTCAGGAAATATTCAACCGCTTTAACGTCGTGGTTAGTGGTACGTTCAATCTCTTTAATGCGGTTCGCATCTTCTTCAGAGAAATTTGCCACAATCGCATCTAAGGCCGCATTGGTTTCTGCAGAAAAAGCTGGGACTTCAGTAATTTCCGGACGGTTCGCAAGCGCTTGTAACCAACGCACTTCAACAGTCACACGAGCATGGATTAAACCAAACTCAGAAAGGAAAGGACGAAGAGCATCACATTTGCTCGCATAACGTCCATCTAATGGAGAAAGTGCAGTTAAAGCGTTCATAACGATTCCTTAAACTTTGGAACTAAACCTAAAACAAATGTCCGTACAGATCAGACCACCTGATACTGTAAACGGGCAAGATCCTGAATATCTTGAAGCAGTTTGCGTTTGCTAAAAATCATCGCCCATGAGCTGCCACCGAGTTGACGCCACAAATGTGCCATTTGCAGGCCGGTAAATAGCGAGGCACGAATACGGTTGGTATGGGCAGAATCTTTAAAGGCCTCGGCATTGCCACGCACCATAATCCGCGGATTAATCTGTCCAGCAGTATCAACATAGGTTTGGGCAAGATTGGCGAGAATACTTGGATGTAAATAGTTATTATCAAAAAAGGACAGCTGTTTTAAGATTTTTTGCTGGGATTGCTCAATAATTTCAATAAATTGCGGATTACTATAGACTTTCTTTTCCAGTTGCAGCAGCGCCATGGCATAGGACATCGGCAACTTGGCATTGGACATTTTCGGTAATCTGGATTTGGGTGAGGTGGTAAACGGATGGGTAATGCTATTTTCGAGGGTTTTTAAACCAAGGGAGATATCGGCCAGCTGACTAAAAAAGTCTAAGGTTTGGCCACTCTGGTTATTACTTGGACGGATATTCAGGCTGGCCTGAATCAGGCGCTCCAGATAAAAGTTACCGCTATCGCCAATACTTTGTCGGCCAGTCAGTGCGGTCATATGGGTCAGCTGCGTGGCCTGAAACACAGCAGCGAGGGCCAAAGCACGATTCTGGCGAACATTCAGAGTTCGAGGCTGTTGAAACGGTAACTCTGTCATGCCGAAACAATCCTTTAAACAAAATCCGGGTGAGGGGCATTGGTATGATGGATCACGCCACCCCCTAAGCACACTTCACCTGCGTAGAACACCACGCTTTGACCTGGTGTTACTGCACGTTGTGGCTGATCAAATTCAACACGTACACCATTTGGTGTTTCTGGATCTTTAAATAATACGCAGTCTTGGTCAGGTTGGCGATAGCGGGTTTTTGCCGTGCAGCGGAAACCGGTGTCAGGAATATCCTGTTCACCTGCGACCCAATCAATGGATTCGCTCCACAGAATCGTGCTTTGCATCAGTGGATGATCATGACCTTGACCAACCACCAGACGATTGCCGGCTACATCTTTATGCAGTACAAACCACGCACCTTCAGCTGCACCTTTCATGCCGCCAATACCAATACCACCGCGTTGACCGAGCGTATAGTACATTAAGCCGTGATGTTCACCAACCTCTTTGCCATCTTCCAGCACGATTTTTCCGGGTTGTGCGGGTAAATATTGTTTTAAGAAGTCATTAAAGCGGCGTTCACCAATAAAACAGATACCGGTGGAGTCTTTTTTCTTTGCAGTCGCCAAGCCCAATTCTTCTGCAATTTTACGTACTTGTGGCTTTTCAATTTCACCGACAGGGAACAGGGTCTTGTTAATTTCACGACCATGCACCGCGTGCAGGAAGTAAGTCTGATCTTTGTTGTTGTCGACACCACGCAATAAAGGTGCATATTGATCACCTTTAGAGTTGGTCATGGTTTCACCACGACGGCAGTAGTGACCCGTTGCAATAAAGTCAGCACCCAGGTTAATGGCATGATCTAAAAACGCACGGAATTTGATTTCTTTATTGCACAGAATGTCCGGGTTAGGGGTACGGCCAGCGGCGTATTCTGCCAAGAAGTGCTCGAAAACCCGATCCCAGTATTCCATGGCAAAGTTGGCGGTGTGCAGTTTGATGCCAATTTTATCGCATACGGCCTGGGCATCGGCCAGATCTTCCATGGCTGTACAGTATTCCGTGCCATCATCTTCCTCCCAGTTTTTCATGAACAATCCTTCAACCTGATAACCTTGTTGAAGGAGGAGTGCTGCAGAAACAGAAGAATCTACACCACCTGACATACCGACGATGACACGTTGTTGCATAGGATTAGGCATCCACACTATGAATTAAGGGAGAATTTTGGTGCTCGTAAATGAGCGATAAAGGATATTTTTGTCCGGTCTGAGCATCCTGTACGGCTTTAATCACCAAAGGACTGCGGGCGCGGGCCGATTCAAGCAGTTCATCCGGGCTCATCCAGACGGCACGGACAATACCAGTGTCTAGCTGTGCATCTGCATGATGGTGAATGGCTTCGGCCAGAAAGCAGAAACGGTAATAGGTACGATCTGGAAACATGGGTGGGGTATAGGTATAAATGCCCAGTAAAGCCTGAATACGTACATCGTATCCAGTTTCTTCCAGGGTTTCGCGAACCGCTGCTTCAATAATGGTTTCACCGGCTTCTACATGACCTGCAGGCTGGTTAAAGACGGTATGTGTAACGCCTTCAGTCTGTTCTTCTACGAACAGAAATTTACCGTCTTTTTCAACAACGGTGGCAACAGTCACATGCGCAGTCCAAGCGGTCATAAAAAAGCACCATGGGGTAAAACGCATATTCTACAAAATTTAGGGGGATGTGGCTATGAGGGAAGGGGATTTCTTTGGAGAAGATGATTTTTGAGTTTGAGTAAAAAATTGTGTGAAACAAGGACTTAATAATGAGCGTGGAACATGAGAAATCCATAAAGAAGTCCAAATCAGGTGATTTTGACTTCTTAGTATGAGCTAATATGCTGATTTAAAAAGAGAAGTAAAAATAATTTCGTATAACCTGTATTATGTTAATTTTAGGGAAATTTAACTATTCTGATTTTGCTGAAATCATAAATTTATAAGAGATAAATAATGCTAATAAAAAGATATTGGATTATTTCCTCGTATGTCCTGTTACTTATTGGATGTACATCAAAAGATATTTCAAAAGATATTCCTAAAGAAGGGGAAATAGTGACATGGAAGCAGAATCCAAATTTGATAGTAAAAGCAAAGCTTGGTCCACGTAGAAAACATATTCCTGACCAATTTGATAATGAATTTTATCGCCCTGAACGTGAACATTATTTAGGGCAGTTTCCAATTGACTATATTCCTGAAAAATTTCCCGCTATAACTCAAGAGGAAGCAAATACTTTACCAATGCCTGACTCTAATCGACAATTAGAATTTTATTTAACTTTCAATAGGGAAAAAATAGAAGCTACGGATGGTTTTGCACCTGATCATAAAGATCAGGTACGAGTACGAATAAAAGGTTTAGGTTTAGAGATGAGGGAAAATAATACTGATACAAAAAAAGTAATTCTTAATAATATTACTCCGGAATATGTCAAGATGGATTCGAAATTTAAAAAATTCGGCTTGGAATGTTATCGGAGGATTTTTTCTGATGAATATCTATTTTGTTATGCAGATTCGAATATTCCAAATGTTTCTGGTGTCTTTCTTAAAGTTAATACAAGAGGAAGAAGACCAGAAAATGGAGAATCAATTGAAATAATAGGAAATAACTATGAATCAAATAAGTATGGGGATATATGGGTTCAATGGGAAACTAATTTAAACAATTGGGAGAAATGGCAAGATATTGATAATGCAATATGGCGCTTATTAGACACATGGAACTCAGCTCCATCATCTCAAAAAAATAACTAAATTTTACTTATTTAACATAATGGCTGTTATGCGAAATATTAGTCATGACTAAGGAATGACTCTTCTAGTTTGGTAAAAGCTGGAGCAGTTTTTAGCCACTCTTGTACGTATATGCTCACAGCAATTCCGGTCCTTTTCGCCTATACGACCTGGCTTCAATTTCCTATGATGAAGACATGGAGAACAGGAAGTTCCAGAGAAGAATAACAAGAGATAGGCACAAGGAAAGTAAGGTACGACAGGAGTTATACCGAGCGAACCAATACGAAAAACCCCGGCAGGATGCCGGGGTTTTTTATTATTTAAATGATTTGGGGGAATTAGTACTATGTTAATTTTAGCTTTGCTAAAAGCTAAGTCATTAACTGTTTTTAAATTATATATTTTATAAATATTAAGAGTTTGTAATGAATTATTTTCAAAAAGGAATGGTGCTAATGGCTATGGTGCTTTTAGGAGGTTGTATGCCAAAAGAAAAAGTACATATCCCGAAAGAAGGAGAGATTGTGACATGGAAATTTACAGATCAGCTCATCATCAAAGCTGAGCTTGGACAAAGACGAAAACATATACCTGACACACATTGTACGAAGTGTGAGCGAGAGTTTTATCGACCGCACCTTGAGCATTATCTTGGTCAATTCCCTATTGACTATCAACCTAAAAAGTATCCATCGTTGAGCGAGTCGGAAGCAAAAGAAACGCCTTGGACAATGATAGATATGGGGGGAGGCCTTGAATTTAATTTGATATTAAATGGTTCAACTGTACAGGCAACGGACAACAGTATTCATGGGAATTATACTTTAGATCATTATGATCAAGTCAAAGTATTTGTAAGTACATTAGGAGGCTCTACAGAAAGGAATACAAAGCAATTTTTTGATTCAGAAATAATGAAAAACTTAAATATTGACTCAAAGCAAACTCAAAATGGTGTGGATTGTTATCAGTTTAATAATGGTTCAAAAGGAAAAATGTGTTTCGGGCATTCAATGAATGCTTTGAGTTCAGGGTTTCAGTTTTATGTCTCACCAGACCATAATTTTCAATTATTCGTGCGCTCTCAAGAGTTTATTCTTGGAGGAGTAAAAGTTAATTGGATTGTAGATCAAAAGCATTTTGATAACGTTCAAGAGATTGACGCAAATATATGGCGACTTCTAATGGCTTGGAATATATCACCAGTAGACCAAAAATAGTTTTATAAAAAATATATTTATTTATCAAAAGCTTAGTAAATAATTAAATATATTTTTTTCAGAATTCCTTTCAAATGCTGGACTCTTTTAAATAAATTCTTAGCTTTTATTTAACATAAAATCTCTTATGCGAAATCCAATTTTACTTATAATTCCCCGAAACCTTTACATAATTCTGCGCTGAATAGGGCAAAAAGGCTTTTTCTTTATCGGTTAGCGGACGTACTTTTTTAACAGGACTACCCATATACAAATAGCCACTTTCCAAAACTTTGTTTGGTGGAACAAGTGAGTCTGCACCAATCATCACATCATCTTCAACAACAACGTCATCCAAAATAATCGTGCCAATACCCACCAAAACGCGGTTCCCAATAGTACAACCATGCAACTTCACATGATGACCAATCGTCACATCTTCACCAATAATCAAAGGTGAACCATTTGGCTTGTCGGCTTTTTTATGGCTGACATGCAACATTGAATGATCTTGCACATTGGAGTTTTTACCAATACGAATAGAATTCACATCCCCGCGAATTACGGCAAACGGCCAAACCGAGACATTTTCGCCGAGAACCACATCACCAATGACCACGCCCATCGGGTCGATATAACAGGAATCATCAATCTGTGGATGGGTATCTAAATAAGGACGAATGTTCTGACTCATAGTGATCTGCTCGTAAAAGTGGAATGATCAAGACAATAGTATAAAAGAAAAAGCACCCATTCGCTGAATGAGTGCCTTCACTTAAGTCTAAAGTCGTGCTTTAAACTTAGAACAGGTTGCTAAAGAACTGCTTGATATGGTCAATGAGGCGCGAGAAGAAGCCAGCTTCTTCAACTGCGTTTAAAGCCACCAGTGGTTTTTCAGCAATTACTTTACCATCTAAGCTTGCGACATATTTACCAATGACCTGGCCTTTTTGTAGCGGCGCAGTCAATTTCGGCTGAACCACCAATTGCGTTTTAATTTCATTGGCTTTGCCTTTAGGCATGGTCACATTAAAGTTTTCAGCCAGACCAATTTGTACTTCATCCGACTGACCGAACCAGACTTTAGACTTGGCCAGGACCTGATTTGCAGGCTGTACATTTTTGGTTTCAAAGTTGGCATAACCCCAAGCCAGCAATTCACGTGTTTGTGTCGCACGTTCCTGCATGGTTGGCGCACCAAAAATCACAGAAATCAGACGCGTTGGGCCACGTTTTGCAGAAGTCGTTAAACAGTAGCCGGCTTCATTGGTATGACCGGTTTTTAAACCATCAACACTTGGGTCTGTATAGAGCAGGGCATTACGGTTGCCTTGACGGATGCCATTAAAGGTAAATTCTTTTTCTGAATAAATCGGATAATATTTAGAACTGTCTTTAATGATGTGCTGGGCCAAGGTTGCCATATCTTTGGCTGTTGAATAATGGCCGTCTGCTGGCATACCGGTCGAGTTAATAAACTGGGTATTGGTCATGCCAATTTTTTTGGCTTCTTCGTTCATCATGTGTGCGAAGGTGCCTTCATTGCCGGCAATGTGTTCCGCCATGGCTTTAGAGGCATCATTACCCGACTGAACAATAATTCCACGCAGCATTTCAAGTACAGTTGCAGTGCCATTCAGCGGAACATACATACATGATTCCGCGCTACTGCCGCGACACCATGCTGACTCGTTCATGCGCACTTGTTCATCTTCAGTGAGTTCACCGCTCAATAGTTTTTGTTCGATGATGTAGCTGGTCATCATCTTGGTCATTGAAGCAGGGGCTAATTTTTCATTTTCATTTTTTGAAGCGAGAAGTTGCCCTGTCTCGTAGTCCATTAGCACGTAGGATTTATTATTCAATTCTGGTGGTGCAGATAGGACAGTTGCTGCAAAGCTAAAACTAGGAACTAATAATAATGCAGCAAGGGCAGTTTTTTGGGTCATTTCTAGTGGGTTCCTATATCTTGATGTAAGCACGAAGAGCCTAGCATTTTAGGATAAAGCAAAGTCGACTTCTATGGGAGAAATCGGCTTATCGGAAAAAGTATTGTAACCAAATAGTTTTATTTGCTGTACGCGGTCAATTCCTGGCAAATGGCCTTATTTTTCTGGCTTCCCGCTTTTTTGGCATCGGCCTGTGCTTCAACCAGCATCGGCTTAAAACTTTTTTGCTTGCTTAGGGCTTGTAAAGCTGCAACCGGATCTTTTTCTGCCGGCATATATTCTTTGGCCAGTTTGGCATAGCCCTGATTAAATTTAGTCTGGTCTTTGTCCTGAATTAACGCTGGGCACACTTCAGATAATACATAAATGGCTGCCAGTTCCTGCTGGGTGACTTTTTGAAGTGGTGTGACTTCAATATTTTCATTCTGTGCCAGTGCGGTTTGCCCCAAACCCAAAGTAATGGCGATACCAGCCAGAAGTTGCAAAGATTTCGTTTTTAATTGGGAAGTGTACATAAAAAAATAGACCTAAAACTTAAAAATACCACATGCCCATAAGCTTAATGATTTTTGACAGAATGAAAAGAAAAGAAGTGTATCTGAGCAGGCTGACACACAACCAAAATTAAAAAGCCAAATCAGAAATGCAATAAAAAAGAGCAATCAACCTATGCTGATTACTCTTGATGTGAAGATGGTGCGTCAGTACAAACCTAAAGTTCGATTACAGCAGCATCCTGACAAACAGTTCTCTGTTCATCTGCCGTGGTTTCTTTAGCAGCATCACGTGCTTCAATCAGAATATTCTTATATTCAGCATCAGCCTGCAGTGCGCTGTAGCTTAAAGTCTGACCTTTTAAGTCTGCCAGGTAAGTTTCAATTAAAGCCTGAATATTGTTATCCAGTTTGGCGTTTTTGCCAATAATGGCCGGACAAACCTCAGCCATCACCTGAGCGGCAGCAATGTCTTCTTTCACAATGGTATTGGCTTCTTCTACCGTCAAGCCTTCAGCATTGACCGCTTGAGAGAGAATTACCGCAAAACCAAGCCCCAGTAAACGACGTACAGATAAGCGACGAATCATGTTATACACACTTTTTATTGATGGAAGTTCGACACTAAATATATATACTTCTCATTATATTTCAATGAAATGTGCTGACCGGTCATTTATTTAATTTGAAGAGTAAATTTGTGAATATCTTAATTGCCAATGATGATGGCGTTTTTGCGCCAGGGATCCAGGCGCTTGCACACGCATTAAAACCTTTGGGCCGTGTGGTAATTGTCGCGCCAGAAAGTGAGCGTAGCGGGTTTTCCAGTGCCTTGACCTTAGATCGTCCTTTACGTCCAATTCCGATTGCTGAAGATATCTGGGCGGTGAATGGCACTCCGGCAGACTGTGTCTATTTATCTATGAATGGCCTGTTTGATTTTGAATTTGATCTGGTGGTGAGCGGGATTAACAGCGGCGCCAATCTGGGTGATGATGTACTGTATTCAGGTACCGTTGGTGCTGCTTTTGAAGGGCGTTTAATGACGCAGCCGGCCATAGCTGTATCACTGGCTGGCCCTAATGTCCGAGCTTATCAGCATCCGGCCGATTATGCAGTTGCCGCGCAGTGGGTGCATGATTTTATTGCCAACGGCTTGCCAACCTTGCCGCCACGCCACATTTTGAATATTAATATTCCAGATGTGGCGGAATTAAAAGGCGCAAAAATTACCTATCAGGGCCGTCGCAGTCAATCTAAACCGATTACCAGCCATGTCGATCCGCGCGGTCGCCAGGTGTACTGGATTGGACTGGCCGGAGAAGCCGTTGCAGACCCGCGTAAAGATGTGGGTGAAATCCAGTCGGATTTCTTTGCTGTGGCCAATGGCTATGTCAGCATCACCCCAATTCAGATGGATGCGACCAATTACGATATTCTGGGGCATCTGCATGACAGCTTGAGTCCAGCCCTGTAAAGAATGTTATAACTTTGTGAAAAAGTACCGTCTGAAACTCTTTTTCGGTGCTTTTTTGTTAATCTTAGCGCAGTTCAATAATTACATTTAAGATGTAGAGAGGAAGATTAATGCCTTTGGTGTCACACGGTCGTTTATTTGCAGCACCGACAACATTGTTGAAAACTTTATTTGTATCTACAGCCGTTATTTCTACGCTCATCATCAGTGGCTGTGCGTCTAAACCTCAAGTACATAATTCTGCACGTTATGCGGCTGCGCCAAATTTCTATACCGTACGCTCAGGTGATACTTTAAGCGGCATTGCAGCACGTTATGGTTTAAGTTATCTCAGTATTGCGGAAATGAACGATATTGCCGCGCCATACCGGATTTATGTGGGCCAGTCGATTCGTCTGAAAAGTGGCAGTGCACCGCGTACCACCACGACGCGTCCGGTAACGCAGCCAGCACCAATCCAGCGTCAGACCATTGCTATTCCAAAAACTACGCCAGCACCGACCGCACCGGTAACCACGACGACCACAACCACACCACGAACCACTACTCCGGCGCCGACAGTGAGTTCTACCGTAGGTTCTTTACGCTGGGTGAAACCATCCAATGGTGCAGTAATTGAAAACTTCAATTTAGCGTCGAATGTGAAAGGGATTCGTTATGGCGGCAATGTTGGTGATCCGGTCTTTGCAGCTGCAGACGGGCAGGTGGTGTATGCCGCAGATGGCCTGAAAGAATACGGTAACCTGGTGTTAATTAAGCATATTAATGGCTACATTACGGCTTATGCACATAACAGTAAACTTAACGTGAATAGTGGACAAAATGTAGCAGCAGGGCAGAAAATTGCCGAAATGGGCTCATCGGGCACCACCCGCACCATGCTGGAATTCCAGGTCCGCCTTGATGGCAAGCCGATCAACCCGACTAATGTTTTACCAATAAATTAATTTTTTTAAGTGCAAAACGTAAATTTCACCGTATAATACAATGAGTTGCTTTTATCAAAGGTAGGAGCATCTCATAAGTTCAGAGGGAAATTTATGTTAGATCAACTTCGAGCAATGGGTGTATTTGCTTGTGTTGTTGAAAAAAGCTCGTTTAGTGGCGCTGCGCGTGAACTCGGTATCACCACAAGTGCTGTAAGTCAGCAAATTCGTTCTTTGGAAAATGAAATGGAAGTAACGCTGTTACACCGTTCCACCCGAAAACTGAGTTTGACTGAAGCTGGACAAGCTTTTTTCCACAGCTGTCAGGAAATGCTCGCCGCTGCGGAGCGTGGTAAAATACGCATTAATGAATTACGCGATGACCTGGTAGGTGATTTGCGTATCGCAACCACCCCGGAACTGGGTGCGAATCATGTCATTCCGGCATTGTCGCACTGGATGTCAGCCCATCGTGGCTTGGCCATACATGTCGAAGCGGACAATCAGTTTATTGACCTGATTGAAGGTCGGATTGATATTGCTTTGCGCATGAGTTCAAAAATTGAAGATAGTCAGCTGAATGTAGTGCCACTGGCGCGCGTTGAGCAGGTTCTGGTGGCATCACCAAGTTATCTGAACCAGACCACACCGGTGTCACGTCCTGAAGATTTAAAAAATCATGACCTGATTCCAGTAAATTTGATGAAAAATTATGCCAGTTTTTCATTTCATCACGCCAGTACGGGTGAAGTGGTCGGACTGGACATGAGCTCTCGCCTCACCACAAATAATGTTCTGATTGCCAAATCATTATGTTTACAAGGGCACGGAATCGCGAGACTTTTATATCTAGATGTACAAAAAGATTTAATTAACGGTTCTTTGGTCGAAGTATTACCTGAATGGAAATTGCCGACCTTTACATTGTATGCGATTACGCCAAAACGTGAGCAGCAGCCAATGAAAGTGCATCGTTGTCTGGATGCTTTAAAACAGTATTTTTGTCAGTTACCTGGCGGCAGAATTTACCAGGAAGCCTCATAAAATATAACAATTCAGAAATTAAAAAAGCCGCATCATGCGGCTTTTTTATGCAGATTGAGATCTGTTGAGATCAACACGCGGCTTAAGCCAGGAACGTTTTGATCATTTTCACCAGACGTTCAACCAGCTGATCGGCCTGTTCCTGGCTAATGTTCAAGGTTGGCAGTAAACGCACCACGGAGCCGGCGGTCACATTGACAATCAGTTTGTATTCATCACGGGCAATATCCACCAGTTCTGCGCAGGCTTTAGGTAATTCAATCCCGATCATCAGGCCAAAACCACGCACGCTGACATTTTGGTCAGCCAGCTGGTTGCGTAGCTGCTCAACAATATAGCTACCCATTTTTGCGGCATTCTCGACCAGATTTTCTTTCTGGATAATATCAATCACGGTGTAGACCACACGTGACCCCAGGGCAGTACCACTGTAGGTTGAACCATGGTTACCGGCCGTGAGTACACCCACACCGCGACCTTGGGTCATCACTGCACCAATCGGGAAGCCATTGCCCAGGCCTTTGGCAGTGGTTAAGACATCTGGCACAATATTGGTGTGCTGATAGGCAAAATATTTACCGGTACGGCCGTTACCAGTTTGCACTTCATCCAGCATCATCAGCCAGTTGTGCTGGTTACAGATGCGGCGGATATCTTCTAGGTAGCTAAAGCCTTGAGGCGCGGTATTAACACCGCCTTCGCCCTGAATTGGCTCAACCAGAATCGCGACGATGTCCGGATACTGAATGGCGGCTTCTTCAATGGCTTCAACATCACCAAACGGTACACGGATAAAACCTTCTACCAGCGGTGCAAAACCTTCCTGGACTTTTTTATTGCCGGTGGCAGATAGGGTTGCCAGGGTACGGCCGTGGAACGACTGATCGGCGACAATAATTTTCGGATTGGCAATGCCTTGTAAATAACCAAATTTACGTGCAATTTTAATGGCACCTTCATTCGATTCTGCACCACTGTTAGAGAAGAAGACTTCTTCCATACCAGCGACTTCTGCCAGTTTTTGTGCAGCGGCAGTTTGCCAAGGCACTTCAAACAGGTTGCTGGTATGAATCAGGGTCGCGGCCTGATCCGCGATGGCAGCAGCAATTTCCGGATGAGCATGACCTAAACCACAGACTGCAATACCGGTCAGGGCATCCAGATATTCGGTGCCATCTTCAGTGTACAGATAAGCGCCTCGGCCGCGGACAAAGCTGATCGGCTGACGGCCGAAGACGGGCATCAAATGAGACGGTTGATCAGTTTGCACAGGGGCAAGGGTAACGTTGTTCATGACTAACTCTTATCTGTAAGAAAGAAAGGAAAAAACTTATATAAGCAAAATCTGCCCCCGATTGAAAGTGTAAATGTAAATAAAAATGGAAATATTGCTTTAAGCATACTGTTTTGCTGTGTTTTCGGTATAATGCAAAACAGATTAGTTGAGGATTTATCAATGACTGAACAAGCACGCGATACCGAAGCGTTAATTCGTGACCAAATTGCTAAACATGCAGTTCTTCTTTACATGAAAGGCACACCGCAATTCCCACAATGTGGTTTCTCAGCTCGTGCAGTAGAAGCGCTCAGTCAAATTGGTCGTCCATTTGCCTATGTGAATATTCTTGAAAACCAGGATATTCGTGCAACTTTGCCGAAAATTGCCAACTGGCCAACTTTCCCGCAATTGTGGATCAATGGCGAGTTAATTGGCGGTAGCGATATTATGCTGGATATGTTCCAAAAAGGTGAGTTACAGCCTTTGGTTGAACAGTACAGCCCAGCGCCTGAAGCTTAATTCAGTCGTATAAAAAAGCGCCTTTCGGCGCTTTTTTGCTTTTTTAGACCGGCCATTATGAGCCAGTCTGGTTACGGGCATCTTCTACCGGAATAGCCTCAATTGCTGCTTCAGCAGGCTGATCTTTTTTCTTGGCCTTTTTTTCTTTCTTGGCTTTTTTCTTTTTCTTTGGCTCTTCCTCTTCAATTTCTGCGCCATCTTCAATGGCTTGCCAGTATTCAAGCTGCGCCATCACCATGTCATAAATCGAGCCTTTGCTATAACGGCCTTTTTTATCCAGTTTACCGACCGGACGCGCCATCAGAATTTCTAGCGCCTGATCAATCACATCAATGGCATGAATATGGAATTCGCCTTTTTGCACCGCTTCAATCACATCTTTACGCAGCATGAGATGCTGCATGTTTTGACGCGGAATAATCACGCCTTGCTTGCCGGTCAGGCCCTGTAATTTACAGGCATCATAGAAACCTTCAATTTTGGCATTGACGCCGCCGACAGGTTGTACCTGACCCAGCTGGTTCATGGAGCCGGTAATGGCCCAGGACTGATCAATCGGTAACTGGCTGATTGCTGAAATCAGGGCAGACAGTTCCGCAACGGTGGCGCTATCACCATCGACCTGACCATAGCTCTGCTCAAAGGCCAGTGCGGCAGAGAAGTGTAGAATCTGTTCGCGGCCAAAATGGGCTTTCAGGAAGCTGGACATTAACAGCACGCCTTTGGCATGCAGCGAGCCACCCAATTCAACACTGCGTTCAATATCCAGAATATCGCCGCCGCCCTGATAGACCGATGCCGTCAGGCGTGAAGGCAGACCAAACTCGACATCGGCATAATGAATCACGGACAGGGCATTGATCTGACCCAGACGATGACCTTTGGTTTCAATCAGCTGGGTGCCGCGTGACAGGTCTTGCCAGTACAGTTCACGTAAATAGCCTAAGCGATATTTACGATGATCCAGCGCCATGTTGATATGTTCTTCTGACACCATCTTTTTGTCGGCTTGTACCGCATGATGATGTGATTCCCGAATCAGATCACCCAGCGTCAGGGCATGTAAGGACAGCGAGCTTTGGTCCTCGGCCAGACGACTCGAGTCGGTTAACAGCGCGGCCAGGGCAGAGCGGTCAAAGGGCAGTAGTTTATCGGCCTGAACATAATCAGCTATCAGCTGCATATAAGCCTGCTCATTGGTGTCATTACGTTGTAATGTATCGGTGAAGTCGGCACGGATTTTAAAGACGCTGCCCAGCTCCGGTTCGACTTCCAGAATTTCATAATAGATTTCCGGCTCGGCCAGTAGAATGACCTTTAAGGTCAGGGGAATTGATTCCGGTTCAATCGAAATACTGCCGGTTAAAGTCAGCATATGTTCCAGTGAGGACAGTTTTAGCTGGCCCGATTTCAAGGCACGTTTCAGCCCTTGCCAGGCATAAGGCTGTTCCAGTAACTGTTCGGCTTCCAGAATTAAAAAACCGCCATTGGCACGATGTAAGGCACCGGAACGGATTAAGGTGAAGTCAGTGGTGATGGTGCCGTTCTGGGTCATCTGTTCCACATGACCGAGCAGGTTGTAGTGGGTCGGGAAATCTTCAAAGATCACCGGCGCACCCGAATTCGGTTTATGCGTGACAACAATATTGGCCTGATAACGCGCTGGCACCCGGCTAAACACTGCCGGAGTGAAGTCATCTTCTTCCTGTTCCAGCACCATTTCAACATTGTTGATAATGTCTTCGGCATAGTATTTCAGATAGTCTTCAAGCCCTTGAACCTCTGAAAATTTATTCAGCAATAAATCAATCCGCGGCATCACCACCTGTTTGGCAATGTCACGATTCAGGACCTGAACCCGATCGCGGGCATCATCTTCCAGATCGCCCAGATGCAGACCCAGACGTTCCAGTTTTTTATCCATATAGCGCATATTGGCGGCAATTTCGGCGCGCTCTTTGCTACTTAAGGCATTGACATCTTCCTGGGTCATTTCCTGCAGCTGGTCATCTTTAAACTGCACCGGAATAAAGCAGTGCTCGTCATTGCGCGAGACCAGTTTTAAATCCAGCGTTTCACCTTCTTTGGTCAGTTCAATGAGGGCCTGTTGCTGTTCATCGCCAGTTTGCTGGCGAATCTGTTCAATGCGGTTGTGATAGGTTTCGGCGCTAAAACGGCGTTCCAGCTGTTTTAAAATGGTCTGCCAGCTCTGATGCAGCTGGGTCTGGAATTTTGGTGCCTGACCGGCCGGCAGTCGCAGGGCAATGGGCTGACGCGGGTTTTTAAAATTATTGACATACACCCAGTCATTTGGCGTGGCCATGGTTTTGGCATGCTGCTGCAGTAAACGCCGGATCATGGTGCGTTTGCCCAGTCCTGCCGTACCGACCGCAAAAATGTTATAGCCGGAATAAGGCAATGCAATGCCGGCTTCTACTGAAGCGCGGGCACGATCCTGACCCAGAAAATTATTTAAAGGCTTAATCCGTTTGGTGGAGGCCGGAATTTTTTCCAGATCCGGAATATGGGTCAGCTGTTCCGGGCTTAAGCGGGTGTTATTAAGTGTCGTTTGAATTTCGGCTTGTTCGAAGGCTGAGGTAAGAGTTTGTTCTGGTTGTAAAACTAATGTTTGTTGTTCGGTAATTGAAGCAGATAAAGAAGAGGTCATGTGCTCGTGTCTTTGCGTCACTGTGAAATCCAAAACGAAATTATTGCAATAGAGATTTAAGGTATACAGGTTTAATAGAAAATTTCAAGCCAGGCCGCTGCATTTCTCCAGAAAATCACAGGGCGTTTGCATAAATCAGGTTGAAACCAAATCCATTAAACGATTGAATAGCAACATTCAGTTTTTTGACAAAAATAATGTAATGACAACACAATCTACAGGATGGAAATCTGCCTTTACCGCATTTTTAGATCGGCGTGCGCTGATCATGCTGTTTCTTGGCTTCTCGGCCGGTATTCCCATTCTTCTTATTTTTTCCAGTTTATCGTTATGGTTAGGTGAAGCCGGCATTAGCCGTAATGCCGTAACTTTCTTTAGCTGGGCGGCGCTGGGTTATTCATTTAAGTTTGTCTGGGCACCATTAATTGATGAGTTACCAGTGCCATATTTAACCCAAAAACTGGGCCGGCGCCGGGCCTGGCTTTTAATTGCCCAGGTCCTGATTATATGCGCCATCTGTATTATGGCCTTTTCAGATCCGGCCTTAGGGCAGACGCATCTCTACCAGATGGCGGTGGGTGCGGTGCTGCTCGGTTTTGCTGCGGCCACGCAAGATATTGTGATTGATGCCTATCGTATTGAGCTGGCTGAAACCCAGATGCAAACTGTATTGGCTTCGACCTATAACGCCGGTTATCGTATCGGGATGATTGTAGCTGGTGCGGGCGCTTTATTTCTGGCGGCGTATCTGGGCACGGCTAAAGGCAACTATATTTATGAGGCCTGGAAATACACCTATCTGGTGATGGCGGCGGTGATGCTGATCGGGATGTGTACCACGCTGGTGATTCGTGAGCCGGTGGTGGAGCGTGTCCGTAAAGAATATAAACGCAGCGATTATTATCGACTGGTGGTGGTGTTTTTTGTTGCCGTGATCAGTTTTGTGCTGAGTTATATCTATTCCGGTCAGGCGCTGGATGCGCTGAAAAACCAGCTCAGTATTCAGGATTCCTTCCTGCTGTTTACGCTGGAGGCGATTCGCTTTATTGGCTCGGGTGCGGTGGCTTTACTGATCGGAACTGTGCTGGTGAAACTGGGTGCAGTCAATAAACAGATGGCTTTTGAAACCTGGGTGCATCCGGTCGCGGATTTCTTTAAGCGCTATGGTTTAAAGCTGGCTTTGGTGTTACTGCTGCTGATCGGGTTTTATCGGGTTTCGGATATTATTGCAGGGGTCATTTCCAATGTGTTTTATCAGGACCTGAACTTCAGCAAAGAACAGATTGCTGAAGCAGTCAAAGTCTACGGGGTGATTTTCTCGTTGGTGGGTGGCTTCCTGGGTGGTTTGCTGGCCCAAAAAATGAATATCATGAAACTGATGTTTCTGGGCGCAGTGCTGGCCAGCTCGACCAACCTGATTTTTATTGGACTGGTCAAATCCGGGCAAAGCCTGAGTGATGTGCAGGTGAATGTCGGGGCGCAGCAATATAAGGTACAGGCTGATGAAGCCGGTTACTGGAGCATACAGGTACCGAGCAACGTGCTGGCTCAGGCCAATCAGATTCAGGTACAGGCACAATACGCCAATCAGTCCGATCAGGCGCAATTAAGCATGCCGTATTTGCAGCAGACCGGCACAGCCCAAATCCAGTTATTACCGATTACCTCGGATGACCGGATTTCTGCACAGGAAGCCGAGCAAAGTCTGGTGATTCGCGGGCAGCTGAGTGGACTCGATGCTGTACAGCTACAGCAAGAACAGCCGCTGAGTCTGGTTCTGGATGGCAAGGAATATCCGGCCAAGCTGGAAGAGGGCGGTCTGTTTAGTGGTGTGATTGAAGGCCAGCAGTTACAGACAGCGCAAAATAGCACGATTCAGGTGCAGGCCCGATTGCTGGATGGCAGTACACTCAGTGCTAACCGCAGCTATCAGCTGGCACCGCAACATCCGGCGCTGGATATTGATATTCAGGCCCTGACACCGGTGGATATCAACGCTGATGCAGCGGTAGAAGTTCGCGGCAAGGTGATTAAACCGTATAGCAGTTTATGGCTCTATCTGGCAATTATTATTGATAACCTGGCCTCCGGTCTGGCCGGTGCGGCATTTATTGCCTTCCTGTCCAGCTTAACCAGTGTGTCGTTTACCGCTGTACAATATGCGATCTTTAGTTCGCTCATGACCCTCACTCCTAAAATTTTAGGTGGATATTCAGGTACCATAGTCAATAATATCGGTTATCCGAGTTTCTTCCTCATGACCACGCTGCTTGGAATTCCGATTCTGATTCTGGTGGTGTGGGTGGCAAAATTATTGCGTGCTCATGAACACGCTCAAATTCAACAAAAGGACGAATAATATGCGCATGCTGCATACCATGTTACGTGTAGGCAATTTAGAACGGTCATTGCAGTTCTATACTGAAGTACTTGGCATGACTTTACTCCGTAAACGTGACTACGAAGAAGGCCGTTTTACTTTGGCATTTGTCGGCTATGGTGATGAAGACAACCATACCGTGCTGGAACTGACCCATAACTGGGATACAGACAGCTATGAGCTGGGCAATGGCTATGGTCATATTGCCATTGCAGTGGAAGATGCTTACAAAGCCTGTGAAGAAATCAAGGCGCGCGGCGGCAATGTGGTGCGTGAAGCGGGTCCAATGAAAGGCGGCGTGACCGTAATTGCCTTTGTGGAAGATCCGGACGGTTATAAAATCGAACTGATCCAGCAGGATGACAATGCCCGCAATAACTAAGTTGGCGCAGTAGTATAGCGCCACAAAATAGTGAACATTAAGCCAGCAGACTAGCTTTATTGTTCCGGCCCAGTAAGATGGAACTTTACCGTGAGGTAAAACCCGCTGACTGGGCTTTTTTATGTCGATGCAAAAATAAAATCACAGGATGTAGACATGCTAAAACTACTTGCATTGGATCGCTTTACCATATTGTTAATTGTGATGGTGATACTGGCCAGTATCGTGCCGGTGTCTGGACAGGTTGCTGAAGTCTTTGGCGTTATTACCACGGCGGCCATTGCGGTGCTGTTTTTTTTACATGGCGCAAAGCTGTCCAGAGAGGCAGTGGTACAAGGCATCATGCACTGGCAACTGCATACGCTGGTGTTTGCATTTACCTTCTTGTTATTTCCCGTCTTAGGTCTCATAGCCAAACCCGTATTACTGCCGTTGCTGGGACAGGAGCTGTACTGGGGCTTTTTATTTATGTGCTTCCTGCCCTCTACAGTGCAGTCTTCTATTGCCTTTACCTCGGTTGCACGCGGCAATGTCGCCAGTGCAGTCTGTAGCGCGTCTTTTTCCAATATTGCCGGCATGTTCATTACCCCGGTTCTGGTCAGCCTGTTTATTTTTGGTCAGTCGCAGCACGATTATGATCCGACCTCATCCATTATTCAGATTACCTTATTGTTATTGGTGCCTTTTATTCTGGGGCAATTGCTGCGGCCGTGGGTCTATCCATTTTTGGTCAAGTTCCCAAGTCTGGTTAAAGGCTTTGATCAGGGCACCATTTTAATGGTGGTCTATGGCGCCTTTAGTGGCGCCGTGGTGGCCGGACTGTGGAATGAAGTCAGTGGCACAACGTTACTGATTTTAACTGTGGCCTGTTCGGTGTTACTGACCATCATCATGCTGCTGGCGCTGTACATCCCGAAATGGTTGGGCTTTAAACGTGAAGACCAGATCGCGATTTTCTTCTGCGGCTCTAAAAAAACCCTGGCCAGTGGTGTACCGATGGCGCAGATTCTGTTTATTGGCCAGCCTTTGGGCATGATTGTGCTGCCAATCATGATTTTCCATCAAATCCAGCTGATGGTCTGCGGCATTATTGCCAATTACTGGTCGAAGCAGCCTGAAATTGAGAGCAAAGAATAATTCGCATATTGGCATAGATTCACGTATAATATGCCCCAACTTGTTGTGCTTAGCTCTGACGGTATCCGTCTCGGTGGGCCAAAAGAATGGTCTGTTGTGGTGTTGGTCTGCAGTTTATCTCGAATAAACAGCTTTTTTCCTCAGTCTTGAGAGTGATCAATTGCGACGACAGCAAAACCTTCTTTAATCTTATGGAGTAATCGACGATGCGCGCCGATATTCACCCAAAATATGAAAAATTAGTTGCTACTTGTTCATGTGGTAACGTGATCGAAACTCGTTCAGCTGTTGGTAAAGACACTCTTTACCTAGACGTATGTTCAGCTTGCCACCCATTCTACACTGGTAAGCAAAAGAACGTTGACACTGGCGGTCGTATCGACAAGTTCAAACAACGTTTTGCTGGTATGTCACGTTCTATCAAACGTGGTTAATACCCAGAATGAAAAAAACGGGCATTTGCCCGTTTTTTTGTGCCTGCACTTCAGGCGAAAAGTACAAGACCTTATTGGTCTTGTACATCAATGAGATGATCCAGTTTCTTCTGGAAGTAATCACCCTGAATATAACGGACATCCACATTCCAGGCGTTGGCAAACAGGTTCATATCGTTTAGTTCATGCAGCACCACTTCCACCGGCTTGATTTCGCTAAACTGCTGAATCTGTTCCTGTAACTCCTGAGTCGCGCTATCTTGCATCAGTTTGCTGGTCAGCGATGGATGCAGGGTCACATATTGCACATCCAGCTGTTTAAGAATGGATTCGCTATACATCGACTGGCCGAATTCACGGATGGAAATCTCCGCACCATGCTGATGCAGCAAATGCATCTGCTTTTGGGCATCCATCAGGTTCTGGCTCACATCTTCTTCAGAGAATTGCAGAATTAACGGATAAGCCTGCTGACTGCCCACAATGGTAATCAGTTTGGACACAAATTCCGGGAACGCGCGGTCTTGTAACAGCACATGCTTGTTCAGGTTAACAATCAGCTTGGCTTCCGGATATTGGGTAATGAAGTTGTGTAGCTGTTTGCAGGCTTCGACCAGAATCCAGCGATCCAGTTTAATTGAGAGTTCCGGATCTTCAGCCAGATCAACCAGCCCGGTCAGACTTTTCCATTCTGCTTGATGAATAAAGCCGCTGCTGACTTCATAGGTATATAAATTGCTGTCCTGTTTGTCATACAGTTGCTGGTATTTCAGATGAATTTCATTACGATCCAGGCTGTGGCGTAAGGCGCCTAATAGCGATGAAGCAGCGGTTTCGACCACAGGTGCAACCTTTGGCTCGACAATTTCCAGCGACAGATCGGTCATGGATAAATCCAGTCCGAGGCTTTGCTCATCTTTTTGCTGATAAGGCAGTGCGGTTACAAAGGCACGTTCCATCAGCTGTTCAAACTGGGTGCTGTCGGCAATTTCACCTTCTAGTACCGCATAGCCCATACGGAAATTCAGCGGATAACTTTGCCCATTGACGCTCAATAACTGCGGTTTACTCAGTGAGCTGAGACCAATCAGTTTGGAATGCAAAATGGTGGTTGATTCTGCCTGAAACAAGCCAATATAGATCGATGAATTGACCTTGAATAAAGGCACATTGGTCTGTTCTTTCAGGAAGGTTTTAATATTACCGAAATAGTTTTTCAGCGTAACCCAGTCCGATTGCAAGACTTTTTCAGGGCAGGAGGCCAGGGCAAATACCACCAGCGCATTAATTTTGGATGGCTGATTGTTCAGGGTGCGGTTAATCAGCTGATGGGTCGGCTGCTGACCAGCTGTGCTTTCATGGCTGGCTTTGGCTGGTGCTGCAGCGGCCTGCTGAATATCAATGGTCAGCTGCAAGGCATCTTCATCAGTGGCCGGTAAAAATTCCAGCTGTAGCGGATTTTGCGCGGCGACATGACTATTTAAAGAGCTGTAGCTGAAACGGCCTAAATCAAACAGACCTTGCGATACTTTTTTAAAGCGCAGTTTAAAATCGGCTAGATCTTCCGGTTGCAACAGGTCAAGCAAAGGCAGACCAATAATCTCATCTTCATTCTGAAAGCCAAACAGCTGTAAATATTCCTGATTGGCCTGTACATGAATGCCTTCCTGAATAATCGCCACCGCCTTGTTGCTGTCTTCCACCAGAGACTGCGCCTGCGTCTGGGCATTTTCCAGCTCTTCTTTGAGCTGGGCATGGGTTTGCTGCAAACGGCTGAAAGAGAGGGCACGAAGCAGACCCAGATAGAAACTGTCACTATCGTTCAGGTTGACCAGATCATAAATGCCTTTGCGGATGAGGGCGCTATATTGGGTGGCATCATAGTCTTCAGGTTGCAATAACACCAGCGGTAAATTCGGCTGTTTTGAGGCGCGAATCAGGGTCAGGGCCTGATCAATTTTCAAGTCGTAGGCGCGGCCAAAAATCACCACATCCCAGGTTAAATTCAGCTGTTTTTCAAAATTTTGCAGGTCATCGAGCAGGGTGGCCTGCACGGTATGTTCCTGTGCATTCAGCTGTTCGCAAATCTGATTAAAACGGATTTGGTTATCATCGATAATGAGTAAACGTGTTTCGGTACGTTTAAATTTTTTAGATAGTAAAGGATTTCTCACTTCAACGCTTCCCATAAATCTTGATTCTTAACGTCATTCATCTGCTTGTGAATAAAGGCATCGACTGTGGCTTGCTGCTGGTCATTTAACAGTTCAAAGTCAAAACGCATAAAGCTTTGAGTAATGAGTAACGGTTTAATTAAAAAGACTTTAATGTCTTCATCCCCTAAACGCAGCTGTACGGTCTGCTTGTCTCTTAATAATTGAATCCCCGGTAAAATAAGATGAGTGCTGACTTCATTCAGCTGTGAGCTCTGCATGAGCAGGGCAGGATGATAATGCCCGCTATGCCGGTCAGATTTCACATAGACGGCACATGGAATAATGTCCTGCGCCAAAACTTCAAGGCCCAGTTCCAGGGTTTTGTCAGTCGACTGTTTAATCCAGCGAATCACACCGCCACGCCACGGACTTTGCGGATTTTCCTGCACCAGAATAAATTCACCGGTTTTAAGGTTTTTTGGCGTTTCACCTTCCCATTTAATCCGGTAACCATTCACACTGATATCCAGCACTTCCGCGCCGTAAATCTGTTTGGCCTCGCGGTCCAGATTCTGGATTTTACTGATGTCGGCAGTGGCATGACTGTGCATCTGGTTGATGAACTGGCTTTCACTCTGGAACTGGTAATTTTCACCCAGTTGCAGGGTTTCCTGAAAATTCTTGCCTTTAGACAAATAGAAGTGCGCCACGCTTAAGCCAAAACAGATTTTGACCTGGGCCGAATATTCATAACGTTCATGGCGACGCTCAGGATTATGAGTGAGCAGGGTATGAATATGAAAATGCAGGGCCGGAGTTAAAAACAGCTTTTCATTGCGGGAGAAATGTTCGGCCTTGCGGCCCTGATTTTCACTAATATGATCCAGCAGTGCCTGCGTCGAAATAAAAATATCCGGCTCAAAATCACCCGATTGATGCGAGTTATAAATTGGCGGATAGTCTTTGTTGGTATCGACAATATAGCGTGACAGGGTGGTTTCTTTGGGTAAAATCTGAATCAGCTTGACCCAGTCAAAACTGCAGAGATACAGCCCCTGAATTTCGGCCGGACGAATCTGATGGGAATTGAAAATATCCAGCAGGATTAATTGCGCATATGCCTGACTGATATTTTGCAGCTGATGCTGGGTGCCTTGCAGATGGTTAATATTGTTCTGATGAAAATTGTGCTGCAGCGCGCAGTTAAACAGTTGATGCGCAGTGAGCCATTGCCCGGAAAATGGCGAGCTATATAGCATCTGTTGCTGATACAGCAATAAGGTCAGTTGTTGCAGCGCATAATAGGTGGCCACAGTCCGCGCAGTCTGCAGGTTATTTTTCAGGTTAAAGGCAAAAATGGAAAACTTCTGCTGGGCCAGCTGGCGGTGACTGCGGCGCGCGATTTCAATATAGACTTTGGCAAAATGACTACGTAACAACAGCGCCAGCTCGATAATGTGCTCATTGCGGTCGCTGCTAATCAGACCCTGGTTAAAAAAGTGTTTTTCCAGGCTGGTCAGGACATTTTCCAGCGTCGGGTGAATGGCCTGAATCAGGTCAAAGCGCAAGGTTTCCTGACATTTGAGTTCAGAAATTTCCAGTAAGGCTTTGAACAAGGCTTTTGACGAGTCCCCAAGCTGTAAAATGGATAAGTCAGCTGCCCACTCCTGAATACTTTTGACAGAATTCTGGCAAAAACTGAGCTGTTCCAATTTCAGCTCAGTGGCAACCTGAAAAATATCTGAATGATTCATAGTCATCGTTGTTATTTAACTCAAATTCAAGCAGTTGAAACCCCAAAAAGCGGTGTTTTATTCTTTTCGCCCGCAATTTCCCTAACGAGTTTAGGAACCAGATAACCCGGCAAGTTCGCTAAAACCTCTTTATAAATAAGATCGATGTCCTGTGGCATCAGATCGAAATGATGTGCACCTTTCACTTTATCTAATACATGCAAGTAATACGGCATCACCCCAGCATCGAACAGGCGATAACTTAAATCGACCAGAACCTGAGCAGAATCATTCACCCCACGAAGTAAAACTGCCTGATTCAGGACGGTAATTTGATGTTTCACCAGTGTATTTAATGTACGGCAAGTGAAGTCATCCAATTCTGATGCATGATTTGAGTGTACCACCAGAATAATCCGTAGCCTACTGTTTTTTAATATGGAAATCAGCGCTTCATCGACACGGTTGGGGATTACAATCGGAACGCGTGAATGAATTCTCAAAAATTTAATCTGCGGCAGCGATTCCAGACGTTCAATCCAGCTCTGTAAACGTCGATTGGTTAACGTTAATGGATCACCGCCACTTAAAATCACTTCGTTAATGTCGGGCTGAGATTCAATATATTGTTTGATGTTTAGCCAATCTTCATTTTTAGGCAGGTTGTCCTGATAGGGAAAATGGCGGCGGAAACAGTAGCGGCAATGTACTGCACAAGCCCCGGTCAGGGTCAGTAGAAAACGCGACTTATATTTGTGCAGGACACCCGGTTGCTGGTTGGCCTGTTCTTCACCTAAGGGATCGGTGACAAATTCAGGATGATCTTCCAATTCCAGATGATGTGGCAAGACCTGTAACAGCAGCGGATCAAAGGGATCGGCGACTTTCATTTTTCCGACGAATGCACGCGGCACACGTAATTTAAACTGTTCAGATGCCAGAATTGCGCCGGAGAGTAACTGTTCAGGCGACAGTTGCAGAAGACTCAGTAACTCTTGAGGATCGGTAATTAAATCACTGAGCTGTGATTGCCAGTTTTGCTGTTGATACAAATAGTTTGTCATGCCGGAAAAAGAATCATGGAAGTGGGAGGGCAAGGCCTAATCGTGCTAGTTTAACAGTTTGCAGGCGCTGGGAATGTGCTTTGTGTGCGAAAAATCAGGACATCCGGGCCAAGCGGAGTCTAGAACGAGCTGCGCTGATTTTAAGCATCTGCCAGTTGGGAATAAAGCCGGTAGATGGATATCTGCTTGTAACTTAGGCAGCAGCGGCCGGTTAAACAAGAATTTTTCATTGCGGCAAGGCATATTGGTCATTTAGAATACGTCACATAAAATGAATGTGCATGTGGCAACTAATGTTCGTGTCAGACTTGCTAAATGACATCGCAACAGCCCGTAGCATCGATAGCTTAAAGTTAGTAAGTTTGGAGTGTGCCAGTCATGGCCAATTATTCTACGAATGAATTCAAGTCAGGCCTTAAGGTTATGCTTGATGGTAACCCATGTTCAATCATGGAAAACGAATACGTAAAACCAGGTAAAGGTCAGGCCTTCAACCGTGTGAAATTACGTAACCTTAAAACAGGTAAAGTATTAGAAAAAACTTTCAAATCTGGTGATTCACTAGAAGCTGCTGACATTGTAGAAGTAGAAATGGACTACTTGTACAACGACGGCGAACTGTGGAACTTCATGGATCCTGTAACATTTGAACAGATCGCAGCTGATAAAACAGCTATGGGCGATGCTGCAAAATGGTTAAAAGACGATTCTAATGAAAAATGTACCATTATGTTGTTCAACGGCGTGCCTTTAAACGTCAGCGCTCCGAACTTCGTGGTATTAAAAATTGTTGAAACTGATCCAGGTGTTCGTGGTGATACTTCTGGCGGTGGCGGTAAGCCAGCGAAACTTGAAACAGGTGCTGTGGTACGTGTTCCATTATTCGTTCAGCAAGAAGAAAGCGTTCGTGTAGATACCCGTACTGGTGAATATTTAGAACGTGCATAATGGTGTAAAAATATACTATTATCGAAGGGATGATGATCAATCATCCCTTTTTTTATGCCAAAGTCTTAGAGGCATAGAAAAATAACAGGTGTAAAGTCGCAAAGGAAAACAGCAGTACCTCGAACAACAACAATCAAGCTGATTTAAATGCATCGAAAATATGAGGGATTGAATGGAAACATTACCAACGAAGTCGAGCCTAACTTCGAAAATTATCTGGCTGCTCGTCGCTATTGTGGGTGCAGTGTCTTTCGGGATTCTGGCACTCAGCCGTGGTGAGCATGTAAACGCAGTCTGGCTGGTCCTCGCCGCCGCCTGTGTCTATAGCATTGCTTACCGCTTCTACAGTTTATTTATTGCCAATAAAGTCTTTGAACTCAATGCTAGGCGTTTAACTCCCGCGCATCGCCTGGCCGACGGTTTAGATTATGTTCCGACCAATAAAAGTGTCTTGTTCGGCCATCACTTTGCTGCAATTGCCGGTGCCGGACCGCTGGTTGGTCCTATTCTGGCAGCACAAATGGGTTATTTACCGGGCACCATCTGGCTACTGGTCGGGGTGGTGCTGGCCGGTGCGGTACAGGATTTCCTGGTGTTGTTTATTTCGACCCGTCGTGACGGCCGTTCACTGGGTGAAATGGCCAAGCAGGAACTGGGCAGCTTTGCCGGTATTATCGTGATGCTGGGTGCACTTGGGGTGATGATTATCATCCTGGCGGTACTGGCGCTGGTGGTGGTGAAAGCCCTGACCAACAGTCCGTGGGGTGTATTCAGTATTGCCGCCACCATTCCGATTGCCATTTTTATGGGCATTTACATGCGTTTTATCCGTCCGGGTAAAATTGCAGAAGTGTCGATTATCGGTTTTGTGCTGATGATGCTCGGTATTATCTACGGTGAAAACATTGCGCAGCATCCGTACTGGGGACCGTTCTTTACCTTGTCAGGGACTGAGCTGACCTGGGCATTGATCATTTACGGTTTTATTGCGTCGGTTTTACCGGTGTGGCTGTTATTGGCACCGCGTGATTATCTGTCAACTTTCTTGAAAATTGGTGTCATTGCAGGTCTGGCGATTGGTATTTTATTTGCCATGCCGGAAATGAAACTGCCAGCGGTCACCAAGTTTGTTGATGGGACTGGTCCGGTATTTGCCGGTTCGCTGTTCCCATTCCTGTTTATTACCATTGCCTGTGGTGCGATTTCCGGTTTCCACGCCCTGGTGTCTTCAGGAACCACGCCAAAACTGGTCAACAACGAACGCGATATCCGTATGATTGGTTATGGCGGTATGTTGATGGAATCTTTCGTGGCGATTATGGCGCTGATCTGTGCCGCGGTGCTTGATCCGGGTGTGTATTTCGCGATTAACTCGCCAGCGGCTTTACTGGGTACGTCGGTAGATACGGCAGCAGAAGCTGTGCGTAACCTTGGTTTTGTGGTCACGCCTGAAGCCTTGACCTTGCTGGCCCAGGAAGTCGGTGAAAACTCGATTCTGTCCCGTACTGGTGGTGCGCCAACCTTCGCAATTGGTATGGCCCATATCATCACCGAGATTTTCAATAGCCGTGAAATGATGGCGTTCTGGTATCACTTTGCCATTCTGTTTGAGGCGCTGTTCATTCTGACAGCGGTGGATGCCGGTACCCGTGCCTGCCGTTTTATGGTTCAGGATACCGTAGGTATTGTGATTCCTGCAGTGAAAAAATCACACAACTTCTTTGGTAACTTGCTGGGCACGGCAGTTGCAGTGGCTGGTTGGGGCTTCTTCGTTTATCAGGGCGTGGTCGATCCACTTGGCGGGATTAACAGCTTGTGGCCACTGTTTGGTATTGGTAACCAGATTCTGGCTGCCATGGCGCTCATTCTTGGTACTGTCATCCTGTTCAAGATGAAGAAACAGAAATATGTCTGGGTGACCATCATCCCGACCGTGTTCCTGTTTATCACCTCGATGACTGCTGGCTGGCAGAAGATTTTCCACGAAAATCCGAAGATCGGCTTCCTGGCACAGGCAGAGCGTTTCAATACCGCCATTGCCAATAATGAAATTCTGGCACCAGCCAAAAGTATTGCGGAAATGCAGACTGTGGCAATGTCGAACCAGATTAATGCGGCATTGTGTGGCTTCTTTATGATTGTGGCGTTTGTGATGCTGTTTGCTGCGATTGGGGTGATTCGCCGTGCCTTGGCCAATCCGGAACCAACCGTGCATGAAGCAGAAGCAATTTACCGCGATCCTGAAGATATTCAGCCGGCCAAAGGCCATTAAGGAGCGAGAAGATGAATCTGAAATTTGCTCGAGCGGGTAAAACGGTGATTTATAAAATCATCAAAATGACCGTGATGTCGCAGAAGGATTTAATCCTGAATCCTAAAAACTGGTCGCGGATTGCCACATTGTGGCAGCGCCTGCAGCAAAGTTTCCGGCTGATGGTGGGGGTGCCTGACTATCAGACTTATCTGGAGCATATGCGGCAGCATCATCCGGATCTGGAAGCGATGGATGCCAAAACCTTTTACCGGCACTGTGTCGATTCACGTTATCCATCTTCCGGAAACCTGAAGAAGTGTCCGTGTTAAAAGTCTAGAAATCATCTGATTTCTTTAGAAAAAAAACAAAACGGTGTATGTTAGGACATACACCGTTTTTATTTGGGGAATGAAGGTGATTTGGGGCATGAAACAGGATAAGAAATCGGAACCAGTACACGATCAGGCGCAGCTCCAGAGCGAGCTGCAGCGCTATGCACCCAAAATCCAGCAGTTCCTTGAACAGGTTAATCAGATTGTTCTGGATAAACAGCAGCAGACCAAACTGGCACTGGTCTGTTTACTGGCCGGCGGCCATGTGCTGTTTGAAGATTTACCCGGTCTGGGCAAAACTACCTTATCCAGCAGTCTGGCGCATTTGGCCGGACTGAAATTTCAGCGGATTCAGTTTACCAATGACATGCTGGCCAGTGATGTAATTGGGGTGAACATGTTTAATCAGAAAGAACATCAGTTTGAGTTTAAGCAAGGCCCGATTTTTACCCAGATTTTATTGGCCGATGAAATTAACCGCTGTAGCCCGAAAACCCAGAGTGCCTTGCTGGAAGCAATGGAAGAGGGCAACGTCACGGTCGATGGCGTGCGTTACGAACTGCCGCAACCATTTTGGGTCATTGCTACCCAGAATCCGCTGTTTCAAAGCGGAACCTATGCATTGCCTGAATCACAACTGGATCGCTTTTTAATGCGTTTATCACTGGGCTATCCATCGCGTTATGCAGAAAAACTATTGCTGCAGCAATCTTCCCGGCAGAGCCTGATTGCCAGTTTGCAGCATGTGTTTAGTGAAGATGAAATCCTGGAATTACAACAGCAGGTGCATCGGCTATATGTCAGTGACGCCGTGCAGGATTATATTCTGGATCTGGCCGAAGCCAGCCGTAAAAACCGGCATGGACTATCGACGCGCGGAGTACTGGCCCTGAAAAAAGCCGCCCAGGCACATGCGTTAATTGAACAGCGCAGTTTTGTCACTCCGGATGATGTACAAGCGGTTTTTGTGGCGGTGGTGGCACATCGTATTGGTTTAAGTGAGGGTGAAACCCAGCAGCTGCTGCAACAGGTGCAGGTCAGCTAAGTATGCTCGGGCAGAATTTTTGGCAGCACTGGCTGGAGAAACGCTTTCAATTCCAGCAGAAAAAACGCCTCACGCAAAAAGATGTACTGGTATTTATTTATCAGCAGGGTTACTTATATCTGGTGCTTATCCTGATTACCTTTGTGGCCGGTATTAACTATGCCAATAACCTGATTCTGGGCTTCTGCTTTTTAATTAGCGCGATTTTATGTGTCAGTTTTTATTTGACCTTTAAGCAGCTGCATGGCTTGCAGCTTGAGGTGGTGGCACAGCAGGTCGGGCAGGCCGGGGAAAATGTCCAGCTGCACCTGTTTTTTCAGCAGGATACGCCACAGCTGCGTTATCTGTGGATTCAGGTTGATCAGCAATTACATAAACTGGCGCTGAGTGAAGCCAAACAGCAGTATAGCTTAGCTTTTTATACTGCCCAGCGCGGCAAGTTTCATTATCCGGCCATCCAGTTATATTCGGTTTATCCCTTTGGTCTGGTACGTGCCTGGACCTATCTGTATTTCAATGACTTTGCCTGGATTGCACCGAAAGCGGCGCAGCACACCACTGAAAATAAACACAACCGGCACAATGAAGAACCGGATTTAGATGAATTCCGGGAGCTGCGCAGTTATCAGCTCGGAGATTCTTTGCAGGCAGTGTCCTGGAAACAGGTGGCGCGTGGACAAGGTTTATATGTCAAGGTCTTTGAGCAATATCAGAATCAGCAGCAGCTTGAAATTGACTATGCGCAGATGCCCAGCACATCGCATGAAGAAAAACTCAGCCTAATGATGGGCCTAGTCGAGCAGTGTGAACAGCAGCAATGTGCCTATGCCCTGTATTTGCCGCAGGTAGAATTACCGGCCGCCTGTGGCGAGCAGCAATTGCTGCTCGCCAAACAACTGTTGGCGCAGGCATAAAGATGAATTCCAGTATCCGTATTTCGATTCTCTCAAGCCTGGGCCTGCTGTTACTGGCACAGCTGATCTATCTGCCTGTGCTGCTCAGTATAATTTTTATCATCATCCTGATTAGTCTGTATTTCAGTCTGCAGCCCGGGCGTCAGCCGATTGCCAAATACTGGACCTTTAGCCTGATTGCGCTGGCGCTGCTGAGTATTTATTTACAGTACCGCGCCTTTATTGGGGTAGAGGCCGGCGTGGCGGTGTTATCAACCTTTTTATTTGCCAAGGCCCTCGAAACCCGAACCCGGCGCGATGTGATTATCCTGTTCAATTTCGCGCTATTTGTCAGTGCCAGTTCCTTCCTGTTTAGCCAGTCAATCTGGATGGCCTTTATGGTCATTTTAAGCCTGCTCAGTTGTCTGATCGGGCTGTATCGCCTGCAAACCAGCGAATTTGAATATCAGGCTTCGGCTGTACAGGCCTTAAAACGCGATGCCCGCCATGTGGGGCGTTTTGTGCTGTATGCACTGCCATTTTTTGTCTTGCTGTTTATGTTTTTCCCGCGGCTACCGCCACTGTGGCATATTCCGATTCCGGAAAATAAAGGTATTACCGGAATTAGTGACAGCATGTCGCCGGGCGATATTGCCGAGCTGTCACAATCTAGCGCGCTGGCCTTTCGGATTATTGGCGATGTGCAGCAACTGCCACCACGGCATGAGCTGTATTGGCGGGCGATGGTGCTGGATGAATATGATGGCCAGCGCTGGCGTAGCAGCTTTGTTAACCAGCAGCCGTTAATGCGTAGCGATGTATTGCAGCCGGCGCATGCGCGTAGTTTTGATTATCAATATCTGGCGGCTGACCCGGGCGTGCGTTGGGTGATGGGGCTGGAGAAATCGGTACCGCTGGAGCGCCGTTATTATAGCCAGCAGGATTGGGGCATTGTACCGCGGCGTTTAACCCAGCGGGTCGAGCCGATTCCGTTGCGCTGGATCGGCGATATCCAGGCTCAGACCGTGAGTAATGCTCATCTGAATTTACGCATCAATACTCAATTTTCGGTACAGCAGGATCTGCAAGCACAACAATTGGCCCAGCGTTTATTTTTGCACAGCGGACAAGATCCTGAGCGTTATGTACAGCAGGTGCTGCGCTGGTATCGGGAAAATGGCTTTGTATATACCTTAACCCCGGGGCGATTAGGGCAACATCGTGTTGATGAGTTCCTGTTTCAGTCACGTCAGGGCTTTTGTGAACATTATGCTTCCAGTTTTGTGATGCTGATGCGTTATGTCGGAATTCCGGCGCGGGTGGTCACCGGTTATCAGGGTGGAGAGCTGGCCCCAGATGGTAAAAGTTGGGAAGTACGCCAGTTAGATGCGCATGCCTGGACCGAAGTGCTGTTAAACGGCAAATGGCAGCGTTTTGACCCCACAGCAATGATTAGTCCGCAGCGGGTTGAGCAGGGCATGCAAAACCTGATTGCGGAAGATCAGGCGGTATTGGGCGAGCGCGGCAGTGGCTGGACTTATCGGCATTATCATTTAATGAATAAACTGCGTATCTGGAGCGACTATGCCAGCTATCAATGGCAAAGCAAGGTGGTGGGCTATAATGCCGAGTCGCAGCGGGGCTGGCTGGCCAAACTGGGGCTACATTCCAGCTATGCCAATATCCTGATGCTGATACTGACCATTTTAGGTCTGCTGGGGCTATATATGGCCTGGTTGTATTATCAGCATCTTCGCCGGCAGCCAAAACTTGCCCAGCTGTTGCAGACGTTTTCGAAGCCGTTACCGCCTGAATTACAGAAAAAGCCTGCTGAAACGTTTAACATGTGGATGTCTCGTTTGGCGGCTCAGGCTGAGTCACAGCAGCATCATGTGTTTAAGCAGACCGTGCAGTTATATGAGCAGATGCAGTATGCATCTGAGCAGGTTTCTGAGGCAGATTTGAAAAAATTCAAAGCATTGCTGAATTCTTGTGCATCTGCATTGAAAAATCATAGAAAAGGCTTGTCATAAAATTTAAAAGTGAATATGATGCGTCACATATAGGCGTATAGCTCAGTTGGTTAGAGCGCTACGTTGACATCGTAGAGGTCTCCAGTTCGAGTCTGGATATGCCTACCAATGCATTAAAAATATATGTTGTTACATAACTTCATATAGGTAATAAAGCCCTGAATTATAACGATTTAGGGCTTTTTTATTGCTTTTCTTAAAGATACATAACTTCGCTTATAGTTTAAAAATATGTACACGGTGGTGTACACTGCGTTAAAAATATAACTCATGTGTACAAGGTTATGAAAAGAAGCGAAATAAAGAAGCGACCATTATCACCAGCCGTATTGGATGGGTTAGAACCTGAAGAAAAAGAATATCGGGAGCTAGATGCTAACGGCTTATATTTTCGGGTACAGCCAAGCGGTAAAAAATCATGGTTGTTTAGATATAAAAAAGAAAATGGTAAGTGGTCATGGTTGAGTATTGGCTCATATCCAGCGATGAAAGCAGTTGTTGCTAGAAAAAAGGCAGCAGAATTTCAGGAAAATATCTATGCTGGGGTGCAGCTTGAAACCAAGCAGAAGATTAAACAAAACAAGATTGAACTGGAAAATTTACTATTCAGTGTTTTGATGAATGACTGGCTTGCAACCAAGAACGGTAACTGGGATGCAGTCACCTATGACAAAGCGGTGAAGTCAATCAACAGGCACATTATTCCAGCGTTTGGAGAGCGCAACTATTTAGAGATAGCACCGCATGAATGGTTAGATTTTTTTAGAGGTTTGCAGGAAGATTTAGGCATTTATACACAGGTTGAAAAATTGCGCTCATATTGTAGAAGCGCATACAACCTTGCCAAGTTTAAAAACAAGATCGAATCTAATCCGCTTGATGGTATGACAGAGTTTTTAAACAAGGGCGACAGGGGCAATATGAAATATGTTGAACTTGATCAAGTGGGCAGATTAATAAAAGCAATTAGGCAGCACCCATCAAGACCAGTGGCAATAGGTTTAGAGTTGTTGGCGCTATTATTCCCTAGACCCTCAGAACTTCGGGAAGCCGTTTGGGATGATTTTAATTTAGATCAAGCCGAGTGGATTAAGCCAGCCGAGAAAACAAAAACAGGTATTGTTCACGCTGTACCATTGCCACGACAGGCGGTTGAATTGCTTAGAGAGCTACACACTTATAAAACAGAATCTGAGTATTTATTTCCGAGCCGTGATAGTTACGAAAAGCCCATAAGTAATATGACATTTAATGTTGCGTTAAATCGCTTGGGCTATCAAGGGCGACAAAATCCGCATGGTTTTAGACATATTGCCAGCACCGCATTAAATAATAAATTTAGCGACAAGTCACAGGTCATAGAAGCGTGTTTAGGTCACATCAAAAAAGGTGTAAAGGGTAAATATGATAAGGCACAGCACTTTGATGAGCGTATAGAGGTCATGCAGTGGTGGGCAGATGAATTAGATCGGTTGGTGGGGTAAATAATGAAAATACCGTATCCAATTAAGGATTATTTTGTTGATGAGCAATATGATTTTAGTGAGAGCTTGGAGCGTTGGCGGTGGGAGTTCATAAGACGCAACCCTGAGTATCAAGCATTTTATGAAAAGCATAAAAACTACTCACACCCTAGTGAGTGGTCAGATGTATGGAAGTTTGGCTTAAGAGGATTGCCCGACCCAAAAAATGATATGGGGTTAAGCGTTCTTTCAACTCGAGTAGGTTTTATTGAGCTTCCTACTTACAGGCAATATAAGAAAGAAATAAAAAAAGATTGGTACACCCATGAACGGTATTTGCATGGATTACTAAGGTCACTCACAGAATTTCAATCAAAGCACATGCAACTGGCTGTGATAGATTTATCTATACCTATTGACTTACAAATAAAAAAATTAAAAGAAGATATAAAGTTCAGAGAGGAATATGACGAAATAAATATGGTCATAAAAAATTATAGATTTAGTGATTGGAAAGAATATTTGAAAATATTGGATGCGAAATATAGCGGACTTGATGAATCTCAAATAGCAGAGCAACTCTACCCAGAAGTTGAAAATATTTATCCCGATTACTCTGGAAAAAAAAGAATTATCAAGGCATTACAGCGTTCAGAGTATCTCATTAATAACTTTGCTACTGGTGGCAATGAAATGAATCGCCAACTTTAAGGAAAAATTACAGCCGAAAGATTTTTCCTATTTTTCTATGTAGCCATGTAGATAATTAAGTACATCCCAAGTAATGCAAAAGGATGTATTTAATGTTAAAGCGATTCAATGAAGTATGCGACCTCTTAAGCCTCAGTCGTGATGGCTTGCGTAAAGTTCAACTCAAAGACCCCACCTTCCCAAAACCAATAAAGCTAGGCAACAGCAAACAAGCTCCAGTGTTCTTCGATATTAAAGAGCTAGAGCAATGGCTGGAGAAGAAAAAAGCAGAGCGTACTGGGGAGCTTAAAGCATGAACAACACTCAATTAAAACAAGTCCTAGCACACCTCAAGCAAGGCAAAACCCTTTCACAAGCTGAAGCTATTGACCTTTTTAACTGCTACCGCCTGAGCGCAATCATTCAGCGTTTACGGTGTGCAGGTTACGACATTGTGACCCACTACGAGCGCAATAATTCAGGCATTGGCCGACATGCACGTTATGAGCTTGTTAAAGAGGTGTAAGCATGAAAAACAATCATAAGCATTATCTGAAATCACTTGTTGAATACATGAAGCCACTGGCAACAGAAAACCATCATTTTAAAAACTTCAAATTATCCCAGCAGCACCAGGGCATTAAAGGTGTGAAAAAATGAAATATCTATCAAGTCAGACACGACAAAACCGACAAAACCCGCCTTTCAGCATGAATATTTTTTCAAAATGCCTAGAAAGTGGGGTGACAAAACCGACAAAACTAGATTATAGTTATCTTGCTTTGAGCAAAATCTCAAAGTCAACTTTAGCAGGTTGCAACAATAAAGGCGTACATAGTCCGCTTCGGACTTTTTTTGTGCGTTATCTCTCTATGCCTACGCATATTCTTTATGCAAGTTGTGGGGGGCGGACACCTTCGGGTGTGCTGGTTACCTTTATTACCAGTCTGCTAACCGACCCTCATGGCTTGCGCCAATCATTTAGCAGTGAAGTGCAAGCCTTTAATCAAAATAAAGGAGCGCATTCTCATGCCTAATCAAATCAATAAAACAGCAGCAAATCATTTAGAAGATGCTCAAGTCTATCTTGAATCACTAGAGAGCGTATTGCTTCGCTTGTACACTAGCTACGACCAGTGCGACCTTTCAGATGATAAAGCAAAGGCCATGCTCAGTGTGTGTGAAGTGCTGGCGAATGGTGCTTTAGAAGATATTGAAAGTGCCAGTGTAAAAACTAAATTATATATTTCCGCTTATATCGACTTAGCGAATGGCATTGTAGTCACTATTGATGAGTTATCAGATTTCAATCTAGCTAAAGGCCACACAGCAGCAGCTATACACGGCCTATTCTTAGTGGCTGGACAATTAAAAGAATCATTAGAAACTGCGGTTTATGCTGTTATGAAAGGGGGTGCAGCATGAATGCAAAATGCCCCGATACTTTAGAAATGTTCTCTACTGATGTTGCTGAGTTTGAACGCTCGAACCTATCAAGCCAAAGCAGCAGCGTTTTTAAAGCAGTTATTGCCGATAGCTTTATCGACCCCCAAAACCCCGATTTTGATTGCGAGGGGTGCAAAGCATATCCGCTTGCATCACCCGACAATTTAAGTATTTTAACTGGCTATTTCGTTAATGGTGTGGCTCATAAATGGGATGCCACAACAGAACCGCATACCGTTATTGAAAAAAAGAAAGTGGCTTTTAATGTAGGTAGTGGGGTGCTGGCTACCAACACAAATAAAAAATATTTGTCTTATGCGATTGGGACAAATGACCCTGAGTTATTTGTGAAGATAGCCGAAGCAGGGGAGGCAGTTATATATCATAAGGATATTGATACAGCTTATCAAATTGTAAACAAGGGTATGCCTGAATCAATATTTAGATTGATTGCAGGCAAATCTGTACCTAAAGACAATGCTGATTTATTTGTTCAAGTGGATGACAGTTTTAAAAAATTTACTAAAGCAGATATTAAAAAACTGTTTTTAGAAAAAGTTAATCAATTGAAGCAATCAATAGATCAGGATTCGTTTGAACAGCCACAGGCGCATGAGTGGAAAGAGCCAAAGCCGATCAAATCAGAATTGTTGCCAGTGCAGCAGCTTAGTCAAGATATGCTACCACTGGAGTTTAAAGAGTATATTTTTGACGAAGCTATCGGGGCGGATAATATGTCACCTGATATGGTGGCAGCTTGTTTGATTACTTCATTCGCCTCCCTGATTGGTGCAAAAGTTGGAGTTAAGCCGAAAACATATAGCAACTGGACGATAGTCCCTAACTTATGGGGCGGCATTGTTGCACCACCATCTAGTAAAAAATCTCCAGCTTTTAATGCTGGCACTTATCCACTGGATCGGCTAGTTGCAACAGCAAGAGAAGAATTTAAGGAGGTGAAGAAAAAGCATGAAATCCTATCTTTTGCCAAAGATGCAGATAAGAGTGCATTGAAGTCCAAGATTAAAGATGCAAGTAAGAAAGGTGATGAAGAAAAGCAAAAGCAGCTCATTGAAGAAATGATGCAGCTTGAAGATGAAGCACAGCCAATTTTAAGACGCTACAAAACCAATGATTCTTCACCAGAAGCACTGGCGGAACTTGAAAAGCAAAATCCTAACGGTGTGCTGGTGCTTCGTGATGAATTAACAGGATGGCTGGAATCCGTAGATAAAGACCCATCGGAAAGGGCTTTTTATCTTGAAGCGTTTAACGGTGATAAGCCTTATGAGTTCGACAGAATTTTACGTGGGCATGGATATATTGAAAATCATTGCTTATCAATTTTGGGCGGTATTCAGCCTGATAAGTTAATCACTTATCTTGAGCCAAGTATTAAAGGTATGGGCAATGATGGCTTGTTTCAGCGTTTCCAAGTCTTGGTCTATCCTGATGCGACAGAGTGGCAATATGTGGATCGGATACCTAATAAGTTGGCTAGAAATGAAGTATTTGAGCTATTTAAGCAAGTGGATGAAATGGATGAGTATTCGCTAGTCAAAATGGGTGCAAATCCGACTGATGATTACAACACAAGACCTTATTTCCGCTTTGGTCAAAAAGCACAGGAGCTTTATATTAAGTGGACAACCGATCTTCATAAAAACAAGATTGAGAATGAAGAACATTCAATCATTGCACAGCACTTGCAGAAATATCCAAAACTGATGACTTCACTGGCCTTAATTTTTCACATCATTGATGGAATCAAGTTTGGCTCAGTCGGTGATATTAGTGAGCAATCGGCTGATATGGCTATCCAGTGGTGTGAGTACCTAGAATCTCATGCTAGACGAATTTACGGCCTTGTATTGGATGCTGCGACCATCAAAGCATCTTCTATAGGTCAAAAATTATTAAAGCTGAATGCCGAGCATGATTGGCGGATGAAAGGCTTTAAAGCGCGAGAAGTCCACCGTAAGAACTGGAAAGGTTTAACTGATATTGAATCAGTGGAAAATGCACTGGAGTTATTAGTTGATAACAATTGGCTAGTATTGGAAGAAATCGAGCCGACTGTTAAGGGTGGCAGACCATCAAAACGCTATTGGATTAATCCTAGAATCTACGAAATGTCATAAAAATCGCACTGACAAAACTGACAAAACTAGGTTATGTCAGTTTTGTCACCTTACTTTCTGAGTATTTTTAAAAAAATATTGGCACAAAAAAAAGTCCCTAATTGCGAGTCGGGGACTTTTTTCGTTACATCAAATCAATTTCTACTGCTCAAAACATCTTAAAGACGGATATTTAGAGGACATCATTCCTCCAAAAAATGCTTTGACGATTTACTATACATAACTTTTTTGTATGATTCAAACTAAAACATATTAATAATAAAAAAGAATGAATTAATTTAATTTAAATAACTTAAAGTTTGACATTGTGCTAAATGATGGCTAGTGTTGGTAACAAGTTACTAACAAAAGAATTTAGGGGGCTTGAGTGAATCAGGCGAATAAAAGCAGTTTAAGAGTTCGGAAGAAACGCCAGCTTGATGCTGCAAAGGTGAAGTTTTTTGATGAGCATGGCGGAGCGATTCTGTTAGCACTTCAAACAGCCAACCATGCAAAAGAAAGCGAGATTAAGCAATTGAAGTCAGAAGCCGTTGAGCGCGAACGGATCATGAAGGAGCAGGCGGAATTAAATGCCCTCATGGATGCTGCTTTATATGTGAATGCTCGTTTACGTGAAATTAAAGAAATGTTTGAAGGTGAAAAGAAATGACAGATTTATCTCAAATCGAAATTTTAGCCAAAGAGTTTAAAAACCAGGTTGATGCTATTAAGAGTGATACAACAGAACTGAAGGCCGTTGTTCTGGAATTAGAGCAAAAAGCTGCCCGTCGTCCTGGTGGTGGTTCATTCGAGGAGAAGTCAGGCAGTAAGGCACTTAAAAAGATCATTGAATCTGACCAGGTGAAGTCCTACCGTGACAAACAGGCAAGCGCGGTCACAGTCACAAGTAATTTTGAGATTAAAGCACTCACTACTGAAGGCTTGGGAATTGTTGGTTCCACTGGATATGACACCCAAGCGCAGCGCGACCCAGAGGCGATCCGCTTCATTAAGAAGCCGACAACGCTCATTGATGCTTTGCGAGTGATTCCAGTATCAAGTGCATCGTATGAATATGTGAAATTAAAATCCACTTATGAAAATGCAGCGGACTACCAGACGCTAGAAGGTGATACCAAAGCCGAGCAATCAATTCCAACTGAGGCGAAATCGGTAACGCATCGCACAATTGCAGTGACCACAATTGTTTCTAATCAAGTTATTTCGGACAACAACAGCTTACAGGCTACAATTATCTCCCTTCTGGGTGGTGGTGTGCTGCAAAAGTTAGAGCGTGAAATTGTACAAGGTGATGGCACTGGCTCAAGTATTGAAGGCTTTGCAAAACACGCGAAAGCGCATGAAGCTGAAGCAGGGACTTTGTTGGTTGATGCAATCGGTGAAGCGCGAGCAGAAGCCAAAGAAGCAGGATTGCAACCAAGTGTTGTAGTAGTCAATCCAGTAACACTGCAACAGATGGTAGGCGTGAAGCAAGATGGTGGCGGTTATGTCTTATCAAGCAATGGGCTACCGGGCTTATCAGATATGTGGACGCTACGAATTATCGAAAGTGCAGCTTGTCCGCGTAATGAGGCTTATGTGCTGGACATGGAGCAAATCGCAGTCCTAGACCGTGAACAGCTTACAGTCAAGATTGATGACATGACCCTAATGGATCAGAACTTAACTCGAATCCGCGTTGAATTACGAGCTTCGTTTGCAAACTTCATTGAAGGTGCAATTGTGAAGGTGACAGTGGCAGCAGCAGAACCGGTGGAAGGTTAATAGCGGCTGGAATATAGAGAAAGGGGCTTTATAGCCTCTTTTTTTCTTATAGGTGGATTATGAAACCAACATGGACAGCAAGATCAGCAAGATTGAAAAGCAATTGCAATGCAGCACCGCAGCCAGTGGAAGTATTGTTGCATTCAGGCCGACAAATGGAGCCTGAAGAAATTAACTTTATATCTAGTGTGCAGACATTGCCTTTAGAGGGTGTGGCATTGGTACTGTGCAAATATGCAGACAACGAGGCCAAGCTGGAACTGATCCGCATAGCTATGAAGTTCCATATTTATCGAAATGATTTTGATATATATCTGAAGAACAACAGGCAAAACCCGAAAGTAAAAACAGCTTTGGATATTTGGAAAAATATCAAGGGCGGTCAGATTGGATTCTTTAAAGCATAGTTATTCAATACAAGTGATGGGCTAGTCCCATCACTTTTTTATTTAGGATAGAACAATGGCAAAACTACCAACATTAAAACCAAGATTGCGGACGTTAAAGACGAGCCAACCCATAAGCAATGTGACTGCAAATAAGAGAAATCGTGGCAGATCATGGCGCAAGTTACGATTAGAAGTTTTATTGAGAGATAAATATACATGCCAGCACTGCGGACTGGTCAGCATAAGTTTAGAAGTAGACCATACAATCCCATTGTTTTTAGGTGGAACGGATGCAATGAGTAATTTAAAAAGCTTATGTGTGGACTGCCACAAGGTTAAAACCAGTCAGGAGAATGCAGTGGGTGGGGGCTTTTGATTGTTAAAATGAAGTCTATTTTACGGATACCGCGCCCTCCACATTCACAAAAAAAATTGCCTTTTTAGGAATGTTTACCAATGGAGCTAACCGAGAAAAAAAAGAAATTTATCGAAGGTATCAGGCAAGGTATGAATCAAAAGGAGGCAGCTATTTATGCTGGATGCCCTGAAAAATCAGCAAAGCAGCAAGGTTATAGGCTGATGCAGGATAGGCAGGTGCGGTTCTACCTGGAGAGAGATATACAACCTAAAAATATTAACATTCCAGAGATTATTAACAATTCAACCGATCCGCTTGAGCTGCTCAGTCAATTTATGAATGATGAGCTGGTGGATATGCACACCAGATTGGAGATAGCTATATTTTTACTGCCTTATTTCCACTCAAAACACGCCTGAATTGACTATTTATTAAACTTGATGTATTCACACGCGCGCGCGCGCAACACTGCTAATTTTGTGGTTTTAGGGCTTAAAATCCCAATAGAATTAAAGTGTGGGTAGCAGGCCGGTTCCTTATCTTTAATGTGCTGAAGAACAACAATCCCCCCCCCGATGGTCAAGATTCTAAATCTGAGCCACCAATAAGGTGAGCAGCTTATTTAAAACCCTCAACTGCGGTCAAATAAACACGACTGGAAGCACGTATCTGCAATCGAAAGTATTTCGTGATTTTTTACCAAGAATTTTTAAATTTTCATGTACACAGGCTTGTACATTGTAGTTTATATGGAAATATACTTTAATTTATTCAATGGTTTATGCTGTAGTTGGGTATTGGATATGCCTACCAAATTTTAAAGGCTTATAAGTGAAACACTTATAAGCCTTTTTTTATCTCTGTAATTTCTCCATCCACCAATTTATCAGTAATAGCTCTATATAAGTCAAAGCTGTCCCTCATCAAGACTAACAAGAAGCTTTCTCCCTCTTTTGCAAAAAGACACAGCAGGTCCAGTAAAATTTGCTAGGCTAATATTTTTTATACAAGAATACTGCCCATGAAAAATATTGTTCTTTTTGCTGCGCTTGCAGCCTCGCTTATGGCCTGTAGCACCGTACAGCAACCCCCAGCACAGGTAGGACTTGCCAATCCGGCCAGTCAATATTGTATTGAACAGGGCGGCCGACTGGAAATTAAAGACGAACACAGTGGTCAGGTGGGCTATTGCCATTTGCCAGATGGCAGTATCGTTGAAGAATGGGCGCTGTTCCGTCAGCAGCCAGGCCAGTGTGTGGCAGAAGAAGCCAAAAAACTGATTGGGCAATCGGGCAGTTTGCCACAGAGCGAAATCAAGCAGCGGACCCAGGCCAAAATTGTTCGCAGCGTCCATCCTGGCCAGCCGGTCACCATGGATTATCGCGCTGACCGAGTCACAGTAACCATTGATCCGAACAGTAATAAAATTGTGCAAGCATCCTGCGGTTAAGGCTAAACAGTCCGCCCAGTGCGGACTTTTTTATGGGTGTCAGGAAATTGAAATTTCAATAGGTGAGGGTAGGAGTGAGTTAAAGGCCAATTGAATGCTTGAATTGTTAAAATTTGATTAATACACAAACTGAAAGTTGTGATATGGTTCACATATTGTTTATTTTTCTGTTAGTATAAATTAAATTTGTTTAATAATAGTAAAGAACATGAGGCAAATCCTGATCGTGACCTTTATTGTCATGGTTGTCCTGTTAATGGTCTGGGTGTTTCAGCAGGAACAACACCGCAGACAACAAGAAATGCAGAATATTGTGCAGGAGGCACGCGACTCTCTGCATCTGATTGAACAAGATCGGGCTTCACATCGTTCATCGCTGGATGATCACATGCGACAGATCGAACCCTCTATTGAGCGGGCTGGAAGTTTAGGCCAAAAATTCTAATTCAGCATGAAATGCTCTGAATGAAAATTAAAGATAAATTTTAGAAACAATGAAAAATCAGTGTGATATAATTTACCGATTAGACAATTAAATTAGCGTATTTATTTTTTAAATAGTTGATTTAATTATGGTAAGTAAAGCTGCATAAAGTTATGCGGCTTTTTTGTTTAGAATTTATCTGATTTGAGCTGTTAAGGGCTCAAAGCATAATGGCTAAATAGACTTATCCTGTGCGTGTAACTTTTGGCATATCCGTTGCTTGGCAATGCTAGGGGTAGGGATGAATTTTCTCCGTACTTTCGCATCACTGTTGGGTATTTAAGTTTATTTACAAGGGCGAGGTCATGACGACTCCTAATCCATCTTCAGAAAATGTGCTTGAGCGCTTATTTAAGTTAAGCGAAAACAAGACCAGTTTTCGTACTGAGGTTCTTGCCGGTGTAACCACATTCTTAACTATGTGTTACATCATTATTGTCAATCCAATGATTTTATCCGAAACCGGGATGGATCACGGGGCTGTCTTTGTTGCAACCTGTCTGGCAGCCGCAATTGGCTGTCTGGTGATGGGACTGATTGCCAACTATCCGATTGCGCTGGCACCGGGTATGGGCCTGAATGCCTATTTCACCTATTCGGTTTGTCTGGGCATGGGTGTGCCTTGGCAAACTGCGCTGGCTGCGGTGTTTGTATCCGGTCTGGTGTTTATTGCCATCAGCATGTTCAAAATTCGTGAAGCCATTGTCAATGCCATTCCAATGTCCCTGAAACTGGCCATTGGCGGCGGGATTGGTTTATTCCTGGCCTTAATTGCACTAAAAAACGCAGGCATTATTGTCGATAACCCGGCGACTTTGGTGGGTCTGGGTGACTTGAAACAGCCTTCAGTGCTGTTGGCCTTATTTGGCTTCCTGATGATTGTGGTGATGCACCAATTCAAGGTGCGTGGTGCAATTATCATCAGTATTCTGGTATTAACGGCTATTTCTACGGCTTTGGGCTTAAGCGAATTTAAAGGTGTGGTCGGTGAAATCCCGTCTATCGCGCCAACGTTCATGCAAATGGACTTTGAAGGTCTGTTTACTGCCAGCCTGATCGGGGTGATTTTCGTCTTCTTCCTGGTCGATCTGTTTGACTCCACCGGTACCCTGGTCGGCGTTTCACACCGTGCAGGCCTGCTCAAAGATGGTAAATTGCCACGTTTGAAAAAAGCCTTATTTGCCGACTCATCTGCCATTGTAGCGGGTGCAGCACTGGGTACCTCTTCAACCACACCGTATATTGAATCGTCTGCCGGTGTTGCTGCGGGCGGGCGTACCGGTCTGACTGCGGTAGTGGTGGCGGTGCTGTTTGTACTGTGTTTATTCCTCGCGCCACTGGCCCAATCGGTACCGGGCTTTGCTACTGCACCTGCCTTGTTATTTGTGGGTGTGCTGATGATTCAGGGCATTGTACATATTGATTGGGAAGATATTACCGAAGCGGTTCCAGCCTTCCTGACCATCGTATTTATGCCATTTACCTACTCAATTGCGGACGGTATTGCCATGGGCTTTATCAGCTATGCGTTGATCAAGCTGTTGACCGGTAAAGCTTCATCTGTGCCGTATATGGTGTGGATTATTGCAGTATTGTGGGCATTAAAATTCGCGTTATTTGGCGGTTAATCCCCAGCAACCATTTTGAGGGTGTAAACTCGGTTTGCACCCTTTTTTATTTTCATGAGGATGAGAGATGAATCAACTTGAGCTGATTCGCGCCTTACCCAAGGCAGAGTTGCATGTCCATATTGAAGGGACGTTTGAGCCGGAACTGATGTTTGCCATCGCGCAGCGTAACAACATTGCCATTCCATATCAGTCAGTCGAGGAAGTCAAAGAGGCCTATAACTTTCATAACCTGCAGTCGTTTTTAGACATCTATTATGCCGGTGCCAATGTACTGGTACATGAGCAGGACTTTTATGATCTGGCCTGGGCCTATTTTGAAAAGTGTGCAGAAGATCAGGTGGTACATACCGAAATGTTCTTCGATCCGCAAACTCATACTGACCGCGGGATTGCCTTTGCGACAGTAATTAACGGTTTGCAACGTGCCTGTGATGATGCACAAAGCAAACTGGGCATCAGTTCCCGTTTAATCATGTGTTTCTTGCGTCATCTTAGCGAAGAAGCAGCATTTGTAACGCTGGAACAGGCACTGCCGTATAAAGAACAGATTATTGCAGTCGGTCTGGATTCCAGCGAAGTGGGGCATCCGCCTGCTAAATTTGCCCGCGTTTTTGCCAAAGCCCGTGAATACGGTTTCTTGGTGGTGGCGCATGCCGGTGAAGAAGGTCCACCAGAATATATCTGGGAAGCACTGGACTTGCTGAAAGTGAATCGTATTGACCACGGCGTGCGTTCTGAAGAAGATCCGGCACTGATGCAGTGTCTGATTCAGGATGAAATGCCGCTTACGGTGTGCCCGCTCAGTAATTTAAAACTGTGCGTGGTACAGGATATGCGGCAGCACAATATCCGCCGTTTGTTACAGCAGGGCGTGAAGGTGACGGTTAACTCGGATGATCCGTCTTATTTCGGCGGCTATATGAATGACAACTTTATTGCCATTACCGAAGCGTTAGATTTAACGGCAGATGAGTTAAAGCAACTGGCGATTAACTCTTTTGAAGCCTCGTTCCTGCCAGCAGCGCAGAAACAGGCCTGGATTGAAAAAATCCAGGCGTTATAAGCGCATCTAGCTTCATAAAATGATGAAAAAAATAGGCCTACTTCATGTAGGCCTGTTACTTTATTGTTATAAAAAAGTAAGTTAAACCAATATTAGGCTAAGAATCTTATAGGATTCTAAACAGATAAAGCCAATATAAGTACAGATGCCAAAATTTATAATTTTTACAGATTTAGATGGGACTTTATTAAATCATGATAATTACAGCTATGGGCAGAACATAGAGCTGATCCAGCGTTTAATTCCGGATTCTCCGGTTATTTTATGTAGCAGTAAAACCGCAGCGGAAATCCGCCATTTGCAGCAACAGCTCGGTTTAAGCGGCATGCCTTTTGTGGCTGAAAATGGGGCATATATCTATTTTAATGCGCAGCATGACTATCAAAGTCCCTTATCCAGTACCGACATTGCGGTGCAACTACAGCAGTTAAAAGCAGACTATGGCTTAAATTTTCAATGCTTTAGTGACTGTGATGCTGCGCAGATTGCAGCGCTGACCGGTTTGGTGTTGGACGATGCAGCCCGGGCTTTAGAACGTCCGTATAGCGAAGTCATTATCTGGAATCCGGACAGCCGAACCGAAGACGAAGCGATATTGTCGCAACATCTGGCCAGTAATTTGCATATGGTTCATGGTGGACGCTTTAGCCATATTTTAAGCCGTGACTGTGATAAATCGCTGGCGGTGAACTGGCTGAAACAGTTTTATCCGACGCAAATGGTGTGTATTGGGCTGGGGGATAGTGAAAATGATCTCGATATGCTGAAAGCCTGTCAGCATGCTGTGGTGGTCAAACGGCCGTATAAAGCAGCATTGGCATTAGAACACGATTCTGTGTACTTCACCCGGCAGCAGGCACCAGCGGGTTGGGCAGAAGGATTACAGTACTTTTTACAACAATAAACTGGAGAGGATGATGGTCGATTTTGCACAAGAAGGCATGATTACAACAATACATGATTTAAAACAGCGCCATCTACATGAATATGAACAGGAACTTCGCGAATTTACCAAGTCCAAACCGGTCACCTTAATTTTACCTTCCTTATATTCCGAGCTTGAACATCCGGCCTTAACCCAGATTGTCGAAGAGTTGAAAGGCGCTGATTATATCCAGCAGATTATTATCGGTCTGGATCAGGCCAATGCGGAGCAGTTTGCCCATGCGCGGGAATTCTTCTCGGTATTGCCGCAAAACCATGTAATTTTATGGAATGATGGGCCACGTTTGCAGCAGCTGCATCAGCAGTTAAATCAGTTAAATGTCGCGCCTTTGCAGCGTGGCAAAGGTCGTAATGTCTGGTATTGTGCCGGTTATGCCATGGCCGAAGGCAAGAGTCAGGTGGTGGCCATGCACGATTGCGATATTCGTACCTATAAGCGTGACATGCTGGCCCGACTGATTTATCCGATGGTACATCCACAATTCAGTTTCCAGTTTTCCAAAGGTTATTATGCGCGGGTGGCCGACCAGAAAATGAATGGCCGGGTATCACGTCTGCTGGTGTCACCTTTATTGCAGGCGCTGAAAAAAGTCTTCGGGCCGCTGGATTATCTGCTTTATCTTTCAGCCTTTCGTTATCCCTTGTCGGGGGAAATGGCAATTCATGTCGAAGCGTTACGTGACCTGAAGGTGTCGGGCGATTGGGGGCTGGAAATTGGCGTGCTGTCGGAAATTTACCGCAACTATTCCACCAAGCGTATTTGTCAGGTCGATATTGCCGATGATTATGAACATAAACATCAGGAAATCACCACCGCCAATGGGGATGGTGGCCTAAAACGGATGAGCCGGGATATCGCACTGGCATTTTTCCGTAAGCTGGCGGCGCTGGGGGTGCAGGTCAGTCTGGACAATATTCGGATTATCCGCGCGGCCTATTATCGTAATGCGCTGGATCTGATTGATCACTATTATTATGATGCCACCACCAATGGCCTGAACTATGACCGGCACAGCGAAGAAAATGTGGTGGAATTATTTGCTCAGAGTATTGTCGAGGCAGGGGAGCAGTTTATGAATTATCCGAACCAGCAGTCTTTTATTCCAAGCTGGAACCGGGTGCAATCGGCCTGTCCAACGGTATTTGCGGATATGAAGCAGGCAGTTGCCCTGGATAATGCTTAAATTTGCCATTTATTTGTGCATTGCGGTCAAAAAGATAAACCGAATCCGCGCTAAAGCCCTTAAAATAGGCCGGTAAAATGACGCAAAACTGAAGGAAAATACATGAAAAAGTTGGCTTATGTTTTAGCACCGCTGGCATTACTGTTAAGCGCATGTGCATCTACAGGCACCACTCAGCCTACAGCGGCAACAACGACCCAGCAATTGGGCGGCGCAGCACTGAAAATTGCGATTAATGCCAAATGTGTCACCGAGCTAAACAACATTCCGGCATGGCAAACGGCCACCAAAGTCATGACCAGCACCCAAAAGCAAAATATCCAGACTGAAATCTGTGGTTGTGTCAGCGAAAAAGCACCACAAAATGTGACTGCGGTAGACTTGGCGACAGCAGCGATTGACCCGGCAGCGCGTGCCACCATTGTGAGCAATGTTGTATCAAAAACCATTCATGCTTGTGTGCAAGAAGCAGTACAATAAGCGCAAGATGAAAGAAATAGGCTGACAGGTTCAGCCTATTTTATTGAAGGTAATAATGTCGATGAAAATTGCTGGTGTAGATGAAGCAGGGCGCGGGCCTCTGGTGGGAACCGTGGTGGCTGCGGCAGTCATTCTGGATCCAAACAATCCGATTGCGGGCTTGAATGATTCCAAGAAACTGAGTGAAAAGAAACGTGAAAAGTTATTCATTGAGATTCAGGAAAAAGCCTTGGCTTGGGCCATTGCTGAAGCCAGTCCGGCTGAAATTGACGAGCTGAATATTTTACAGGCCTCATTGCTGGCTATGCGCCGTGCGGTTGAAGCCTTGCAGGTCCAGCCCGATCAGGTCCTGGTCGATGGCAATAAAATTCCGCAAGGACTAAACATGCCGTGTGAAGCGGTGGTGGGTGGAGATGCCTTGCACGCCGAAATTTCCGCAGCCAGTATTCTGGCCAAAGTCACCCGTGACCGGCAGATGCTGGAACTGGACCAGAAGTTTCCACAGTTTGGTTTTGCCAAACATAAGGGCTATCCGACCAAAGCGCATTTTGAAGCAATAGCTTTGCATGGCGTGACTACAGAGCATCGCCGTAGTTTTGGACCTGTACGTAAAGCGCTGGCTTTGCTGGAGCAACAATAATTTTGAAGCGCTGAAAAAAACTTAAAGCGGCCGTAGAGCCGCTTTATAACAAGATAACTTTAAGTCTTAACGGTTAAAGTTATTTTGTGGGTAATTATCATCTTCATAAGAAGGCTGATAATCCTGATCGAGATGTTGCAAATGCTCATGCATGGCACGTTCATGTTGAATACGTTGATAAATTTCTTCACGATGAACAGACACTTCTTTTGGCGCATTCACACCAATACGCACCTGGTTGCCTTTGACACCAAGTACAGTAACACTGACTTGATCCCCAATCATTAATGTTTCTCCGACACGTCGGGTCAGAATCAGCATGTTTATCTCCTTGCAAAATGCTAAACCTGCATTGATTTGAAAGTTTTGAAAAGCACAAAATATTTCAAGCGAAATTTTATCAGAACTCCCCCTGACAAAACCTTGTCGGATACAATTCTGTTAAGATTTCTAATTCTCATTATTTCAATATAACAGAGCCACTATAAAAAATACTATAGTGGCTCTGATTTTTTGTAGTTTTTCGCAATATTGTCTGACAATTCCAATAATTGCTGACTACAGATTAAGCACGCGGGCTTGATTCACCTGACTCGCGGTCTAAACCGAACGCCGTGTGCAGTGAACGAACTGCAAGCTCTAAATAGTTTTCTTCAATAATCACTGAAATTTTGATTTCAGAGGTCGAGATCATCAGAATGTTGATGCCTTCATCTGCAAGTGCGGTGAACATTTTGCTCGCTACGCCAGCATGTGAACGCATACCCACGCCAACAATTGACACTTTTACGATGTCATCACGGGTTGCAACTTCACGTGCACCAATTTCCTGTGCAGTCGCTTCAAGAATCGCTTTGGCTTTGGCCAGTTCACCACGGTTTACGGTAAAGGTGAAATCAGTGGTGCCATCTTCTTCAACGTTCTGGATAATCATATCCACTTCAATGTTGGCAGCGCCAATTGGGGCCAAGATTTTAGAGGCAATACCTGGCTCATCTGGCACACCGAGAATAGTCAGTTTAGCTTCGTCACGGTTAAACGCGATACCTGAGATAATTGGCTGTTCCATGTTGTCTTCCAATTCAGTAGTAATAAGAGTTCCGACGTTGTTTTTAAACTCTTCGTCAAATGCACCATCGTTGTCGTTATCGAAGCTAGATAGTACGCGTAAAGGCACCTGATATTTACCAGCAAATTCTACAGAACGGATTTGCAGGACTTTTGAGCCTAAAGATGCCATTTCCAGCATTTCTTCAAAGGAAATACGATCCACTTTTTTTGCTTTTGGCGCAACACGCGGGTCAGTGGTGTATACACCATCAACATCGGTGTAGATCTGGCATTCATCTGCTTTTAATGCTGCGGCTAACGCAACACCGGTTGTATCTGAACCACCGCGGCCTAAAGTTGTGGTATTGCCTTGCTCGTCTACACCCTGGAAGCCTGCAACCACAATCACACGGCCGGCATCTAAATGACCGGTCATGACATCGGTGTCAATCGCTTCAATACGGGCTTTGGTGAACGCGCTGTCAGTTTTAATTCCGACTTGGCGACCGGTTAGAGATTTAGCTTCTACGCCAATAGAATTGAGCGCCATAGCTAACATGGAAATCGTTACCTGCTCACCCGTAGAAACCATCTGGTCAAGTTCACGTGGGTCAGGGGTGTCGGTAATGGCTTTCGCGAGAGCGAGCAGGCGATTAGTTTCGCCACTCATTGCTGATACAACAACGACCACCTTGTGGCCATGGTCATGCCAGCGCTTTACGCGACGAGCAACATTTAAAATGCGCTCGGGCGTACCCATAGAAGTACCGCCATATTTTTGAACGATTAATGCCATAGTTGTTCCATATAAGCCATGACCCTGATTGCCGCCAGGGTCAGTTACACAAAAGTGAAGTTATTTTGCTTCCAGCCAGGCAGTTAACTCTGCCATCACGGTTGCAAACTTCTCGTTTAGTGGCGCGCCACCTTGTGCTAAGTCAGGTTTACCACCACCTTTACCACCAAGCTCAGTAGCCAAGTGTTTGATGATGTCACCTGCTTTAATAGACGTAGTGAAGTCTTTTGCAACGGATGCAATCAGGCTCACTTTGTCACCCTCTACACCGGCAAGTACAATCACTGCGTTGTCTAATTTTGATTTCACACCGTCATGCAGGTTGCGCAGTGCTTTGGCATCCATACCCTGAACAGTGGTAATAAGTGTTGCACGGCCAGCAATGGTCTGAACTTGGCTTAAAAGTTCACCCGCTTGCAGGCTGGCTAGTTTCTGATTTAGTTGTTCAATCTGTTTTTGCAGGCTAGATGCTGTTTCAACAATTGCTTCAACTTTCTCAATGGTTTGCTCTTTCTGTGCTTTTAACAGCGCATTAATGGTGTTGATGTCACGATCAGCTTTTTGCGCAGCTTCAATCGCTTTGGTGCCTGTCACCGCTTCAATACGACGCACGCCTGCAGCCACACCACCTTCAGAGGTTATTTTGAACAGACCGATGTCACCAGTGCGTTTCACGTGAATACCGCCACATAGTTCGATCGAGAAGTTTTTCTCTTCAATTACTGAACCCATAGACAGTACGCGAACTTCATCACCGTATTTTTCACCGAACAGCATCATCGCGCCTTTGGCTTTCGCAGATTCGATATCTAACAGCTCAGTGGTCACTTCGGTATTGGCAATCACTTCAGCATTCACCAGACGCTCAATTTCTTGCAGCTGTTCAAATGAAACCGGCTGGTCGTTGGCAAAGTCAAAACGTAATACGTCTGATGCAACCAGTGAGCCTTTTTGCTGTACGTGTGAGCCCAGAATTTGACGCAGCGCAGCGTGCAGCAGGTGAGTCGCCGAGTGGTTGCGTGCAGTTGCAGCACGAATGTCCGCTTTGACAATTGCTTCCACGTTTTGTGCTGCTTTCAGGCTACCCATGGTTACAATACCCTGGTGTACAAAAGCACCGCCCGATTTTTTGGTGTCTTGCACTTCAAAAATACCGGTGTCGTTTTTGAAAATACCGGTATCACCGATCTGACCACCGCTTTCTGCATAGAATGGCGTCTGGTTCAGGACGATCAGTGCTTCATCACCTTCAGCGACTTCGTCAACCTGTTCGCCATCTTTATAGATGGCAATGATTTGACCTTGACCTGCAGTGGCATCGTAACCATCAAACTGGGTTTCACCATCCACTTTGACTACGCTGTTATAGTCGATGGCAAATTTACCGGCATCACGTGCACGTTGACGCTGTGCTGCCATTTCAACTTCAAAGCCAGCTTCATCAATGGTTAGGTCGCGTTCACGGGCAATATCTGCGGTTAGGTCGGTCGGGAAACCGTAAGTGTCATACAGTTTAAATACCACTTCGCCTGGAATCACAGAACCTTTTAAGTTCGCCAGTTCGCCTTCAAGCAATTTCAAACCTTGCTCAAGTGTTTTGGCGAATTGTTCTTCTTCTTTCAGTAATTGCGCTTCAATACGTGCTTTTTGAGCTTCCAGTTCAGGATACGCCGCACCCATTACTTCAATCAGCGGTTGCAGCATTTTGTGGAAGAATGAACCGGTTGCACCGAGTTTGTTACCATGACGCACGGCACGGCGGATAATACGGCGCAGTACATAACCACGTCCTTCGTTAGACGGATTGACGCCATCTGCAATCAGGAAGCAGCAAGAACGGGCATGGTCAGCCACCACTTTAAGTGAAGCTGGATATTGTACCGGTGTGCCTTTTTCTTTGGCTTCCGCTTCAAGTGCAGAGGTATCTAGACCAATAATTTCAGCTGCTGCTTTTAAAAGATGCTGGAACAGGTCAATTTCGTAGTTGGAGTTGACGTGCTGTAATACGGCAGAAATACGTTCCAAGCCCATACCGGTATCGACCGAAGGAGCAGGAAGCGGGTGCAATACGCCATCAGCAGTACGGTTGAACTGCATAAAGACGTTGTTCCAGATTTCAATGAAACGGTCGCCATCTTCTTCAGGTGTGCCTGGTAGGCCACCCCAGATATGATCGCCATGGTCAAAGAAAATTTCAGAACATGGACCGCATGGACCGGTATCACCCATAGCCCAGAAGTTATCAGATGCGTATTTCTCGCCTTTGTTGTCGCCAATACGGATAATACGTTCTGGTGCTAAACCGATTTCCTTGTTCCAGATGTCGAATGCTTCGTCATCGGTGTGGTAAACCGTGGCATACAGTTTGTCTTTTGGCAGGGCTAACCATTCATCACCGGTCAGGAATTCCCAGGCAAACTTGATCGCATCACGCTTGAAGTAATCCCCAAAAGAGAAGTTACCTAACATTTCAAAGAAGGTGTGGTGACGCGCGGTATAGCCGACGTTGTCTAGGTCGTTATGTTTACCACCGGCACGTACACATTTTTGTGAAGATACGGCACGGACATAATCGCGCTTTTCCAGACCTAAGAAACAATCTTTAAACTGGTTCATACCAGCATTGGTGAACAGCAACGTTGGGTCGTTGGCGGGAACCAGAGAACTCGACGCGACACGTGTATGCCCTTGCGATTCAAAGTAACGCAAAAATGCTTCACGAATTTCAGCTGATGTCATAAAACGAGTACTCACAACCAAGTCACTCCATAATTCTCGATTTGGCTAAAAGCATAACAGTCTGACAAGATTTTCTCTGCTGTTATACGGGCTTAAAATTTAAAAACGCCAAATTATAACGGAAAAAGCCACACTCACCAATGATTTTAAAGTGTTTTGATGACAAATCTGCGGCGAAAACCCAAACCTCAAAGTCATCTAATCTGCTGTGAAATCACAAGCTGTTGTCATTGCTGCGGTTTAGCCAGTTACCGTGCATCCTGCTTCTTTTTATCAAGCAGAAAATAGTGCTGCCAACTGCTTAAATATTGGACAGGTTTAAATTAATTGCTGAGTTTGGCAGGAATTATTCGCCGTGTCTGGCGGAAATCCTTTAACATAAGCACAGACAAGATTGATGTGCAGTTTGAAGGAATACGGATGCAACGAGTGGCGATTAATGGCTTTGGGCGAATTGGGCGAAATGTACTGCGTGCCTGGTTTGAAAATCCTAAAGAATTTCATTTTGATATTGTCGCGATTAATGACGTTGCCGATGTTGCCACGCTACTACATCTGTTTAAATACGATTCAACCCATGGCCGTTTTCCGGGGCAGGTAGAAATCCAGCTGGAACAGGAACAGATTTATCTGTGCATACACTCGGGGCAGGCCAAGCTGAAAGTTCAGGTGCTGAGCCAGCCACAGCCGGCACAGTTGCCATGGCAGCAGTTAAATATTGATGTGGTGCTGGAATGTACCGGCCTGTTCCGTTCGCGTGAAGCTGCAACCCAGCATATTCATGCCGGTGCCAAACGGGTGATTATTGGCGCAGCACCGTTTGACACGGTTGATGCCGCCATTGTTTACGGGGTCAATCATCATGAGGTCAAAGCCTCAGACCAGATTATTTCCAGTGTTTCCTGTACCACTCAGGCCTTGGTGCCGTTGGTTAAAATTGTGGATGATGCTTTTGGTATTGAAACCGCGCTGATGACTGAAATTCATGCTGTCACGGCTGATCAGTCGGTGCTGGATCATGCGCACCGTGATTTACGCCGTGCACGTGCATCCGGTCAGAATATTATTCCAACCACCTCAAGTGCTTTAGGCGCCTTAAAACAGGTGATGCCCAAAATGGAAAACCGTATTGATGGCTATTCGATTCGGGTGCCCACCATTAATGTCGCCGCCATTGATGTCAGCTTTATTTCCCAGTCACCCATTACCGTGCATAAATTGAATGAAGTGCTGGTGAAAGCCGCGCAGCAGGATTATGCCGAAATTATGCAGGTCACCGATGAGCCACTGGTATCGAGTGACTTTAACCATTCGCCGTATTCTTTAATTGTCGATCTTACCCAGACCATGGTGGTCGGGCATCAGGCCAAAGTCTTTGCCTGGTATGACAATGAATGGGGCTATGCCAACCGTTTACTGGATTTATGTGAATCTTTTGCCCATCAGGCGCATTAATTTCTATCTGTCCAAATCTTTGCCTAAGCTTGGACTGTACGATGGTGGTCTAACCGGGCGAAATGCGATAACAGCCGAGTATTGACAGGTTGGAGGCGATTTTTCGCCTTTTTGCTATATTTTTCGTTAAGATAAAACAAAACAAATAAGTCGAGCACTACACATGATGTTTATTCTACTTTGGGGATTTATTTTACTGTTGGCCGTAGCGGTGATTTTTCTGATCTGGCTGCAGTTTAAAAACCAGCATGATCATTTGAATCGCCAAAGCGATAATCATCAGCTCGAAAACAAAGTCATCAGTCTGGAAGAGAATCTGAAAAAGACTTTAGAGATCATGCAGGATCTGGCCAAGAAAATGCACGTGCAGCAGGAAGCGCTGGATAAATCAGCGCAGCGTATTCATCAGCTGGAAACCCAGAATGTTGAGCTGGTGAATTTAATTACTCAGGTGCTGGATCCGAATAAAGTCAAATAAGTCTTTTTTAAGCAGATGGACGCAGGGCAGAGGGAAAATGATTTCCATCTGCGCTGAAAAAAAGATGATGAGTTTGGGATGTGTCCAGCTCCTTTATCTTCCTCAGCAAAAACAGCTTTTACTCTCGAAATGACAACTCCAGCCGGGCAGGATTGCAATGGAATTGATCAGACAGAGAAAATTATCAAATTTGCGATGCACAGCCCATTTGATCGTGCTAAACTAGGAGAAATCGGGTGTGCTCCCGATTTTTTTATGCGGATTTGTTCCGCGCAGACAAGAATTTAGGTTTACAACATGCCCATTTCAGAGACATGGTTATTACCTGATGGTGTAGCTGATGTATTACCAGAACAAGCGCAAGTCATCGAAACATTGCGCCGTAATTCACTGGATTTCCTCGCATCTCGAGGTTATCAGTTGGTGTACACGCCATTTATTGAATATATCGAATCTCTCTCTTCTCTTTCAGAATCGAATCAAGATTTAGACCTGGCCACGTTCAAGGTGATTGACCAGCTGTCTGGCCGTCTGCTTGGCGTGCGTGCCGATATGACACCACAGGTGGCGCGTATTGATGCGCATGTGCATCCGGTAGATGGTGTGGCGCGTTATTGCTACGCTGGTACGGTTTTGCATACCAAGCCACAGGGCTTTAATACCACCCGTGCGCCTTTGCAGCTGGGTGCCGAACTGTTCGGTTCCGACAGCATTGATGCTGATGTGGAAATGGTTGACCTGATGATCAGCCTGATTCAGGAAGCCGGTCTGGCCGATGGTATCCATCTGGATTTAGGTCATGTGGGTCTGTTCCGCAGTCTGGTACAAAAAGCTGGTCTGAACAAAGCCACTGAGCGTCAGTTGTCTGATTTATATCAGCGTAAAGCCTTGCCAGAACTGGCGGACTTTACCCAGGATTTAGCCTTTGGTTCAGATTTCTATGCGCTGGGCCGTTTTGCCAGTGATCTGGATGCACTGGAAGCCCATTTAAGCGCCGATGTGCTGGCCAATGTGGAATTCAAACATGCCTTTGATGCGGTAAAAACCACCCAGGCAGAAATTCAGGCACGCTGGCCAAATCTGCATATCGGGATTGATGTGGTAGAGCTGCGTTCGTATCACTATCACACCGGTTTAATGTATGCCGTTTATGCACCAAACCGTGCAGCACCACTGGCTCAAGGCGGCCGTTATGATGGTATTGGCCAGCATTTTGGTCGTGCCCGTCCGGCAACCGGTTTCTCTTGCGACTTATATGCGCTCAGCGCCGGTCGTTTCGAAGCCAAATCGGTGGTGGTTGCACCAAAGGGCAATCAGGCAGATTTATTGGCTGCAATTCAGGCCACCCGTACCCAAGGCTTAAGTGTAATTCAGTTATTGGGTCAGGATGATTTAAGCTCTGTACCGTATGCAACTCACCAGCTGGTGAATCGTAACGGTGAGTGGACGGTCGAAAAAATTTAATCGCCAGCGCATGTGTTCATGTCACATGTGCCTGGTTTTCAATTTTAACAGCATGATGTAATGAGGCTATTATGGGCAAGAATGTTGTGGTACTTGGTACCCAATGGGGCGACGAAGGTAAAGGTAAAATCGTCGACCTGCTCACAGATCAAGCGGCTGCGGTAGTACGTTATCAAGGCGGACACAACGCAGGTCATACTCTCGTGGTTGGTGGTAAGAAAACTGTATTACACCTCATTCCATCTGGTATTTTACGTGAAAACGTACTGTGCTTAATTGGTAACGGTGTGGTGCTTTCACCTGAAGCGCTGATCAAGGAAATGACCATTCTTGAACAGGAAGGCGTGCCAGTTAAAGAACGTTTACGTATTTCTCCAAACTGTCCATTAATTCTTCCGAACCACATTGCGCTGGATCAGGCACGTGAGAAAAAACGTGGCAATGCCAAAATTGGTACTACCGGTCGTGGTATTGGCCCTGCCTACGAAGATAAAGTGGCGCGCCGTGCAGTACGTGTGGCTGACCTGGTACGTGGCGGTGACGCATTACGTGCGCAGCTGGCTGAATTGCTGGATTACCACAACTTCCAGTTAACTCAATACTACGGTGTTGAAGAAGTTAAACTGGACGACGTGATTGCACTGTGTGACCAATGGCGTGAAGTGATTGCACCATTAGTGGTGGATGTAACCACTGAAATTCATAATTACCGTAAAAACGGTGACAACATTATGTTTGAAGGTGCGCAAGGTTCATTGCTGGACGTTGACCACGGTACTTATCCGTACGTGACTTCTTCAAACACCACCGCGGGCGGCGTAAGCTCAGGTTCAGGTTTGGGTCCATTGCATCTTGACTATGTGCTGGGTATTACCAAAGCCTACACCACGCGTGTGGGTGCTGGTCCATTCCCAACTGAACTGGTTTACGACGCGGCAAATGACGTGGGTGATGCAATTGGTAAACACCTGGGTACAGTGGGTCACGAGTTTGGTGCATCTACTGGCCGTCAACGTCGTTGTGGGTGGTTCGATGCAGAAATCCTGCGCCGTTCAGTCGATGTCAACTCACTGTCTGGAATCTGCCTGACCAAGTTAGACGTATTGGATGGTTTAGAAGAAATTAAAATCTGTGTTGGCTATGAAAACACCGATTCAGGTTGTGTCGGTTCTTCTGACGCGCTGGCTTATGAAAACTTGAAGCCAATTTACGAAACCATGCCAGGCTGGTCTGAGTCAACTGTGGGTGCGACCAGTGTTGAACAATTGCCTGAAAATGCAATCAACTACATCAAGCGTCTTGAGCAGTTAATTGAATGTCCAATCGATATCATTTCAACCGGTCCAGACCGTGCAGAAACCATTATTCTGCGTCATCCGTTTGAAGCTTAATCGTTTAAGCTGAAATGAGAAAACCCTGTGCTTGCACAGGGTTTTTTATTTTTGGCCGAGAAAAATAGCGCACCATCTTGAGAATTCCCTGATTTTGTTTATAGTGCTAGGCACTTTCGAACAATTAGAGAATGTTATGAAATATAAGAACTTAGCCATTGGAATTGTATTGGCAACGCATTTGACGGGCTGCGCCACTGTGGCAGAACTGGCCGGGGCAGATTCAGCGACCTTAAACTTAAACGCCAGTCAGAGCTATCAGCAAATGTTGCAGGAAGCCGAGCAGAAAAAGGTGCTAGATACCCGTTCTGCCACCTATAAGAAAGTCAATCGCGTGTTTTTAAAGATGAAGCCCTATGCCGACCAGATGAACCAGACCGGGCAGACTTTTGAGTGGCAAGTGGCGGTGATTAAGTCACCTGAAATTAATGCCTATGTGGCTCCGGGTGGCAAAGTAGTGTTCTATACCGGCATTGTTGAAAACCTGAAACTGACCGACAATGAAGTCGCGGCGATCATGGGCCATGAAATGGTGCATGCGCTAGAAGAACATGCCAAAAGTAAAATTGGTGCCCAGACCCTGACCAATCTGGCGGTTAGTATTGGCTCGCAATATGTGGGCCAGTCGGTAGGCGGTTATGGTGGTTTACTGCTGGATTTGGGTAGCCAGTTTGGGGTAGGGTTGCCTTATTCGCGTAATCTGGAAAGCCGCGCCGACAAAGGCGGTTTACTGTTAATGGCCAAAGCCGGTTATGATCCGAATGCGGCCATTACGCTCTGGCAGAAAATGAATGCCAATGATGCGCGTGGAAATAGCGCCATTGCCAAGTTTATGTCGACCCATCCCAGCAATAATGACCGTATTGCCGCGTTACAGCAGATGATGCCGGAAGCAATGCAGTATTACCGCGCTGCGAAGTAATTCAAGACTAAAGTTGCACACATCAGCACTGTCTATTCAGATGGTGCTTGCTAGAATAAAACACAGCAAAAACATTGGGTCAGGCAGGATGCATAAAAATATTTCAAGTACCATTTTCTATTCGTTACTATTTGCCATGGGCGGTGCACCGACCATTGCGATGTTGCTGATTCTGTTACAAAAGCATGATCCGAATATTATGTATCAGGCCTTTATTGGCCTGAGTGTGATTTTTGCCTGTATTCTGGTGCCGCTGGTGCTGATCCAAAACGCCTATTTATTCTATAAACGTAAAAATCCGGCACTGGAAGAGAAAATGGAAGTGGTTTCGCAGATGTATCTGGGCCTGAATATTTTCTGTCTGGTATTCTGGATTTTCTATCAGTTTGCCTATTAAGGCCGTATTTCGCTCGTTGCTGCTGATGTAGCTACAGTTTACACAGCACTGCCATTGTTTACATAAATGATATGATTATGAAGCCATTTCAGATTTAAAGCATTGAAATGATTTCATATAATTCATGAGTATGTGTATAGCCGAATGGCGGAGATTATTATAATGAACAAAAAATTGGTATTGAGTTTTTGTGCCGCAAGTGCAATCACTTTTTCAGGCTGTACAACCGTGGCCGATATGGCCGGTGCAGATACCGCAACCCTAAATGCAACCGCGGCGCAAAGTTATAGCCAGATGGTGCAAGATGCGCGTAACAAGGGGCAGCTGGACACCAGTTCAAGTACCTATAAACGTATTAACACGGTGTTCCAGCGTTTAACACCGGTTGCCAACCAGATGAACCAGACTGGTCAGCCATTTAGCTGGCAGCTGGCAGTATTAAAATCTGACCAGATTAATGCCTTTGTCGCGCCCGGCGGTAAAGTGGTGTTCTATACTGGTATCGTCAATAAACTGAACCTGACTGATGCCGAAATTGCTGCGATTATGGGCCATGAAATGGTGCATGCTCTAGAAGAACATGCCAAGAGTAAAATTGGCGCGCAGGCACTGACCAATCTGGCTTTAAATATCGGTTTAAGCGCTGCAGGCAGTAACGTTGGCCAGTTAGGCGCTGCAGCGGCACAATTGGGTGCACAGGTGGGTGTGGGCTTGCCATATTCACGTAATCTGGAAAGCCGTGCCGATGAAGGCGGTTTAATGCTGATGGCGCGTGGTGGCTATAACCCGCAAGCGGCAATTACCTTATGGGAAAAAATGAACCGCTTGGAAGGTGGTGGCGGGGCATCGTTCCTGTCAACTCACCCATCGAACAGCCAGCGTATTGCAGCGATGCGTGAGAACTTGCCGGCTGCTCAGGCCATTTATAACCAGAACCGTCGTTAAGCTTCTGGGTTTAAAATGGATTTAAAAATGCCTCATATGATGAGGCATTTTTTTATGCATGATGTTGATGGAATTTGATTGAAAGCCATCAAGGCGCCGGGTTGGGCTGCTGACGGTGAATCGCTTCAATGCCTTGTAAAATGTCATCGGACAGATTGACTTCAAAGGCATCAATATTTTCTTTTAGCTGTTCCAGCGAAGTCGCACCAATAATGGTACTGGTGACAAAGAACTGCTGCTTAATAAAAGCCAAAGCCAGTTGGGTTAAGCTGAGGCCATGTTGCTCGGCCAGTTGCGCATATTGTTCAGTGGCCCATTCACTTTCTGGATTGCTGTAGCGGCTAAAGCGTGAATACAGGGTAACACGCGCATTGGTCGGACGGGCACCATGCCGGAATTTCCCGGTTAAATAACCAAAGGCCAGAGGAGAGTAAGCCAGTAAGCCGACGCCTTCATATTTGGCAATTTCCGACATGCCAATTTCATAAGTACGATTCAGCAGGTTATAGGGGTTTTGTACGCTGACAAATTTGCTTAAACCGAGTTTTTCCGCCAGATGCAAAAACTTCATGGTGCCCCATGGGGTTTCATTGGAGAGGCCAATATAGCGAATCCGGCCGTTCTGGATTTCCTGCTGCAATGCGGTCAGGGTTTCTTCAAGGTCGGTGACATGCTGCTGTGCATGGGCTTCGGTATTGCCATAACCCAGTTTGCCAAAGAAGTTGGTCGGGCGCTGTGGCCAGTGCAGTTGGTATAAGTCAATATAGTCGGTTTGCAGGCGTTTCAGGTTGCCATCCAGCGCAGTGCGAATATCGGTAGCGTTGTAACGGGTTTGACCATCACGAATATGGCTGCCGCCTTGAGCCGGTCCGGCAATTTTTGAGGCCAAAAACAGCTTGTCCCGTCCACCGCGCGTCTTGAGCCAGTTGCCAATCATGACTTCGGTGGCACCTTGAGTTTCTGGTTTCGGTGGCACCGGATACATTTCGGCGGTATCCCAGAAATACAGGCCACGTTCCAGCGCATAATCCAGCTGGGCAAAGGCTTCATCCTGGGTATTCTGTTCACCAAAGGTCATGGTGCCCAGACAGATTTCAGGCAATAAAATACCGGTATCAGCAAGGGGATTGAACTGCATAAGATGTCCTTATTCAAAATATCATCAAGCGAATAGGGACTAGGCTAAACCATCGCAGGCAGACTGTTAAATCAATATTTTAGGTTAGTTTGTAAATATTTTTCACATAGCGAACAGGCACAAAAAAGGCAAATCCGAAGATTTGCCTTAAGCATATAGCAGTTTAAGACTTATTCATCATCAAACTGTTCATCTGCTGCATCATTTTGCTCTAAAGAGGCATCAAAAATCAGAATGGCTTTACCATCAGTTTCTATCATGCCTTGTTCTTCCAGGGTTTTCAGAACACGGCCGACCATTTCACGTGAACAGCCAACAATGCGGCCAATTTCCTGACGGGTAATGCGGATTTGACGGCCATTTGGCAAAATCATGGCTTCAGGCTGCGCAGACAGGTCAATCAGACAACGCGCAATACGGCCTGAAACATCAATGAAGGCCAGATCGGTCACTTTACGCGTGGTATTTTTTAAACGGCGCACCAGTTGGGCAAATACCGCATAGCTTAAATCTGGATATTGCTTGCTGAGCTCGTGGAAGTTTTCATAAGTCACTTCGGCAATTTCACAAACGTCACGTGTGCGTACTTCTGCAGTACGTTGTGGATTTGCTTCGAATAGACCCATTTCCCCAAAGAAGTCACCCGGATTCAAATACGCCACAACAATTTCGCGATCATCATCTTCACGCAGAATGATGGAAACAGATCCTTTCAGAATCAAATAAAGTGATTTTGATTCAGACCCCGCATCAACAATTGTGGTCCGTTTCGGATAACGGTTGATATATGCACGTTTTAATAATGCCTTGACTGAATCTGGTAATTGACCAGGAGACAGGGCATCGGTGCTTAATTGTGAAAAGTTTGAAGTCATGCTAACGGTTCCGAAAATGGATAAATAATAGATCGCACAAGACCTAGTATGAACTTGTCACACAGTAGAGATGAAATTCCTTATCAACTCAAATTATGTTAGTGTACAGGCACCTTGTAAATTTATAGTTTTTTTGAAGGACTTGCAATGCAAACGAGTGTTCATTGGCTAGAGAATGTTGCTTTTGAAGCAAAATCGGAAAGTGGCCATAGCGTGGTGATGGATGGTTCTGCCGAGTATGGTGGAGAAAACCGTGGACCACGTCCCATGGAGCTCATTTTAATGGGACTTGGTGGTTGTGCATCGTTTGATATTGTGACCATTTTAAAGAAATCACGTCAGGATGTGACTGGTGTGGTTTGTCAGCTGAAAGCAGAACGTGCCGATTCGATTCCGGCAGTATTCACCAAAATTCATTTGCATTTTGTGGTGACAGGCAAGGCAGTCAAGGAAAAGCAGGTCGCCAAGGCAGTTGAATTATCCGCAGAAAAATACTGTTCAGCTAGCAAAATGCTGTCAGATGGTGGTGTTGAAATTAGCCACGATTTCGAGATTATCGAAGCAGAATAATCATGACTGTAAAGTCATGTAAAAAGTCGGTTAATTACCGGCTTTTTTATTTTTCCATGGTTTTAGACCTCGCAAAAAATTGGCCGCAATGGGCAGAGCTCTCAAAATATGTGTTTCCCGTTACATAGGTCGCAACGTCATTGCTGTATAAAAATAATCCTGATGCTGACTTGAAATTGGCCGGTCACAGACCAATATTATAATTGAGTTATATCTGTTGCATTAAAATAACACTTTGAAAAATATATGAAAAATCATTTGAAATTGCCAAAAGTACTCCCATATATGTTTCAAGTGAAAAAATTGTTGTGAGGAATAACAAGAATGCGTTTTGAAAAATTTACAAATCGCTTACAGCAAGCTCTCTCCGATGCGCAATCGCTGGCGATGGGCAAAGACCATACCGCCATTGACGGCATTCATGTCTTGGCCACTCTGTTAGAAGAAGCATCCAATGTCAGCTTGTTACAGCAGGCCGGTGCCCAGTTGCGTGATTTGCAGAGCAAGTTGCAGCAGGCACTGAATGATGCGCCAACGCTAGCCAATCCGACTGGCGACATTAATTTAAGTCCGGAAGCGGTTAAAGCCTTAAACCTGGCCGATAGCTATGCCCAGAAAGCGGGCGATGAATTCCTGTCTACCGACTGGGTATTACTGGGCCTGAGCGAAGTTGGGACCACTAAAAGCTTATTGAACAGTATCGGTGTCAGCGCAGACAGTCTGCGTCAGGTGATTTTAAAAATTCGAGGTGATGAAAAAGTGATGAGTAATAATCATGAAGATCAACGTGATTCACTCAATAAATACACTGTAGATTTAACCGAACGTGCGCTGGCTGGCAAGCTCGATCCGGTGATTGGTCGTGATGATGAAATCCGCCGTACCGTACAGGTCTTGTCACGTCGGACCAAAAATAACCCGGTACTGATTGGTGAGCCTGGGGTCGGTAAAACCGCAATTGTAGAAGGTCTGGCACAGCGTATTGTGAATGGTGAAGTGCCAGAAAGCTTAAAAGGCAAACGCGTGTTATCGCTGGACCTGGGTTCATTGCTGGCCGGTGCCAAATATCGCGGCGAGTTTGAGGAGCGTTTAAAAGCGGTCCTGAAAGATCTGGCCAAGCATGAAGGCGAAATCATCCTGTTTATTGATGAGTTGCATACCCTGGTTGGCGCAGGTAAAGGTGATGGCGCGATGGATGCCGGCAACATGCTGAAACCGGCGCTGGCACGCGGTGAATTACGCTGCGTGGGGGCAACCACGCTCGATGAATATCGTCAGTACATTGAAAAAGATGCCGCCCTTGAGCGCCGTTTCCAGAAAGTGCTGGTCGATGAGCCAAGTGTCGAAGACACCATTGCCATTTTACGTGGTCTGAAAGAGCGTTATGAAGTCCACCACGGGGTGAAAATTCTCGACTCGGCGATTATTGCTGCAGCGAAAATGTCACATCGTTATATCACTGACCGTCAGTTGCCCGATAAAGCCATTGACCTGATTGATGAAGCAGCATCGCGCATCAAGATGGAGCTGGACTCTAAACCGGAAGCGCTGGATAAGCTGGAACGCCGTCTGATTCAGTTAAAGCTGCAACTTGAAGCTGTGAAAAAAGATGAAGATGCCGGCAGCCGTGCAGAAGTCAGTCATCTGGAAAAACAGATCGAAGACGTCCAAAAAGACTATAACGATCTGGAAGAAGTGTGGAAGTCTGAAAAAACTCTGGTCGAAGGCACTAAGCAGATTCAGGCGCAGCTGGATCAGGCGCGTATTGCCTTGCAAAAAGCACAGCGTGAAAATGATCTGGGCGAGATGTCGCGTCTGCAATATGGCGTGATTCCGGAACTGGAAAAACAGCTGGCCCAAGATGAGCTGGTGGAAGAGAAAGAAGAACCGAAGTTATTGCGCAATAAAGTCACCGATAACGAAATTGCGGAAGTGGTCAGCGCAGCCACCGGTATTCCGGTTGCGAAAATGCTGCAAGGCGAGCGTGAAAAACTGCTGCAAATGGAAAGCTTCCTGCATCAGCGTGTGGTAGGGCAGGATGAAGCGGTGATTGCGGTATCCAATGCGGTGCGCCGTTCACGTGCCGGGTTGTCGGATCCGAACCGTCCAAGTGGTTCTTTCCTGTTCCTGGGTCCAACCGGTGTCGGTAAGACCGAGTTAACCAAAGCCTTGGCCAATTTCCTGTTTGACAGCGATGACGCCATGATCCGGATTGATATGTCCGAATTTATGGAAAAACATTCAGTCAGTCGTCTGGTCGGTGCGCCTCCGGGCTATGTCGGCTATGAAGAAGGCGGGGTATTAACCGAAGCCGTACGCCGTAAACCATATAGCGTGGTGCTGTTTGATGAGGTGGAGAAAGCCCATCCGGATGTATTTAACATCTTGCTGCAGGTGCTGGATGATGGTCGCTTGACCGACTCGCAGGGCCGTGTGGTGGACTTTAAAAACACCGTGATTGTAATGACCTCGAACCTGGGTTCAAGCGATGTGCGTGAACTGGGCGATAATCCAAGCCGTGATGATGTACGCAATGTAGTGATGGCGGCCGTGTCTGAGCATTTCCGTCCGGAGTTTATCAACCGTATTGATGAGCTGGTAGTATTCCATGCCCTGGAAAAAGCGCAGATTCGTGGTATTGCCGATATCCAGCTGGACCGTTTACGTGCCCGTCTGGCCGACCGCGATATCAAGTTAACGGTAGATGATTCTGCCTTTGACCAGCTGATTGAAGCCGGTTTTGACCCAGTTTACGGTGCGCGTCCATTAAAACGTGCCATCCAGCAACAGGTAGAAAATAATCTGGCGCAGAAAATTCTGGCCGGTGACTTCCAGCCGGGAGATACCATTGTGATTACGGCAGATGCAGGCCAACTGGATTTCCAGAAGCTGAAACTGAACTAATCCGCACACGGTTCATCTAAACTGTTTAATCAAAGACCTGGCTTCGGCCGGGTTTTTTTATGGGTATATCTGCAGCAAAAAGCCGGGTAGATGTCGTGATTCACTCTGCAAAGTAAGTCCACGCTGGATGATGAGTGATAGCGTAAAGTTTCCGATGTAAAAAAGCCTGCTATAGGGTAGCAGGCTTTTTATTGCTAATCGAATGAACTGTGAATAGAAAAGGATCAAATCATCCTTTGCCATTCACCGTCCTTGCCAATCACATTTTAGATTTGTGGATGCTGGATTTTCCAGGCGCGGTGAATCTTCTGGTTACGCTTGAAATCTGGACCAATGGTTTCATGGCTGATCTCCTGGATATCAAACAGCGCTGGCAAGGTTTCATCCATTTCAAAACCGCGATAGTTATTCGAGAAGTACAGGGTGCCTTCTGTGGTTAAACGGTTCATGGCGCGTTTAATTAGCGAGACATGGTCACGTTGTACATCAAAAGTGCCGTAGAATTTTTTCGAGTTGGAGAAGGTGGGCGGATCAATAAAGATCAGGTCATATTGCTCATGACCTTCTTTTAGCCACTCAAAACAGTCGCTGGCAAAGAACTGGTGTTGTTCATCGGCATGGTCGACGGTTAAGCCGTTTAAGACAAAGTTTTCTTTGGACCAGTTCAAATAGGTGTTGGACAAGTCCACACTGGTGGTGCTGGCTGCGCCGCCTAAAGCAGCATGCAAACTCGCCGTTGATGTATAGCTGTACAGATTGAGGAAATGCTTGCCTTTAGCTTCTTTGGCAATGCGTAAACGAATCTGGCGATGGTCCAGGAATAGGCCGGTATCCAGATAGTCGGTGAGGTTAACCAGAATCTTGGCCTGACCCTCCTGCACAATAAAGCGTTTCGATGCGGTACTTTGTTTGGTGTACTGGTTTTTACCTTCCTGACGGGCACGGGTTTTAATAAACACGGCATCACGGCCTAAACCGGTCACGGCACGAATCGCTTGTAGCGCCAGGTTAAAGCGTTTTTTTGCTTTTTCAGGATCAATTTTCTTCGGTGGTGCATATTCCTGCACATGCAGACGATCACCATATAAATCGACCGCAACATTAAAGTCCGGTAAATCGGCATCGTATAAACGCAGACAATAGACGTTTTCTTTAACCGCCCATTTCTTTAAGGCCTGCATGTTTTTTTGCAGACGGTTGGTAAAGTCTTCGGCACCTTCAATTGGTTCAAACTGCTGTGGCTGCCAGTCGGCCAGGAATGGTTTTACTACTGCCGATGGTTTGACCGTACCAAAACGAATGTAAATTGGCAGCTTACCATTCATTAAACGCAAGGTTTGCGGCTCATTAAATGCCAGCACATCGGCCTGTTCCACCTGGGCTGCAATGACAGCAGCAGACTGGTTCGGGAAATGTTTTTGTAGCAGGGCAGACAGACCTAAATACAAGGCACGGTTCGAGGCTTTATCTCCCAGACGTTCACCATACGGCGGGTTGGTCACCACAAACGCAGTTTTGCCTTCGGCCTGAAAATCTGGCCAGTCTGACAAGGTGCGTTCTTCAATCTGGATATGATCGAGCAGACGTTCAAAACCGGCAGCAATAATATTCTGTTTGGTGGCTTTGACTGCTTCCCAGTCGGCATCAAAAGCATAGAATTTTGGCAGTGGCTGTTCCAGCGCCTGTTGATGACGCTCAGCCGCTTCTGCCTTTAATGACATCCACAGTTCATGGTCATGGCCATTCCAGCCATTAAAGCCGAAACGGCGTACCAGACCCGGTGCACGGTCGGTTAAAATCAGCAGGGATTCAATAATAAAGGTACCTGAACCACACATCGGGTCCAGAATAATGTCCGGATTCTTTTCTTTGAGTTTGGCTTTTTGCAAAATTGCCGCGGCCAGGTTTTCTTTAATTGGCGCATCGGTCATAAAACGGCGGTAGCCACGTTTATGCAGTGAATCCCCGGACAAGTCGAGGCAATAGGTATGCTCGGTTTTGCCGGCCAGAATATAGAGGGTAATTTCCGGTTGCTTGGTGTCGATACTTGGGCGGCGGCCTACCGCTTCCATAAAGGAATCGACCACACCATCTTTGGCGCGTAAGGTGGCAAACTGGGTATTGACCTTGATTTCGCGTTCCACATGCAGGCGAATGGCAAAGGTGCTTTGTGGTGCAAAAATCAGTGACCAGTCGAAGCTGATTGCACCTTCATAAAGCTCTTCAGCTACATCACGTGCGTCGTGATGGCGTTCCAGCTCATAAGTGTGAATTGGCATTAAGACACGGGAAGCCAAACGTGACCACATACAAATGCGATACGCCTGTTCCAAGCTGCCTTTGAAAATTAAACGACCCGGTAAACGTTCAATATTTTGAACCCCTAAACCTTCTAATTCCTCTTGAAGCAAGGTTTCAAGTCCATCTGCACAGGTGACCCAGTATGTAGAAAGACGCGGTTTCGAATGCATGTAAATTTCCAAAAGCAACAAAGCAATCTGATATTTTAACGTATTTTCACGGCTTTGGGCGGATGTTGTGCTGAAGATATACAAGATTTATTTGTACTAAAACCCACACAAATTTGATCCATTTTCTGTGCTTCCCATCGGTTGGTATACATTTTGCAAAATAGATAACGATAACGAAAAATGACCTTAACTTTAAAATTGGAGAACGGGGAAATATGCGAGTCGAAAGCAGTGATCAGTTAATTGCCCACAATGAAGCCTTTTCAGTGGCTACCTTATTGTATACACGTTTACGCCGGGTCAGCGGCAGGGTAATTGATGCCTTGTATCTGGTCGATCATCCGGGCTATGCCAAAGATGTGATTGAGCTGGCCTTAGCCACCGGAGATGCTGAATTAAGCCGTTATGCCGAACGGCTGACCAAGCTACTGGATTTAAATGCACCGTTGCTGAACCCGCTAGATGAGGTCATCGACGAACAGGTTGAACCCGAAATTACCGAGGAGGAAATTTACCGGGCACAGGTGTCGCATCATTATATTGGTGCTTTACGTTAAAACCGCCATCATCCACATCAACAAGCTCTCGATTCTGGGGGCTTTTTTATCTATCATCCAAAAATAGCCTAAGCAATATTGACCAAAACCGGTTGAATTATCCTGTTGAATTTATGGTAATGATTGAAGAAAACTTGATTCCTTGGCAGGAAAAGGGCTTTAAATGTTGAAATCTTCAGCGCCATCTTTTGGGAATCTCTGTATAATACGTTGACTTAACGTATAAGGAATCTCTCATGCACTTGGCGGCATTGCATACTCCGAGCCAGATTCAACTCAATAAAGATGGAAATCTAAAACATTTCATCACCATCGAAGGGCTTTCCAAACAAACCCTCACCAAAATTTTGGACACCGCGCAGTCCTTTTTTAATGACCAAAATCAGCTGATCACTAACAACCTGCTGGAAGGTCGTACGGTTATGAACCTGTTTTTTGAGAATTCAACCCGTACCCGTACCACCTTTGAAGCTGCAGCCAAACGTCTTTCGGCCAACGTGCTTAACATTGACATTGCCCGTTCCAGTACCTCTAAAGGCGAAACCCTGCGCGATACGCTGTGGAACTTGGAAGCCATGGCCGCCGATATTTTTGTGGTGCGTCATTCCTCTTCAGGTGCAGCGCATTTTATTGCCAAAGATGTCTGTCCAAATATCGCAATTATTAATGCCGGAGATGGCCGTCATGCCCATCCGACTCAAGCGATGCTGGATATGCTGACCATTCGCCGTGAAACCAAAAAAGACTTTGCTGACATGAGCATTGCCATTATTGGCGATATTAAACATTCACGCGTGGCACGTTCTGATGTGGCGGCGTTACAAACTTTAGGCTGTAAAGATATTCGCGTGATTGCACCGAATACCTTGCTGCCATTTGGTTTTGAAGAATACGGAGCCGATGTACGCCTGTTTAATAAAATGGAAGATGGCATCCGTGACTGTGATGTAATTATTACCTTGCGTATCCAGAATGAACGGATTGATTCGCCGGCGCTGTCCTCACCGGCAGAATTCTACAAAATGTATGGCCTGAACAAAGAGCGTCTGGCGCTGGCCAAACCGGATTGTATCGTGATGCACCCGGGACCGATGAACCGGGGTGTGGAAATTGATTCCAGCATTGCCGATGGTCCGCAATCGGTGATTTTAAATCAGGTGACCAATGGTATTGCGGTGCGTATGGCTGTGCTGGCACTGGCGATGCAGGGTCAACTGCAGGAACAAGGTTTAATTGAAGCGATTGCGGTATAAGGAATCAGTCATGCGTATTGTAAAAATTGAAAATGTCCGCGTTCTTGATCCAATGCAAAAGACTGATCGCGTGCAAACGGTATATCTGGAAAATGGCAAGCTGGTTGCAGAAACAGCAGATGTGACTGAAACCATTGATGGACAAGGCAAATGGCTGATGCCAACCATGGTTGATCTGTGCGCGCGGATGCGTGAACCGGGTCAGCAGCAGCATGGTACTTTAAAATCAGAAGGCAAGGCGGCACGTGAAAACGGTATTCTGCACGTGTTTACCCCACCAGATTCCAAGCCGATTGTGCAGGACAATGGTGCTTTGATTCACGGTCTGGTCGAAAAAGCCATGCTGGATGGTGGTATTTATTTACAGGTGATTGGCGCACAAACCCAAGGCTTGCAAGGCAAACAGCCTGCCAATATGGCCGGTCTGAAAAAGGGCGGCTGTACTGCAGTTTCCAATGCCAATGCATCCTTTGTTGATGATGATGTCGTGATTCGCACGCTGGAATATGCAGCCGGTCTGGACCTGACCGTGGTGTTCTATGCCGAAGAACCGCAAATTGCTAAAGATGGCTGTGTGCATGAAGGTTTTATTGCTTCACGTCAGGGCTTGCCTATGATTCCGGCGCTGGCCGAAACCGTAGCCATTGCCAAATACCTGTTGATGATTGAAGCGACCAAAGTCCGTGCGCATTTCGGTTTACTGTCCTGTGGCGCTTCGGTCGAGCTGATTAAAATTGCCAAAGAAAAAGGCCTGCCAGTAACCTGTGATGTGGCGATGCATCAGCTGCATTTAACCGATCAGGTGATTGATGGCTTTAACTCGCTGGCGCATGTACGTCCACCGCTACGTGCTGAAAAAGACAAAGAATTGCTGCGTCAGGGCTTAAAAGATGGCGTAATTGATGCGATCTGTACCCATCATGAACCCTTAAGCAGTTCGGCCAAAATGGCGCCGTTTGCTGAAACCTTACCGGGCTTTACCGCTTTTGATACCTTTGTGCCCTTGGGCGTGCAACTGGTTGAGGAAGGCCTGTTCAGTCCGCTGGAATGGGTGCATACCGTGACACTGGCACCGGCAACGGTTGCGCAAATGGCAGATCGCTGGATGCAGGAAGCTGGCTGGATTCTGGTCGATCCTGAACTGGAGTGGACGCTGGATAAAGACAGCATTCTGTCTCAAGGCAAGAACACACCGCTGATTCAGCAAACCGTGAAAGGCAAGGTAATTCAGACTTTCCTGGCCTAAATTCGCCTGTTCAAGAGCCAGCATTTGCTGGCTTTTTTTATGTTTTAATTTAAGTACATAAAGAAAAATACAATTATTTACAACGTATAAAAAATGACCAGATACACTAAAAAATGCGAGTAGAACAATGAAAAAAATGAGGCCATATCATGCAAACCAGATTGATAGAATTATTGAAAAATAGCGTGTCATCCATTGTGCTAGACGGGGAAACGGATTACCTCATTGAGAAAAACCGTGCCTTAAATGATTTTTATCCGGTGTTTTTATCGGTGTTAAGACACCGGCCATCCCTCATTGACAGCCTGAGAAATCAGCTTAATCCGCGGCTGGCTGAAATTTTTGGTACCAACCTGAACCTGAAACAGCAGTTTCTGGAATTTAGCCGCGGTCAGGCGCCGGCAGATGAAATTGAATCTATCCTGAACCGGGCCATCGTACCAACCTTAGGTTTTTTAGAAAGCGAGGCCGGCTCGACCGATCCTGAGGCGATTGTGCATTTGCTTGATCAGCATATGCCGGACATTCAGGCTGCTTTGCCGGAATGGGCCGCTGCGCTGCTGGCCGGTTTGGGCGTCAATGCCACTGCCGGGCAGACTATTCATCAGGCGCCTGAGTTATATGAAGAGGTGCCGGAACAGAAGCGCTCGCCGTGGGTACCGATTCTGATTTTTATTATTCTGGCATTGTTACTGGCCTTTTTATTTAAAGCCTGTTCTGAACGTAATGAAGAAGAGGTGCCTGTTACCCAGGCAGCAGCGACGGAACCTGCCTATTTGCAGGTCAATACCGGTTCCAATGGCGATCTGGTCACCTGTCAGTTGTATCTGAACAATCCGGCTTATACCGACATTCTGCAAACAGAAGTTAAACGGATTTTTAACCATCCGACAGGGTGTGGGGTGAATAGCGCCAGCAATTATCATAGTGAATTTATTGATCAGGATGTGATTCCAACGGCATTGAAAATCCTGAAAGATGTGCCGAATACCAATATGACCTGGATGGGTGAGCAGATTGCGATTCAGTCCATCAATCCGGCAGATGCGCAGCGTGTGGCCAATCAGCTGCGTCCTTTGGCTAAGAATATGACCATTACGGTGCAGCAGGATCTCGATGTACAGACCGCCACACCAGCCACCACAACCGCAGCACAAGCCTTGGCTGTGATTAACCCGGATAATATTCAGGCGCTGGATGTCGCCACCGCCTTAAATCTGGAAGCAATTCATTTTGAGTCGGCATCTTCGACTGTACCGGAAGCCAATCAGCCAATTCTGGATCAGGCTGCGGCCTTAATCCAGCGTGCGCCGCATGTACATTTGACCATTAAAGGCCATACCGATGCGGTAGGTAGCAATGAAGCCAATAATCTGTTGTCCTTACGCCGTGCTGAAGCGGTACGTGATTATCTGGTGCAGCGTGGGGTTGATCCTTCACAGTTACAGGCCGTGGGGTATGGCCAGCAACAGCCGATGGAACCAAATGCAACCCCAGAAGGGCAGTTCCAGAACCGTCGTATTGAGTTTGAAGTATTAAATACAGAAACCGGGGTGGTACGTGCGGTCGATGACCAAGGTATTGTCGAGAAAAAAGCAGAGTAAGGATTGAGTTAAGGAAATAGAAAAGGACGACGTCAAGTCGTCCTTTTTGGTTTAGTTGAAAAGCGGAGGTAGCGGTGGGGATGTATTCACGACCATCCGATGCCCGCTTTTAAAACCAGCCATTAAGCTGCATTACGTATTAAAGGCACCCCGGTGACTTTCTGGATTTCATCAAAACTGACCTCCGGTGCCAGTTCCACCAGCTGCACGCCGGTTGGGGTAATATCCAGAACGCCCAAATCGGTAATTACGCGATGAACCACGGCTTTACCGGTCAGCGGCAGGCTACACTGTGAAACGATTTTAGGTGTCCCATCTTTGGCGCAGTGTTCCATCAACACCACCACTTTTTGCACACCTGCGACCAGGTCCATGGCACCGCCCATACCTTTGACTTTTTTGCCCGGAATCATCCAGTTGGCCAGATCGCCCTGTTCAGAGACTTCCATGGCCCCCAGAATGGCAATATTGACATGGCCGCCACGGATCATGGCAAAAGAGTCTGCGCTAGAGAAAAACGAAGCACCTTGACGAGCTGTGACCGTCTGTTTGCCGGCATTAATCAGGTCAGCATCGACCGTGGCTTCAGTTGGGAATTCCCCAATCCCGAGCAGGCCGTTTTCTGACTGTAGCCAGACGTTGATATTTTCTGGAATATAGTTAGCGACTAAAGTTGGTAAACCAATCCCTAAATTGACATAGAAACCATCTTCCAGTTCTTGTGCGGCGCGCTGCGCCATTTGATTACGCGTCCAAGCCATGGTTTAAGCCTCCGCCTTTAAAGTCATTTGTTCAATACGTTTTTCAGGATGTGCATTTAACACAATGCGGTTGACATAAATCCCCGGCAGATGGATTTCATCTGGATCGAGCGCGCCAATCTCTACAATTTCTTCGACTTCGGCAATGGTGATTTTGCCCGCCATGGCACAGACCGGATTAAAGTTTTGTGCAGTTTTACGGAAAATCAGGTTGCCGGCCTTGTCGGCTTTATAGGCTTTGACCAGGGCAACATCGGCAGTTAAAGATTCTTCTAAGATATAATCCTGACCTTTAAACTGGCGCACTTCTTTGCCTTCCGCGATGACAGTACCGACACCGGTGGCGGTATAGAAGGCTGGAATACCCGCACCCCCGGCACGTAATTTTTCTGCCAGTGTGCCTTGCGGGGTCAGTTCAACTTCCAGTTCACCGCTCAGAAACTGACGTTCAAATTCTTTGTTTTCACCGACATAGGATGAAATCATTTTTTTAATCTGTTTGGTTTCAAGCAGCAGCCCCAGACCAAAACCATCGACACCGGCATTGTTGGAAATACAGGTCAGCTGTTTGGCACCGGTGTCTTTTAGCGCGGCAATTAATGCTTCAGGAATCCCGCACAGGCCAAAACCACCTACGGCCAGGGTCTGGCCATCCTGAACCACGCCATTTAAGGCGGCTTGTGCGCTGTCATAGACTTTATTTGCCATGTGTCACCTCTATTTTTTATCCTTTTTCAGCAGGTTGCTGCTGTTACATCCTTGAGTGGCTTGAGGGCATTGCTCAAGCCGGGTTTTATTCGGTTATTAAGCGCAGGCTTTTTGCCAGTAGGCATTGGCATAATTGGATGGATTATTGCGCTGTAAAACATTGCTGATATTACGACTGGCCTGCATCAAGGCATCCAGCTGAATACCGGTTTCATAGCCCATGTTGGACAGCAGATAATACAGATCTTCGGTCGAGACATTGCCGGATGCGCCTTTGGCATAAGGACAGCCCCCTAAACCGGCAATCGACGAGTCAAAAACGCGAATACCTTGCAGCAGTGATTGATAAATATTGGCGATAGCCATGCCATAGGTATTATGAAAATGACCGGCCAGCACCGTTGCATCCAGCTCAGCCAGACAGGCATCCCAGACTTTTTTCACCCGGTCGGGTGTGGCGGTGCCAATGGTTTCACCTAAAGACACTTCATAGCAGCCCATATCCAGCAGGCGCTGCGAAACTTTTGCCACCTGCTGTGGATCAATCGCGCCTTCGTACGGACAATCGACCATACAGGACACATAACCACGCACACGAATGTTGTGCGCTTTGGCTTCACGCATCACATCGCTGAATTTTTCAAAACTTTCATCAATTGAGCAGTTGATATTTTTACGGGTAAAACTTTCAGAGGCTGCGGTAAAGACCGCAACTTCTGTACAACCCACTGCCAGCGCAGATTCAAAACCTTTCAGATTTGGCGTGAGCAGGCTGAACTGAATGTTTGGATCTTTGGGCAAGCCGGCAAACAGCACATCGCTGTCTGCCATTTGCGGTACCCATTTGGCCGATACACAGGAACCAACTTCAATGGCCTGTAAACCGGTTTGCATTAAATCCAGAATCAGCTGTCTGCGGTCATCCAGGGTTAAGGGTGTTTTTTCATTTTGCAGGCCATCGCGTGGCCCGACTTCAACAATTTTGACAAATTCGCTCATGCGACTTCCTCCGCCAGCGGCTGGAATTCCACCAGCTCATCGCCAGCTTTGACCTGATCACCGGCCTGGAAGTAAGAGCTGGCCACGATGCCATCATGCGGTGCACGAATCGAGTATTCGATTTTCATGGCTTCGAGGGTCATCAGGACATCGTCTTTTTTGACTTTGTCATTGGCCGCGACCAGTACCTGAGTGATGACACCCGGCATTGGCGCAGTCAGGTTGTTTTCAGCACCTTGTTCATCATCCTGGTTAAATACCGGTTTCAGATAGGTAAATTTATAGCTCTGGCCATTCTGGAACAGGGTAATGCCATGTTCAGTCTGGCTAAAGGCCAGTTTTTGCTGTTTGCCGGCCAGCTTGAATTGCAGGGTATGCGCATCCAGTAACTGACCCTCAAGCTCAAAAGTCTGACCCTCATACTGTGCGACAAAGCCATGTTCTTGTGCTGCAAACTGGATATTTAAGGTTTTGTCATTACATTGTAATTTGATTGTCTGCCCCGATTGCAGGTTTAAACGCCAGAAAGCATTGGTCTGCCAGACCGGATTGCTGGCGCTCGGGTTCTGGGCCAAACGTGACAGCAATTCGATGAAGGCCGCGCTGACCACTAGCGTACTGATCAGCTCTGTGGCCGGTTTTAGCAGGAATTCTTCTTCGCGCTGAATCAGGCCAGTATCCAAATTGGCATTCTTGAAAGAATCGCACAGTACCAGACGATCCAGGAAGGCAATGTTGTTGCCCAGACCATCGACATGGAACTGACCTAAAGCATGGTGCATTTGCGTTAATGCTGCTTCACGGTTTTTGCCCCAGACAATCAGTTTGGCAATCATCGGGTCGTAGTAGGTGCTAATTTCATCGCCTTCAACAATACCGCTGTCGACACGTACCGCTTCATTTTGTGCTGGATAATGCAGATAGCTGATTTGACCAATCGCCGGAATAAAGCCTTTTTCAGGTTCTTCGGCATAAACACGTGCTTCTAAAGCATGGCCGTGAATCTGTAATTCATGTTGCTGTTTCGGTAAAGGTTCACCGAACGCGACACGTAACTGCCATTCCACCAGATCCTGACCGGTGATCATTTCAGTGACCGGATGCTCAACCTGTAGACGGGTGTTCATTTCCATGAAATAAGCAGTACCGTCTTGTTCAACGATGAACTCGACTGTACCGGCACCGACATAATTTACTGCACGTGCAGCGTCAATTGCGGCTTGGCGCATCGCTTCAAGTTTATCTTCCGGCATTTTCGGTGCTGGTGCTTCTTCCAGTACTTTCTGATGGCGGCGCTGTACCGAGCAATCACGCTCAAACAGATGCACATAGTTGCCATGGGTATCACCGAAAACCTGAACTTCAATATGACGCGGCTGCACGACATAGCGTTCAATCAGTACATCTTCATTGCCAAAGCTGGAACGGGCTTCACTCTTACATGAGGCCAGGGCGCTAAGGAAATCTTCACTGCGCTCAACCAGACGCATCCCTTTACCGCCACCGCCGGCGCTGGCTTTAATCAGCACCGGATAGCCAATGTCATCGGCTTGCTGTTTTAAGAACGCAGCATCCTGATTGGTGCCATGATAACCCGGTGTCAGTGGTACGCCGGCTTTTTCCATCAAGGCTTTAGAGGTCGCTTTTAAACCCATCGCCAGAATGGCGTCAACTGGCGGGCCAATAAAGACAATGTTGTTGTCCTGACAGGCAAAAGCAAACTGGTCATTTTCAGACAGGAAGCCATAACCCGGGTGAATGGCTTGTGCGCCGGTGCTTTTTGCGGCTTCGATAATCCGTTCAATCTGTAAATAGCTTTGTGCTGCTGGTGATTCACCAATATAGACTGCTTCATCGGCCAGTTTGACATGCTGGGCCTGAGCATCTGCATCTGAATAGACTGCAACAGTTGCAATTCCCAGTTTTTTGGCAGTACGAATGACACGGCAGGCAATTTCACCACGGTTGGCAATTAAAATCTTTTCAAACATCGTTAGGATCCTTCTAGTTGTTATGCCGTGGTCTTGATCCAGGCCGGGCTTTGTTTGTTAAGGAAAGCATTTAAGCCGTTTTTCGCCTCATCTCCCTGGCGAACGTGGGCAATATGCTGTGCGGTTTGCAGCAAGAGGTCCTCGGTCAGGACTTGCTGGTTCACCATCTGAATGAGCTGTTTCGATGCATGCTGTGCTTCTGGGCCACCGAGTAATAAGACCTGCACAATTTCATCAATTTTGCTGTCGAGCTGTTCCGGCGTGGTCACTTCATGTGCCAGACCAATAGCGTGTGCCTGTTCTGCAGAAATTCGTTCAGCAGTTAAAAAGTAACGTGATGCCTGACGCGCACCAATGGCACGAATGACATAAGGGCTGATGGTGGATGGCGCCAGACCTAAACGCACCTCAGAGGTCGCAAATTTGGCATCGGTGCTGGCCACACAAATATCACAGGCCGAGGCCAGACCCATACCGCCGCCAAAGGCAATGCCATGTACGCGGGCGATGGTTGGCTGTTTCAAGGTGGCCAGACTTTGCAGCATTTTCGCTAGTTTCAGGGCATCGGCTTGGTTTTCTGCTTCAGAGGCTTGACCTGCTTGTTTCATCCAGTTCAGGTCTGCACCTGCAGAGAAGCTTTTGCCGCGTCCAGCTAAAATTACGACACGTACATCCTCACGCGTATTCAGATACTGAAAGCAGGCGTGTAATTCTTCAATCACTTGGGTATTGAAGGCATTGTGCAGTTCGGCACGGTTAATCCACACCGTAGCCACCTGATCTTGCTGTTCGAGTTGTAAAAATTGATAATCCATTTTTGTCACCTCTTACATGCGGAACACGCCGAATTTGGTTGGCTGGATTGGGGCATTTAATGCTGCCGCCAGACTGAGTGCCAATACTTCACGCGATTGTGCCGGATCAATCACACCATCATCCCATAAACGCGCAGAAGCATAATATGGATGACCTTGACGCTCGTACTGGTCACGAATAGGCTGTTTAAACTGATCTTCTTCTTCTGCTGACCAGCTGCCACCTTTGCTTTCAATCTGGTCGCGTTTCAGGGTCGAGAGTACACTCGAAGCCTGCTCACCGCCCATCACCGAAATACGCGAGTTTGGCCAGGTCCACATAAAGCGTGGTGAATAGGCGCGGCCACACATGCCGTAGTTGCCAGCACCAAAGGAACCGCCAATCACCAGGGTTAGTTTCGGCACATTGGCTGTCGCGACTGCCATTACCAGTTTGGCACCATTTTTGGCAATGCCTTCATTTTCATACTGACGGCCAACCATAAAGCCGGTGATGTTCTGAATGAAGAGCAGGGGAATATTGCGCTGGGTACACAGTTCAATAAAGTGTGCGCCTTTTTGTGCCGACTCGGAAAACAGAATTCCGTTATTGGCAATAATGCCGACTGGCATACCGTACAGTTTGGCAAAGCCGGTGACCAGCGTGGTCCCAAAACGTGCCTTGAACTCGTCAAAACGTGAACCATCGACAATACGGGCAATCACTTCACGCACATCAAACGGTTTACGTGCATCGGTCGGGACAATGCCGTACAGCTCGGACGCATCAAATAATGGTGCTTCGACATTTTGCGGCTGTGGATTTGGTTTTTTATTTAAATTGGCGACGATGTTGCGGGCAATGGCCAAAGCATGTTCGTCATTTTCTGCCAGATGATCGGCCACCCCTGATAAACGCGTGTGTACATCACCACCGCCCAGGTCTTCACTGCTGACCACTTCACCAGTGGCAGCTTTCACCAAAGGCGGACCACCCAGGAAGATGGTACCCTGATTCCGCACAATAATGGTTTCATCGGACATGGCAGGGACATAAGCACCGCCGGCTGTACAGCTGCCCATCACCACGGCAATCTGGGCAATGCCCATGCTCGACATGCGCGCCTGATTGTAGAAAATACGGCCGAAGTGGTCACGATCTGGGAACACTTCATCTTGCAGCGGTAAATAGGCACCGCCAGAATCGACCAGATAGATACAGGTCAGATGGTTCTGCTCGGCAATTTCCTGAGCGCGTAAATGCTTTTTCACAGTCAGCGGATAATACGTTCCGCCTTTGACTGTCGCATCATTGGCAATGATCATACAGGTCACGCCATTGACCTGACCGACACCGGCCACGACACCGGCAGCAGGTACATCATCCTGATACACCTGATAGGCAGCCAGCTGACCAATTTCAATAAAAGCCGTACCCGGATCAATCAGATGGTCAATCCGTTCACGTGGTAATAATTTACCGCGATCCAGATGTTTCTGACGTGCAGTTTCACCGCCGCCGAGGGCAATTTTCTGGACTTTCTGTTTCAGGTCATCGACCAGGGTTTGCATCGCTGCGTGGTTGTTTTTGAACTCTTCGCTGCGAATATTGATTTTGCTCTGTAATTGATTCATGCCAACATCCTTGTCTATTCTTGTGATTTATTTTTTAGGCAGTTTCGTTAAACAGTTCGCGGCCAATCAGCATACGGCGAATTTCCGAGGTGCCTGCACCAATTTCATAGAGTTTGGCATCACGCCATAAACGTCCAGCAGAAAATTCATTGATATAACCGTTCCCACCTAGCGTCTGAATGGTTTCACCGGCCATCCAGGTGGCTTTTTCGGCTGCATATAAAATTGCGCTGGCAGCATCTTTACGCAGGCTGCGGCTATGCTCGGCTTTGTCACATTCTGCACCTACGGCATAGACCAGTGCTTTACAGGCCAGCCAGGTCGAATACATATCAGCAATTTTGCCTTGCATCAGCTGGAATTCGCCCAGTGCCTGACCAAACTGTTTACGCTCGTGGATATACGGAATCACGGTGTCTAGGCAGGCATCCATAATGCCCAGTGGGCCTGCGCTTAATACAGCACGTTCATAGTCCAGACCACTCATCAGCACTTTTACGCCATTGCCGACACCACCGAGGACGTTTTCTTTCGGTACACGCACGTTGTCAAAGAACAGTGGATAGGTATTCGAGCCGCGCATGCCCAGTTTATCCAGGTGCGTACCGTGGCTGAAGCCCGGCATGTTTTTTTCAATCAGGAAAGCGGTCATGCCTTTGGCACCGGCCTGGGTATCAGTTTTGGCATACACTACCAGCACGTCTGCATCGCCACCGTTGGTGATCCACATTTTTGAGCCGTTTAGCAGATAATGATCGCCCTGATCTTCAGCTTTGAGTTTCATGCTCACCACATCGGAGCCGGCATTCGGTTCTGACATGGCCAGTGCGCCGACATATTCACCTGAAATCAGTTTCGGTAAATAGCGCTGTTTCTGTTCTTCGTTACCATTACGCTTAATTTGGTTCACACATAGGTTAGAATGTGCTCCGTAGGAAAGGCCAATGGATGCTGAGGCACGTGAAATTTCCTGCATGGCAATAATATGTGCCAGATAACCGAGGTTGGTGCCACCATATTCCTCACTTACAGTCAGACCGAGTAAACCCATGTCCCCAAACTTTTTCCAAAGATGAGCAGGGAATTCGTTGTCACGGTCGACCTGTTGAGCAATTGGTGCGATCTCTTTTGCACAAAATGCAGCAACTGAATCACGAAGGGCGATCAGTGTTTCATCCAAACCGAAATCCAAGCTTTGTAAATTCATTTCTTCATCCATCCTGCGGTTATATTTGTTGTTTCCAAAAAAGCATTTTTGTTGTGCTTGGTTTTTAACATACATCGAAAATTTAAAAAAGTGAACTAAAATTCACAAAATGATTTACAATTCATTTTATCTGGTTGAGAATAAGATATGAGTTATAAAAGATCATCATTGATGCAGGAACGAATGGAACAGAATCGCCTGTCGATTTTGCAGTCCGCTCGTGAACTAATTGCTCAAGGGGGCTTTAAAGAGGCGTCGATTCAGGCCATTGCGGAACGTGCCGGTGTATCTACCGGTCTGGTCTATCGATATTTCGAAAACAAAAGCCAGATTTTAATTGAAGTGTTGTCGAATGCGATTCAGCATGAGGTTGAAATTTTGAACCACATTGCCGGCTCGGATTTATCGCCAAAACAGAAATTGCAAAAATCTGTTACAACTTTTGTGAAGCGTGCCATGAACAGTCCCCAACTGGCGTATGCGCTCATGTTTGAACCGGTTGATTCGGAAATGGAACATGAACGTTTTCGCAGTAAACAGCTGATCAAGCAGAGCATTAAGGAAATTTTGGCTGAAGGAAAAGTCAATGGTGAGTTTGAGTTTGAAGATTTGAACACCGCCGCACTGGGCGTGGTTGGCTCTATGACTTTTGTGGTGATTGAACCTTTAAACCCATCTCGCAATGTGATGTTTGATCAAAACTATAAGGATTACTTTGTCAAACAGATTGCCGATTTTTGTATGAATGCAGTACGTCGACAGGAGGGAAGTGAGTAAAAAACGATAAAAACGGCAGGGAAGACAGACAGGTAGTCGTGGTTCAAAAACAATTAGTAGAGTTGAAAATCAGAATTACAAAGAATCAAGGAGAACGATTCAATGACACAAGTACGGTTAAGCTACGCCTACGGAACGAGCAGCCAGCCTTTACTGGGCACAACGATTGGTGAAAAATTTGATCAGGCTTGCGCGCAATACGCCGAACAGGATGCGGTGGTCAGCCTGCATCAGAATGTGCGTTTGAGCTACCGGCAGTTGCAAGAGCAGGTGAATGCCTTTGCCTGCAGTTTACTGAAACTGGGCTTTCAAAAAGGTGACCGTCTTGCAATCTGGTCGCCGAACTGCGTGGAATGGACCATTACCCAGTTTGCGGCCTTTAAAGCCGGCATTATTCTGGTGAACCTGAACCCGGCCTATAAAAGCAATGAGCTGGAATATGTACTGAATAAAGTGTCGTGTAAGGGACTGGTGATTGCCTCGCAGTTCAAGACCACCAATTATCAGGAGATTCTGACCAAAATTGCCCCGGAGCTGAACCAGGCAGCAAGCAAAGTGCTGAAAGCCGAGCGCCTGCCGCATCTGAAACATATTATTAAAATTGATGATCAGGAACATGCCGGATTACACCGCTTTCAGGATTTACTGACCCCGCCAAGCAAAAAAATGCTGCAAAAACTGCAGCAGATTTCTAGTGAATTGCAGTTTGATGAAACTATTAATATTCAGTTTACATCGGGCACCACCGGGAATCCGAAAGGCACCATGCTGACCCATAACAACATTTTAAATAATGGCTATTTTGTCGGTGAAGCAATTCATCTCAGCCCGGCAGATCGGGTCTGTATTTCAGTGCCGTTATTCCACTGTTTCGGGATGGTGATGGGGAACTTGGCCTGTATCACTCATGGTTCCACCATGGTTTATCCATCAGCCGTATTTAACCCGCTGGATACTTTAAAAGCCATTCAGCAGGAAAAATGTACCGCTGCTTATGGCGTACCGACCATGTTCATTGCCATTTTAGAGCATGAACAGTTTGATGAGTTTGACCTGTCAAGCTTGCGCACCGGTATTATGGCCGGCAGTCCATGTCCGCAGGAAATCATGCAGCGCGTGATTGACCGCATGCATATGTCGGAAATTACCATCTGCTATGGCATGACTGAAACAGCACCGGTAAGTGCGCAAAGTTCAACGGAAGATTCGGTGGAACGTCGCGTCAGTACCGTAGGCCGAGTCCATCCACATCTGGAAGTCAAAATTGTCGATGAAGAGGGCAAGGTGGTACCACGTGGACAGCTCGGTGAACTCTGTGTTCGCGGTTATTCGGTAATGCTCGGCTATTGGGAAGATCAGGAAAAAACCGCAGAAGTGATTGATGCTGCACGCTGGATGCATACCGGTGATATCGCTGAAATGGACGATGAAGGCTTTGTCAAAATTAAAGGCCGGATTAAAGATGTGGTGATTCGTGGCGGTGAAAACCTGTTCCCGAAAGAAATTGAAGATTTCCTCTATACCCATCCGGCGGTTTGCGATGTACAGGTGATTGGCGTACCTGACCATAAATATGGCGAAGAACTCTGCGCCTGCATTATCTTGCATGAAAACGACCCTTGCACAGAAGAAACCATTCGCCAGTACTGCGCCGAGCATATTTCACACAACAAAGTGCCACGTTATGTGCGTTTCTTTAGCGAGTTTCCAATGACGGCATCGGGTAAGGCGCAGAAGTTTAAGCTGCGTGAATTTATGCGTGAAGAGTTAAACCTAAAAGAAATTGCTTGATTCATGCAGGCATCTAATCACATGACAGGGCGACAGGGATATCGCCGGTCATGTGATTGAATCTCGGGAAAAATCAAATCAGAGCAAAATTGCTTTGCTTTCCGCGAGCTGTCATGACTTTCCAACAAGAATGATCTTCGCAAGTCTATTCAAGAGTCAGAGGTAGAGTGAGTTAAAGATGGCCAAAAACTTTCACAGTGAAGTCATTGTCGCCGGCTATGATGATCACATCCGTAAACTGATTCCCGGCTATGAACTGGTACATCAACAGATTGATGCCATTCTAACAGCAGAATTACCGGAAACTGCGCATATTCTGGTGGTCGGGTGCGGGACAGGCTATGAGCTGACCTATTTATTGGCGCATCATCCACAGTGGCAGATTACCGCCATTGATCCCTCCCGTGCCATGCTGGAACAGGCACAAAATACGATCCGCTCAATTGCAGGTGCCGAGCGGGTGCAGTTTATTCAGGCCGATACCCAGAGTTTAGAGTCCCCTCAGCCTTTTGATGCGGCACTGGCCATTCTGGTGGCGCATTTTATTCCCATGCCGGCCAAAGCCGATTTTTTTCAGGACATCTGCCAGCGCTTAAAACCGGGTGGTGTGTTCCTCAGTTATGACCTGATGCAGCCTGAAACATTGGCTGAACAGCAAGTGCTGCAGCATGTAGCGGTGCAACAGGGCTTAACAGTGAGGCAGAGTGAAAAGATGATTGCACATCTGGATGATGATTTTGAACTGGTTTCGGCTGAACAGACCAAAGACGTATTAACAAAAGTCGGATTTAAAAGTTGCAGGGTTTATTGTCAAATCATGAATTATTATGGTTTTTTTGCACGAAAATAAACGAAACAGGGGCTACACAGGCAGGTAGCACACAGACCAAAGAGCAAGGAAGTAGGGAAAATAATGTCGGCATATTACAGTTTTATCAGACGTGAACAGCATGCAGATGGTAGCAGCACAGCTTATTATGAATCGAATATTCATGCTCAGGGCGCGTGGAATCCGCATGAGCAGCATATGGCACCTGCCACCGGTATTCTCTGTGCAGAGCTGGAGCAGTTCCAGCCACGTGCAGAAATGCGCATTGGCCGGGTCGGGCTGGATATTTTTGGTTTGATTGCCTTTGGTGAATTTTCGATTACCACCCGCATGATTCGCCCGGGCAAAACCATTGAACTGATTGAAGCGGAAATGTGTGCCAATGGCAAAACCTGTATTGTGGCGCGTGCCTGGAAAATGCTGACTTCCGACACTCGAGGCATTGCCGGTCTGGAAGATTTACCGGCAGAAAGTCCGGACTATTTACCCGAGTGGGATGGCATGCGCTGCTGGCCAGGCGGCTATATTCAAAGTATTCAGACCCGTGCCCATCTGGACCATCGTCCGGGCAAAGGCATTGTCTGGCTCAGTAATCAGCTTGAAATGATTGACGGCCAGCCGACATCGGATTTTACCCGCCTGATGGGCATGGTAGATACTGCCAATGGCGTGGTGCCACGTCAGGACCCGAATGCCGGTTGGGGCTTTCCAAATTTGGATCTGCAAATTCATCTGCACCGCTTGCCGCAAGGCCAGTGGCTGGGACTGGAAGTGGTACAACAATATGGTGAAGATGGTATTGGTCTGACCAGCGGCATTCTGCATGATGTTCATGGGCCATTTGGACGCAGTGAACAGATTCTGACCTTAAGAAAGTTCTAAAACTGGCTCAAATCTATCAGGACGAATTGATTCGTCCTTTTTTTATTGGCATGCTGTGGGCAGTTCAAAATATAGATGAAACAGATGCGAATCGGGATTATTGGCGCGGGGCGGGTAGCACATCATCTGGCACGGGCATTGAGTGCACGGCACCAGATAGTACAGATTTATAGCCGCAGTTTGGATAAGGCAGCGCAGCTGGCACAGCAGGTACAGGCCAGTGCAATTCATAGCCCTGAACAGTTTGATGCAACATTAGACTTGGTGATCATTGCGGTGAGTGATCAATCCATTGCCGCGGTAATTGAGCAGGTGCATCCTCATCTGCCTGAAGTGCTGATGGTCCATACCTCCGGCAGTACTGCAATGCAGCTGTTGCAGCAGGTACATGCACGTGCCGGAGTATTTTATCCGCTACAAACCTTTAGTCTGGAACGTGAGATTGACTGGACTCATACCCCTTTATTTATTGAAGCGGCACATGAAGACGATCAGGCTGTATTGTTGCAGCTGGCCAATGAACTCAGTCAGTGGGTTTATGCCTATAGCTCCGAGCAGCGTCTGAGCCTGCATCTGGCCGCGGTGTTTGCCTGTAATTTCAGTAATTATTGTTATGACATGGCCCGGCAAATTGTTGATGTCCAGCAGGTCGATTTTAGTCTGCTGTATCCGTTAATGCTGGAAACGGCGCAGAAGGCCACCCAGGCCGACCCTAAAATCATGCAGACCGGCCCGGCCATGCGTGGTGATCAGAATATTTTACAGATGCATCAGCAGTTATTGGCCGATGCACAGCGACCCGATTTACAGGCGGTTTATCAACTATTCAGCCAGCAGATTTTAGAACGTCATCAGTCATAACCCATTGTTGTTATTTTCGGGTTGATGCTGATTGATCGAGTGGGCGATCCGATCTTTTGACTAATAGATCATCTATTTTAAAATCTTTGATCTTAAAATAGGGACGTATAAAAAAAGCGCTGAGATTTCAGCGCTTTTTCAACTTTGCGATTAAGAAATTTTCTTAAAGATAAAGTCGTTAATCTTGTGACCGGCTTCAATACCACGGCGTTCAAATTTGGTTTGCGGGCGCCATTCCGGACGTGGATAGCTGTTGCCTTTGCCTGCCAGGTTTTCTAAACGTGAACGGTTGTCCAGCACGTCCAGCATCCATTCTGCATACGGTTCCCAGTCAGTTGCTGCATGGAAAGTACCGCCCATTTCCAGTTTTTGTTCAATCAGTTCCATACGCTCATCCACCACAAAGCGGCGTTTGAAGTGGCGTTTCTTTTGCCATGGGTCCGGGAAGTACAGTTGCACGGTGTTAATGCTGTTGTCTGGCATTTCACGCAGCACCTGAATTGCATCGGCATCCAGTACGCGCAGGTTGCTTAAACCGGCTGTGCCTGCTTCATATACGCACTGGGCAATACCCGGCACATGCACTTCAATACCCACAAAGTTACGCTCCGGATTGGCCTGCGTCATTAAGACCAGTGAACGGCCCATTCCAAAACCGATTTCTACCGTTAAAGGACGTTCTGGATGTTCAAAATGCTGACGTAAATCGCCAACCGGATATTCCAAAATTAGGTGACCATATTGTTCAAGCGCAGTACGTTGAGAGGTGTTGAGTGGTGAGGAACGACGCATAAACGTCACAATTTCACGGTGCTCGTTTAAGTTGTCCAGCTCGACGACTTGCTGGTCTAATTGATCATTCGACATAACTTTGGCAATCGTAAAAAATTCAAATGCGGTATTTTAAGTCCTGAGCAGTTGAAGTCAAATTTTTTCATGCATTGCGCTATTTTTTTCACGGTAGCTGTCATGAAAATGCAGAAATAGTTTCATCAAATGTTCATGCATCTGTCATGTCTAAAAAATAGCCTGAATAAGCTTTAACAACTGATAAAAAACAATGAAATTACATACTTTATGCTGGGCCATGGCACTCATGGGTTGTGGCTTTTCTGCACATGCAGAGCTGATGTTCAGTCAATATGTCGATGGTACGTCGAACCGTAAGGGACTGGAGATTTATAACCCCGATACGACAGCGGCCGATTTATCTCAGTATCAAATCAAGATTTTTTCCAATGGCTCGACCACAGCCGGACTGACGGTGTCTTTAGAGGGAGTGTTGCCGGCCAAAGCTGAATATCTGGTCGGGCGAAGTGAATTGGAGCTGGTGCTGGGCGATCTGGTCAAAAAAATCGCAAGTCTGAATTTTAATGGTAATGATGCGGTTGTGCTGTATAAGCATAATACACCGGTCGATCGTTTTGGTGTGCTTGGACAGACTACGAGTTGGGCAGAGGGCACCAGTTTAAGCCGCAATAAAACCACGCATAGTGTTAGCTCAGTTGACCCAACAGCACCTTTTGATGTGAACAGTGAATGGACGGCCTGGTCTGACCGGAATGCTTTTAGTCAGTATTTGCTGCCAGAAGGAGAGCAGCCACCGCCTGTGACGGAAACGATTAGCTGTAGCAGTTCTGATACTGCCATTGCCGATTTGCACAGTGCCAGCAAGAACCAGATCTATACCGTGCGTGGGGTGATGACCGCAGATTATCGTTATAGCAATGGTTTTTCCGGTTTTTATCTGCAAACGCCAGATAGCAAAGCCAAACCAAACCTGAATAATGCGATTTTTGTTTATATTCCGGCCAGCAGCCAGATTAAAGGCGGGCAGGTTGGAGAAGAGGTGATTTTACGTGGCCGCCTCACTAGCTATCAAAACCAGCTGCAGCTGGACCAGCTGACTCAGGAGATTCAAACCTGTAATCCGCAAGCGGCAAGCTGGGTGGCACCAAAAACAGTAAATTTACCCTTTGAAAGCCTGACGGATATTCAGCAACACGCACCGCAGCGTTATCAGGGTGCACTGGTTAAACTGCCGCAAACTCTGACCGTCAGTGAAAACTATAATTATGGCCGTTATGGCGAGCTGGCCCTAAGCCTTGGGCGCTTATATATGCCGACCAATCTGTATCCTGCCAAATCCGACGAAGCACTCAGCCTGGCCAAGCAAAACCTGCTATCCAAAATTATTCTGGATGATGGCTATAACAACCAGAACCGGACGCCGTGGTTGCCGCTGAACTTTAATGCGCAAAATACCTTAAGAGTCGGCTATGAGCTGCAAAATGTAGAAGGGATTTTGGAATATCGCTTTAACCAGTGGCGTATTCAGCCTGTTCAGGGCAGAACCTTGCCGAATATCGTGGCAGACAAAAATGAGCGCAGCAGCGTCAGCGCCAAAAATACTGCCCAGATTCGTGCTGCGGCCTTTAATGTCCTGAACTATGACAATGGCGCGGCACAAGGCTTCCCGACCGAGCGCGGAGCAAAAACCAAAGCAGAGTTCGACAAGCAGCATCAGAAAATTGTCAGTGCCTTAAAAGCCATTGATGCCGATGTCTATGGCCTGAATGAAATTGCCAACAATGGTTATGGCCCAGACAGCGCCATTGCCTATTTAACCCAAAGTCTGGGGCCAGACTGGAAGTATGTGACACCGCCAAATGCAGATCGCTTGGGCACCGATGCCATTGCCGTAGCAATAATTTATAACAGCAAACGCCTGACGCCGGTGAATGCTGCTGCCGTGTTTGATGATGGTACACAATTGAACCGTGTCACCATAGCGCAAAGTTTTAAGCCTGTGGCGGGTGGTGAAAGCTTTACCGTGGTGCCTCAGCATCTAAAATCCAAAGGTAGCTGTCCTGATACCGGCCTAGATGCAGATCAGGGTGATGGTCAAGGCTGCTGGAATAGCACCCGTGTGACCGCAGTACAGAAATTAATGCAATGGCTGGCGACTAATCCAACCCAAGTAACACAGCCCAATGTCCTGATTCTGGGCGACTTAAACAGTTATGCCAAAGAAGATCCGATTTTGGCGCTGGAAAAGGCCAACTATAAAAATCTGTTTAATGATGAAAAAATCGGACAGGGCAAACAGGCTTATAGTTATGTGTTTGGCGTGGCCAGTAATACCCAAGGCTATGGCGGCGCCGGTAATTTAGACCATGCCATTGCCGATGCGCAATTGTATCCACGGGTTAAACGTGCTTTTGCATGGGCCATTAATGCCGATGAACCGACGGCGCTGGCCTATAACGAAGACTATAAAACTGCCGAGCAGATTCAGGCCTTTTATAGCCCGGATGCTTTCCGTTCATCTGACCACGACCCGATTATTATTGATCTGGATTTGGCAGATGCACCGGTAGAGCCAAAGCCATCGGAAGACTCCAAAGCGGATACCCATGGGGGGAGTACCGGTCTATGGTCATTATTGGGATTATTCGGTCTGAGTGCTGCGGCTTGGTTACGTCGCCGTAAATAAGGCGGGTATTGATCTGCCATAAAAAAACGCCTGATTATCAGGCGTTTTTTTATGTGGTTTTACTCAAGCTTAATTCGGACTTAATTTATCAATCAGGGTGTCACTGGCTTCATTCAAGCCAATCAGCTCGACCTGAATCCCGCGAGCTTCAAATTTTTGCACCACGGTATTCAGCATATTCACTGAGGTTAAATCCCAAATATGCGCGTGAGTCAGATCAATCTTTACCTGTTGCAGATTTTCCTTAAAGTCAAAGAACTGGAAAAACTTGTCCGAGCTGCTAAAGAAAATCTGTCCGGTAATCTGATAACGGCGTGTATCCTGTACGCGTTCAGACTGAACTTTGACTTCACTTTCCAGCTTATTCACCAGGAATAAGGCCGACAGCAATACCCCAACGAAAACGCCCAAGGCCAGGTTGTGCGTCGCCAGTACAATCGCCACCACGGTCAGCATCACAATATTACTTTGCTTTGGATGCTTGCTAAAGTTACGCACCGAATCCCAGTTAAAGGTGGTAAAGGCCACCATAATCATAATCGCCACCAGCGCCGCCATTGGAATATAAGCCAGCCAGTCTTTAAAGAACACCACCAGACACAGCAGGAAAACGCCGGCGACCAAAGTAGAAAGACGGGTACGCGCACCAGAGCTGACGTTAATAATCGACTGGCCAATCATGGCACAGCCGGCCATCCCGCCCATAAAACCACTGACAATATTGGCATAGCCCTGACCACGACATTCCTGATGACGGTCACCTTCAGTTTCTGTCACTTCATTCACAATAGTGGTGGTCATCATGGTTTCCAGTAAACCCACCGTTGCAAGGGTGATGGAATAAGGGAAAATAATCGCCAGCGTTTCAAAATTCAGCGGAATTTCAGGAATTAAAAATACCGGTAAGGTGTCTGGAAACTGTCCCAGATCGCTCACCGTACGCATATCGGCACCCAAAAATAGCGCCAGCAGACTCAGCACAATAATGCAGATTAACGGTGAGGGCACCGCCTTGCCAATTTTAGGCAGATAGGGAAACAGATAAACTACCGCCAGCCCCAGGCCGACAAAGACATAGCCCCACAGATCCATTTGCATCAGCTCTGGAAGTTGCGCGACAAAAATTAAAATCGCCAGCGCATTCACAAAACCATAGACCACCGATTGCGACACAAAGCGCATCAGCTTGGCCACTTTAAAATAGCCGGCCACCACTTGAATGATTCCGGTCAGTACCGTTGCCGCCAGCAAATATTGCAGCCCGTGCTCTTTGACCAGGGTAATCATCAGTAGCGCCATGGCACCTGTCGCGGCCGAAATCATTGCCGTGCGGCCACCAAAAAAGGCAATGGTCACGGCAATACAGAAGGAGGCATATAGGCCAACTTGTGGATCGACACCGGCAATTGCAGAAAAGGCAATGGATTCAGGAATCAGGGCCAGCCCCACCACCAGACCGGCCAGCACATCGGTCCGGATATTGGAAAACCACTCTTCTTTTTTCAGACTAATCACAATCGGCTTTTCATGAAACTTTAAAGGCGACTATGGTAAAACAAATGAAGTGAAAAAAGCAGCCGCAATCCACTTGAAAAAGCGCCGCGCTTGCTCAATATTGAAAAGGTAAATGTTTTTTACGCATTTACGCTTTTTTGCAATTTACAGGTTCGATCACTTGAAAGTTTGTTAGAAGCCATTTAAAACAGTTAGTAGTTATATAACAAGGATCAGATATGAAGCTTTATTATTCACCGGGTGCATGTTCTTTAGCGGCCCATATTATTTTAAATGAAATTAATGTAGATTTTGATTTAGAACGTGTCGACCTGAAAACCCATAAAACCGAAAAAGGTCATGATTATTACGAAATTAATCCAAAAGGCTATGTTCCGGCGCTTGAGATTAATCCAGGTCTGATTCTGACCGAAAACGTGGCAATTTTACCGTTTCTGGCCCAGCACGATCCAAAACAAGATTTAATTCCGCCATCAGGCATGGGCCGTGCCAAAGTGCTGGAATGGTTAGGTTATCTCAACTCGGAACTGCATGATGCCTACGCGGTATTCTTCGGTGGCCAGTTAACCGATGATGAAAAAAATAAAGCCTATGCTGAAATTGACCGTCTGTTAAGTTATATTGATAAAACTATTGGTGAATCAGACAATGAATATCTGGTCGATGATAACTTTGGCCCGGCCGATGCCTATTTATTCGTACTGACCAACTGGTCGAACCATATTCATCATGATTTAACCCCATATACCCATATTATTGCGCTACGCAATAAAGTGGCCGAGCGTCAATCGGTGCAGATTGCCATGCGTGATGAAGGCTTGATTCCTTGATTCAGGTCTAAAAACCGTAATAAAAAAGGACTCAAGCAGAGTCCTTTTTTCATGTTTCGCTTTTAAATCAAGTGAAACCTAGAAGATTAATTTATCTCTCGGCGAAGCTGCAAAAGGGTTTATTTAAAGAAATAACCGGTTTCTGGCGAGCTGGCATTGGCCATTCTTTTACGCGGCATCCGACCTGCCAGATAAGCTTCACGACCTGCTTCCACTGCTTTGCGCATTGCCGAAGCCATCAGGACCGGATTTTGCGCTGCTGCAATTGCAGTATTCATTAACACGCCATCACAGCCCAGTTCCATGGCAATTGCTGCATCGCTGGCAGTGCCGACACCCGCATCGACCAGTACTGGTACTTTGGCATTTTCTTTAATAATAGAAATAGTATGCGGGTTTAAAATCCCCAGTCCTGAACCAATTAAGCTACCCAAAGGCATAATTGCCACACAGCCCATGCTTTCCAGTTCTTGCGCCACAATCGGATCATCCGAGGTATAGACCATAATCTCGAAACCATCATCAATAAGCGTGCGTGCTGCCTTTAAGGTTTCGGTGATGTTTGGATACAGGGTTTTTTCATCGCCCAGTACTTCCAGTTTTACCAGATTATGACCATCGAGCAGTTCACGTGCCAGCATACAGGTACGCACTGCACTGTTGGCATCAAAACAGCCGGCTGTATTTGGCAAAATGGTATATTTTTCTGGTGGAATCACAGACAGCAAATTTGGCTGATCGGGATGCTGACCAATATTCACGCGACGAATAGCAACAGTTACAATTTCCGCACCGCTGGCCTGAATGGCCAGATCTGTTTCCTGCAGATCTTTATATTTTCCCGTGCCCACCAGCAAGCGCGAGTTAAAAGTGCGTGAACCGATTTTAAGTAGGGTGTCTTCCATACGTGCTCCGTCTTAGCCGCCGCCAACGGCATGAATAATTTCAATGCGGTCTTGATCATGAATAGGGGTGCTTTCCAGTCGGCTTTTCGGCACAATCATCTCGTTTTGTTCTACCGCAAAACGTTTGCCTTCCAACCCCAGTTGTTGCACCAGTTCTAGTAAATTATGGCACTGTGTCTGTTGTAATTCGCCGTTTAAATAAATGTGCATACCTGCAGTTTCCTAGCTGTTCCGTTCCCGAATTATCGGGCATATTTCATGGCATTCCAGGCCAGTACCAGCCAGCCGGCAATCATTAGCGCACCGCCAATTGGGGTAATGGCCCCCAGAGCGCGCGGCAAACCTAGCGCCATCACATACAATGAGCCACAGAAAAACACAATCCCGACCTGAATCAGCAGGAAGCTGGCTTTAATGGGAAATTGAGTCATGACTTTGGCCAGAATCGCCAGTGCCAATAATCCGAGGGCATGATAGAAAAAATAATCAGTCGCTGTTTGCCACCACGCCAGTTGAGCTTCTGTTGCGCGTGCTTTTAAGCCATGTGCCCCAAATGCACCTAACATCACCGCAAGTGCTAAATTAAGGGCAGAAATTGCAATCCACATAGCAAGAATGACCTGAGTAAATTTGCGCTCAACCTTAACATTTTTCCGGGCAACGAGAAAGTGAAAAACTTTCACCCTGAAATGTGGTATTGAATCCAGCTTTTTGATTTTAGGGGGGAAGAAAATGTATTTCTTTAAGATCATCGCCCGGTTTCAGCAAGCACAGACAGCAAAAAAGGGCAGATCGCCCTTTTTTAACTTTAGCACTCTGGAATCATCACTTAGTTAGATGACATTGCCACTTTAATTTTTTCCATGGCATTTTTTTCAAGCTGGCGAATACGCTCCGCAGAAACATTATATTCAGCTGCTAGTTCATGCAGGGTCGATTTATCATCATCTAACCAGCGACGCTGCAAGATATTACGCGAACGGTCATCCAGCTGCTCCATGGCTTCATGCAGGGCAGAAGTACTTTGTGCCTCATAATCTTCATCTTCGACCAGACGGGCCGGATCGTAACGGTTATCTTCTAAATAAAGCGCCGGCGCAACATGGGTAGTGTTTTCACTTTCATCATCATTTTGCGCTTCGAAAGCCGCGTCATAAGCGGTCAGACGGCCTTCCATTTCCAGGACCTGTTCCGGAGTGACATTCAGGTCGTTGGCAATCGATTTGGCTTCTTCCAGCGTCAGTTTTTTGCTGGATTTTTTCAGGCTGCGTAAATTAAAGAACAGTTTACGCTGTGCCTTGGTGGTGGCAATTTTAACAATACGCCAGTTACGGATCACGTATTCGTGAATCTCGGCTTTAATCCAGTGCACGGCAAATGACACCAGACGCACGCCCATATTCGGGTCGAAGCGTTTCACGGCCTTCATTAGACCGAGGTTGCCTTCCTGAATCAGGTCGCCTTGTGGCAAACCATAACCTGCATAACTACGCGCAATATGGACTACAAATCGCAAATGCGACATGACCAGCATTTTTGCTGCATCTAAATCTTGATCGTAATAATAACGTTCAGCTAACTCTTTTTCTTGTTCAGCCGTTAAAATAGGAATTTGATTGACGGTACTAATATAAGCACCGAGATTTACGCCTGGCGCAGATAATGACAGGGGCATCAACTGATTGCGGCTGTCACTCATGAGTTCTCCTTATAGGATCGGTGGGTCGTATTACCTGTAAATTTCATCTTAATACCAATATCCTTGCAAATTAAGGAAAAAAGGTAGAGAAATGTAAAGTTTTATGCCAATGCATGCTGTTTACTTTAATTGAAAATTATTTAATTTCAATAAAGTAATGAAACTCGTTGGCAGAAATTTGTGTCAATTCACAGCCGTACTGGTGAATCTGACAATAGCGGCTGACATCTTGCTGACTATGCGGGTCAGAGGACTTGAGCAGAAAGTGTCCGGCGCCGGTTTTTTTTAAAGCGCGTTTTAGCATCAGTAAGGGCATGGGGCAGGGTTGTCCCATCGCATCAATGATGATCATTTCATCGACAGAGTTGTCCATAATCTGCTTCAATCGGGTCTTTAAAAAAGGACTCAAAATATTAGCAAATTTGGTGCCAAATCTAAAGTTTATTTGCGGTTTTTATCAAAATATAACATTGAAAAATCTTGAATTAACTCTGTCGAAAAAAGCATGAATTCTGAATAAGATAAATCAAAAAAAATCTATTATTTGTCATAAACCCGTGTTAAGCTCGATGCGTATTTAGGATTTGAGATAGGCAGTTGTTGTTTGTCGCCCTATTACAAATTGGATGTAACCGGGATTTTGTTAATAGTTATACAGAATGATTACAAGCTTAGAAATAAAAATATTTTTAAACTTTGTTTACTCTGCTGTTTGCAACACCGGGTGGTCCTTCTTTTTAATCAATGAGGATTAACTTATGACAGCTCGTGAACAAGGCGTAGTTAAATGGTTCAACGACACTAAAGGTTTTGGCTTTATTCAACGTAACGGCGGCGACGATGTATTCGTTCACTTCCGTGCGATTCAAGGCGAAGGCCACCGTTCACTTCGTGACGGTCAACGTGTTGAGTTCAGCGTAGTTAAAGGTCAAAAAGGCTTCCAAGCGGAAGAAGTACAACCTTTAGACTAATCGTTGGATTAATCTGAAAAACGCTCCATCTATTGGGGCGTTTTTTGTTTATAATATGATACGTTTTTGTGATTAATAAGTTAGAGCACATTTTTATGTCATCTGGTTTTGAAACCTTAAATTTACATCCGAAACTGAGACAAGCTATTGCGGCCTTAGGTTTTAAGGAAATGACGCCCATTCAGCAAAAGGTTTTAAAATTTACTTTGGCTGGACATGATGCCATTGGTCGCGCCCAGACCGGTACCGGCAAAACCGCTGCCTTCCTCATTAGCGTCATCAATGACTTATTGAATAATCCGGTGAAAGAGCAGCGTTTCCGTGGTGAGCCGCGTGCCCTGATTCTGGCACCGACCCGTGAACTGGCCTTACAGATTGAAAGCGATGCCAAAGAGCTGGTGAAGTTTACCGACCTACATGTAGTGACCTTGTTGGGCGGTGTCGATTTTGACAAGCAAAAAGCGCAGCTGGATAAAAACTTTGTCGACATTATGGTCGCGACCCCGGGTCGTCTGATTGACTTTGTCGAGCAAAAAGAAGTCTGGCTGGATCAGCTGGAATTTCTGGTGATTGATGAAGCCGACCGTTTACTGGATATGGGCTTTATTCCATCGGTAAAACGGATTGTGCGTTTTTCACCGCGTAAAGAGCAGCGCCAGACTTTAATGTTCTCAGCCACTTTTAGCTATGATGTGCTGAATCTGGCCCAGCAATGGTTATTTGAACCGGTGACTGTCGAAATTGAACCGGAAAAGAAAACCAATGCCGATGTCGAGCAGCGCGTATATATGGTGTCGAATTCAGACAAATATAAACTGCTGCAAGATATTTTGCGCGACGAGCCGATTGAAAAAGTCATGATCTTTGCCAACCGCCGCGATCAGGTGCGCCGTCTGTATGACCATCTGAAACGTGATGGCTATAAAGTGGTGATGCTATCTGGTGAAATTGCCCAGGATAAACGCCTGAAAATGCTGGACCAGTTTAAAAATGGCAAGCACAACATCATGATTGCCACCGATGTTGCCGGACGCGGCATTCACGTCGATGGTGTATCGCATGTGGTGAACTTTACCTTGCCAGAACAGTCAGATGACTATGTACACCGTATTGGTCGTACCGGTCGTGCTGGTACGCGTGGGGTGAGTATCAGTTTCCTGGCCGAAGATGATGCCTTCTATTTGCCAGAAATTGAAAAAGCCATCGGGCAAAAACTGCCATTAACCCGTTTAGATGGTTATTGCTAGACTTTACTATGTCGTGTTGTTGCTGAGGCAGCTACCCGCATCAAAATGAAAAAATGGATCAGCTCCAAAGGACCTGATCCATTTTTTATTGCATCTTTTGATTACGTTCAGATTAGTTGGCCTGACAGCGGAAGGTGAGTACGGTCTGATAATCATCATCCTGTGCCAGCTGGGCATTACGACCCGAGATGGTGCCGAGCACAGTCGCGGCAGCCTGAATCATCTGTCCGGTCTGTTCATCGACCACGCCTTTTAAAGCGCCGTTATAAGTGGTCTGTTCATCGACCACCACCGGTGTAGCGCGGCTACCACAGGTTTTGTTGGCCGCACTAATCGCATTGTTTTTGGAGATGATATTGCTTTTACCTAAACCGGTGACTTCGTACTGATTATTTTCTTTCTGAATTGCCAGCGAAGAGGTCGGGTTTGAAGCACAGGCGGTCAAAAATAGCGCAGCGGTGGCTGCAGCACTTAAACCAATCAGCTTGTTCATGTGTGGTCCCCATATTTTATTTGTTGAATCAGTCATCTATCTAAACATATCTGCACTTTTAGAGTTTGTAGAAGCTGTAAAGAAATGCAGTTTTATATAGTGGCTCTGTGACAGACAAGCCGGCCATTAAAACTCAGGATTTATACAAATAACCCAACGCAAATAGAGTAAATTCTGTGGTTTATGCTAATCTTGAGGCAGATTTTATAGATAGATATAAGCCAATGACGGATACAATGGAAGCTACGGTTCATCAGAATATTCATCAACGTCAGTCGATTGGGCATCTGGTCGAGCCGGCACCGAATGCAGCGCAGCTGGAGCGTGCCTTTCAGGCAGCCTTGACCGCGCCTGATCATCATCGTTTAAAACCGACCCGTTTTGTGGTGATTCCGGCAGAGCGCCGCGAAGCTTTTGGGGAGTTGCTGGTACAGGCTCTGGCCGATTTAGGCCAGACCGATGCGGTGCAGCTGGAACGTGTGAAACATCATCCTTTCCGGGCGCCATTACTGGTGCTGGCACTGACCAAATTCCAGCCGCATCCTAAAGTTCCGGATTTTGAGCAGACCTTAAGTACCGGGGCGACGGTACAGAATTTCCTGCTGTCTTTACAGGCACAAGGCTTTGCCAGCATGTGGCGCAGTGGTGCTGTAGTGGAATCACAATTATTGAAAAAAGCTTTGAAATTAAATGAAGATGATTTAATTTCAGGCATCATCTATATTGGAACTGCCGCAAAAGCGATTGCGCCGCGTGCGGACATTCAGACTGACGCCTATGTCAGTTACTGGACGGAATAAGCATCGCATACGGCTGAGGATATAAAAATAATGTCAGAATTGAATTTTGCCAGTCTGGTAGAACCGGTCAATATTGATCAGAAAACCGCATTAAGAATTACCGTCTTGGGTGGGGGCAGTTTTGGTACCGCCATGGCCAATACCGCGGTGCGTAACGGCTGCGATACCATGATCTGGATTCGGGATGAAGCCACCGCTGAAGAAATTAACCGCACTCATATCAATAAACGCTATTTGCCAGATTTTCCTTTAGAGCCGGGCTTAAAAGCAGTGTCGGATCTGGAGCTGGCGGTGCGCGACCGCGATATTATTTTGGTCGCCATTCCAAGTCATTCTTTTCGTGATGTGCTGAAGCAGATTAAGCCGTTTATCACCTCGCAAGCGGTGGTGTCCCTGACCAAGGGCATTGAGGCCAAAACCTTCTGCTTTATGAGCGATATTATTCGTGCCGAATTGCCAGAAGTGCCGTATGGCGTGCTGTCTGGCCCGAACCTGGCCAAAGAAATTGTAGCCGGGCAGCCCGCCGGAACCGTGATTGCCAGCCAGTCAGAACTGGTGCGTTATGCGGTGCAGCAGGCACTGCACAGTGCTTTATTCCGTGTATTCGGTAGTGATGATGTACACGGGGTGGAACTTGGCGGGGCGTTAAAAAATATTTATGCCGTGGCGATGGGCATGGCTGCCGCGTATAACGTCGGTGAAAATACCAAAAGTATGATTCTAACCCGAGCCTTAGCTGAAATGAGCCGTTTTGCGGTCAAGCTGGGCGCCAACCCGCTGACGTTCCTTGGTTTGTCAGGTGTCGGTGATTTATTTGCCACCTGTAGCAGTCCATTGAGTCGTAATTATCAGGTGGGGTATGCACTGGGCAAAGGTAAAACCCTGGAACAGGCCACACAGGAACTGGGCCAGACTGCAGAAGGGATTAATACCATTGTGCAGGTCAAAGCACGTTCTGAAGAGCTGGATGTGTATATGCCAATTACCAGCGCCTTGTATGATGTGATTTATGAAGGACAGCCGCCGCTGACGATTGCACTGGCACTCATGAAAAATGGCCATCGTAGTGATGTAGAGTTTGTATTGCCGCATCATGAGGTATAAATTGGTTAAAATATGACAGTTTGATGAACCGAACTGTCATATTTACTGCTTATAATGCGGACAAAATGAAATAAGGAAATGTATATGCAATTGACCCTAGTGCGTCATGGTGAAGCTTCACCACCCGTGCATGGTAATGATATTAAACGTCCCCTGACCGAACGTGGGCATACCCAGGCACAGCAAACGGCAGAGTATTTAAAAGATCTGATCCGTCCGGATGTGTTTGTGGTCAGTCCGCTGTTACGTGCCCAGGAAACGCTGGCGCATATCCAGACCTATTTTAAAGATGTGCCTGTGGTGATTTGCAATACCATTAAACCGGATGATGATGCGACTCAGGCTGTTGAGTGGTTATCGCATTTGCCTTATGAATCAATTGCCGTGGTGTGTCATATGAATGTGGTGGCACATATTGCAGAGCAGTTAACTGGGGAATCTTTCCATCCTTATGCGCTGGCAGAAGCGCGTATTTATGAGCAGGCGGTCATTGCTGCAGGTTTATCGACACAAATAAAAAGTTTTATTCCAGACGCATAACAACACACTTTATTTCATGGCAGTACAATAACAATGTTGCAAATATGGATGCCGGAAGCCAATGGGGTTTGGCAATGGTCGAGCGAGGAGTACTGGGTTCAGGCCAATACCCTGGAAGACCTGATTCAGGCGATACAGCTTCATCAGGGTGAAGAAGCAGTGGTGTATTTTCCGAGCCGGGATATACAGATGCTGCAACAGCAGATGAGCAAGGCCCAATACAAGCAGCTGGGGCCAGACGGAATTAAATTCCTGCTAGAAGAGTTTGTGGTATTGCCAATTGATGCCATGAAAGTGCTGCATCATTTTCAGCAGCCGGACCGCCTGACTTTACTTGGTGTGGCGCAAAGCCATGTCGAAACCTTGCAACATGCTTTGGCGCTATTGCCGGTCAAAGTCACGGCCTTATTGCCAGACTTTTTATTGCTGCCAGTGCCTGAGCCTGATCATATTGTGCTGGCCAATGTCTGTGGCCGGTTGCTGGTACGTGAAAATGAATATCTGGGCAGCTCGGTCGATGATCTGGCTTTATTTCTGGATTATCAGGCGCCTGAACAGCATTATCAGATCAGTAATTTTACCGCCGAACAGATGCACAGTATTGAGGCTATCAGCACGCATGAGCAGTTAAACTCTTTCCATTATGAAGTGCCGGTGCTGAAAAAAGTCAAACAGCATCCTTTTAATATTTTACCCAAAGCCAAAAGTGAATCGGGCATTTCGGGTTACTGGAAAGCCTGTGCTGCGGTATTTTTGGGGATTCTGGTGGTGCAGTTCAGTTATGATGCCACGCGCTGGTATCAGTATAAAAAAGTTGCGAATCAGACCGCGGTGCAGGCGATTGATCAGTTTAAATACTGGTTTGGGCAAAACTATCCGGTCACCGAGCAAAATATTAAAAGCCAGTTTGAATATCAGTTAAAACAAAGCCAGACTGCCGATACCCAGGCCTTACAGTTGCTCAGTCGGGTCGGGCCGGTATTGATGCAGAATCAGATTGTGGCCAGACGGGTCAATTATGATCTGTCCAGTCTGAATATGGAATTGCAGGCCAGTTCCGCAGCCAGCTTGCAGGCATTGACCCAGCAATTAAACCAGCAAGGCTTTAAGGTCGAGCTAGGTAATATTCAACCGGCCGCCAACGGCGCAATCGGACTGGTGAAAATACAATAATGAAAGCAGTAGAAAAAATTCAGCAGCGTTGGGATCAGTCGCTGGAAAAATTAAATGACTATTTAGATACGCTGAGCTTGCGTGAACGGATCATGGTGATTTTTACCGGTATTTTTGTGCTGGTGGCCGCCGTCGGATCGGCGCTGTGGTATATGCACGGCGCAGCAGATCAGCAGCAAAAACGGCTCAATACCTTAAAAGATCTGGTGGTGTGGATGCAAAGCAACGCCGTGACCATGAAGCCGGCCGGGGATGTACAGCTCAGCAGTCTGGAAAAAGTACAGCGCGTGGCACAGCAGCAGGGTTTATCGGTTGCATCGCAGCAGTCGGGTGAAAAAATTCAAATTGTAAGCAGTCATGCACAATATTCTGTGCTGGCCAATTTCCTGACCCAGCTGGCACAAATGGGATTAAGCATTGAAAAAATGGAATTAATTTTCGATGCCGGGCAGATTAAATTAACGGCGACAGTGCAATAACCGGTAAAAATAAACAATGGTCAAGCATGGTGTTTTCAACAATCTGGGCCTATAATAGGCCGACTTAAAAAGCCGTAGACTTTTGCCGATATGTTGTATTCTCTTGCCCGCCCTTTGTTGTTTTCTTTGGCACCGGAGCGTGCACATGAGCTCACATTATCTTTATTAAAATCAGGTCATAAAATGGGCCTGATGCGTCAGCAGGTGGCAGCAAAACCGGTCACCTGTATGGGTATTGAATTCCCGAATCCGGTAGGTCTGGCTGCAGGCCTGGACAAAAATGGTGCCTATATTGATGCACTGGCCGCTCTAGGTTTTGGTTTTATTGAAATTGGTACCATCACCCCGCGTCCACAAGCCGGTAATCCACATCCGCGTCTGTTCCGTTTACCGCAGGCCAAAGCCATTATTAACCGCATGGGTTTTAATAATGATGGCGTCGATAAGCTGATTGAAAACGTCAAGGCCGCCAAATTTAAAGGCGTACTGGGGATTAATATTGGTAAAAATGCCGATACTCCGGTAGAAAAAGCGGTTGATGATTATCTGATCTGTTTAGAAAAAGTTTATAATTACGCCTCTTATATTACGGTCAATATCTCATCACCAAACACCAAGAATTTGCGTAGTCTGCAAAGCGGCGATGCCCTGACCGAGCTGTTGCAAACCTTGAAACAGCGTCAGTTGGCGTTGGCCGAAGAGCATCAGCATTATGTACCGTTGGTGCTGAAAGTCGCGCCAGATCTAGAACCGTCCGATATTGAATTTATTGCCCAGCAATTACTGCAATTTAAAATTGACGGTTTAATTGTGACCAATACCACCTTGTCTCGTGAAGGGGTAGAGAATTTGCCACATGGCGATGAAGCCGGTGGTTTATCGGGTGCGCCAGTATTTGAAAAGAGTACCGCGTGTCTGGCAGCCTTTGCCAAAACCTTAGAGGGCAAAATTCCTTTAATTGGTGTTGGTGGTATTCTTTCAGGTGAGCAGGCAGTTGCGAAACGCAATGCCGGTGCAACTTTGGTACAAGTGTATAGCGGTTTGGTCTATACTGGCCCGGAACTTGTGAAAGATTGTGTAGACGCACTTTAAAGTCATGAACGCCATCGATATCTTTATACTGATTATTCTGCTCATTGGAGGGCTTAACGGTTTGCGTCAAGGATTTATTAAAGCCTTTGCGAACTTGGTCGGTTGGATTTTTGCCCTGATTGTGGCGGCAAAATATGCTTCCGTTCTAGCGCCTTCAATGACCGCTCTCAGTGCTGATCCGGTGGTTCAGAAAATTGCGGCCTTTGCTTTTATTGTGTTGGTGATTGTGGTGCTGACCTGGATGGTGAGCGCATTATTAAACCGCATCTTGAAATCGCTGAAACTGGGCCCATTAAATCGTTTAGCCGGTGGTGCGTTTGGTACCCTCAAAGGTCTGCTGATTGTGCTAATTGCCATTCAGGGCATTGGGCCGTGGGTCGAAAGTTCGCCGCACTGGAAACAGTCCAAATTTATTCAAACCCTTTTACCTTATGCGCCTTGGGCCACACAAATGTCCAAAGATGCCGCCAATGAGGCTTTACAGCACATCAAATCAGAAGATGCTCCGAAATCTTCTGGTTCTTCATCTGAACCTGAACGAAAGGGCGCAGATGAGTCAACGAATAATCCTTTTTATTAATCCTAGCTGGTCTGCGAGGTTGCTATGTGTGGAGTAGTTGGTATAGCTGGTAAATCACCTGTTAACCAAATGTTGTTTGATGCATTAACGATGTTACAACATCGGGGACAAGATGCAGCTGGGATTGTCACTTGCCATGAAGGTCGCTTGTTCTTGCGTAAAGACAACGGCATGGTGCGTGATGTATTCCATACCCGTCACATGCGTGCCTTGCTGGGCAACTACGGGATTGGTCATGTGCGTTATCCGACGGCAGGTTCATCTAGCAGTGCAGAAGCGCAGCCGTTTTATGTGAACTCGCCGTACGGTATTACGCTGGCGCATAACGGTAATCTGACCAATGCCGAAGAAATTCATGAAGACCTGTTCAAGACTGATTTACGTCACATGAATACCGATTCAGATTCAGAAGTACTGTTAAACGTTTTTGCCCATGAATTACAAAAACGCGGCAAGCTGGAGCCGGCAGCAGAAGATATCTTCCATGCGGTAACGCGTGTGCATGAGCGTTGTAAAGGGGCTTATGGCGTGGTGGCCATGGTGACCGGTCAAGGGATTGTGGGCTTCCGTGACCCGCATGGGATTCGTCCGTTAATTTACGGTTCGCGTGAAACCGATGAAGGCATGGAATACATCATTGCCTCTGAATCGGTGGCAATTACGGCACTGGGCTTTAAAGTCGAGCGTGACCTGGCACCGGGTGAAGCCATCTTCATTGACTCTAACGGCCAGATGTTTACCCAGCAGTGTGCGGCGCAATCTGAATATCATCCATGTATTTTTGAATATGTGTATTTCGCGCGTCCAGATGCGACCATTGATGGTATTTCGGTATACAAAGCCCGTTTAAAAATGGGTGAGAAGCTGGCGCAAAAAATCCTGCGTGAATGGGGTGAGGAACACGATATTGATGTCGTGATTCCAATTCCAGATACTTCGCGTACTTCGGCCTTGGAACTGGCCAACACCTTAGGTGTTAAATTCCGTGAAGGCTTTATGAAAAACCGTTATATCGGTCGTACCTTCATTATGCCAGGTCAGCAGCAGCGTAAAAAATCGGTACGTCAAAAGCTGAACCCGGTTGAGCTGGAATTTAAAGGCAAGAATGTGTTACTGGTAGATGACTCGATTGTGCGTGGTACCACCTGTAACGAAATTATCCAGATGGCACGTGACGCTGGTGCCAAACGCGTATTCTTCGCTTCAGCGGCACCGATGGTGAAATATCCAAACGTGTATGGTATTGATATGCCGGCTAAATCTGAGTTGATCGCCTCTAGCCGTAGCGTCGAAGAAATTCGTGAAATTATTGGTGCTGACCGTCTGATTTTCCAAGATCTTGAAGATTTGAAAGCTGCAGTACGTACCCATAAAGTACCAGAAGTCAATGATTTCGATTGCTCGGTGTTTGATGGGGTTTATGTCGCAGGCGGTATTGATGAAGCCTATCTGGATAATCTTCAGCAAAAACGCAGCGATACAGCTAAAAAGAAAAAAGACAATTATATTGATGTGAATATTGATGCTGCATCGGTAGATTTGACCGGTTTGAAAGAAGAATAATTCTTGTAAAACTGGCAGGAAAAGCGGGAAATTCCCGCTTTTTTCATTTATGATGTCGCCTAAAGACAATGTAATTTAAGGAAATTTACATTGAAAGATGTAGGTTACTACTTTATTAAAAACAAGAATATGATGTGGTCTGCAAGCCTGTGTCTGCTTGCGGTCATCCTGACCATTTTTATTTTAAATACTGTACTGGGTTTGCTGGTGCATTATATTGATGCTTCGCAGTCCATTTACTGGCATAGCTTAAGCCCTTATCTGGTCGCGGTACTGCTGTCTTTAATGGGCATTTCCATTGCCATTGAATTATATATTTTCCGTTCTGGCGGCCACTCACTGGCCAAGCAGCTGTGTGCACGTCGTTTAAGCCTGATTGAAAGCACGCCGGAAGAAAGTGTTGCCTTAAAAATTACCGAACAGCTGGCCGATACCTTCGCGATTGATACGCCGGCGCTGTATGTCCTGCCGGATGAAGTCGGGGTAAATGCACTGACCGCCGGTTTTTATCCACGCGATATTGCGATTATTCTGACCTGGGGCGCCTTGCAAAACCTGGATGAGCAGGAACTGTATGGCTTGCTCAGTCATGAGTTTCATCAAATTTTAAGTGGTGAAACTGCGGAAAATACCAAGCTGAAAATTCTCTACAGCAGCCTGACCACGTTTAGCCAGTGGGGCAGTAAAGTGGCCAAACTCGGCTTTGGCAAGCAGTATTACAACACCGCTTATGCACCTGCCACGCCTTTTGTTGCACTGGGCGGCATGATCTGGCTGATTGGCAGCTTAGGCATGCTGATTACCCGTTTTATTAAATATTTAAACCTGAGCGGGCGTACCTTTAAAAACGACCTGAAAACCAAACGTTTAATCCAGAACAATGCCAATATTCAAACCCTGCTCAGGATTTATGTGCACCATGCCGGTTCGCAAATTCACAGTGAATATTCGGAATCAATTGCGCATATGTGTTTTGCCAACTCGCTGAGTCCGCAAAGCTGGTTGAATATCCATCCGAGTATTGATGCGCGGATTTATGAGTTAAATCCGGCACTGGTACAGGATCTGCAACTGGAAAACCTGAAAAAGCTGCGCAGTCAGCCCTGGTTTGGTCTGTTTCGTTCACTGGAAGAAGTCAATGGTGAATATTATGCACCGTGGAGTTCGCCGCAACCTTTGCCTTTGTTGCGGTTATCCCCGATTAGTTTTGCCATTAAAGATGCAATCAAGCCGCTGAAACCGGAAATCCGCCGTAATATGCCGCGTCCGGAACTGATCCAGCGTGCCTTGCAGACGGCCACTGGTTCGCGTGAGGTGATGATGGCAATTTTAATGATTCGCCAATACCGCGAATTTATTCCGCCTGAAGTAGAAGTCAGCCGTGCCATTGTCGATGCCTTGTTAAATCTGGATGGTCGGGTGCATATCTCCATTTTTCTGGAAGCCTGCCAGAATATTGGCGGTATGCCGGCCAGTATCGCGCGGCAGTTTTTGACCAAGCTGGCCAAAATTATTCAGGAAGATGGGGAAATTGGACTGCTGGATGCCTTGCTGCTGGAGCGGGTCAAATCTGAGTTGAACCTGCTGCCGCTACATACCCCGACGGCGCTGGATGAAGTTAAACCGCAAATTGTACGTTTAATTGATGCCTTGCTGCATGTGCAGCAAATCAATAGCGGCAACCAGCTGGAAGTGCGGGAAAAAATTTTACAGCGCGTACTGACACCGTATGAAATGTCGCTGTATGAAGAAATTTCCGATGAGCCAATTGATCTGGCAGAAATTCTGAATGATATGGCCGGGCTGTTGTTGCGTGACCGTTTAAGTATTCTGGGTATTGCCGAAGCCTGTTTGTGGAATGACCGGATTATCACTCAGGATGAGCTGGATGTACTGGAGCTACTGTACTGGCGTTTAGGCTTTGCCACCGAAGAAATGGTTGAGCGTATGCAGAAGAAAAACAGTTTAATGATTATCTAAGGACTCTATTTCTGAGTGCGGTAGGCGGATCGAGTCATCCTCATTGAGCAGCTTTGATATGACTGGATGCAGAAAGCACAGCAAAACCGGACTAATCCGGCTAGAATAGCCCTATGGACATAAGTGACGATAGCAGATGATTGGGCATCAACGTGAGATTTTGGCAAGTTTGGGAATTGATATATGGATTCCCCGGGACGCTGCATCTCAAAATTTGCCAGCATCTTCCTTATGGCGCGATCAGGCCCCGGCAGAACTGCTGACTGAAATTGTCATGCCGGCAGCTGTCGCGGCGACGGCGCCTCAAGATATTGCCTTACAGCTTAGACAGCCTGTTGCGGAACCACAAGTCTCTCCGCAAGAGAATCCAGTCGAAAGCCCGGCAGAACCTGTCACGCCTGCGGCTCTGGTTGAAGTGCAGCCTGCCTTACAGATTGACGCATTCCATTTACAAGCCATTGCTACAGAGCAATATACGATTGTGCTGGATGCCACCCACATCAATGAGTCGCAGCAACAGTTATGGCGCAATATTCAGCGTGCGGCACAGGCAGAATTTTTTGAGCTGAATTGGCCCTTTGCTTTGCCTGAGCTGCAAGATGGCCGGGCGGTCTCGGTGTATGTGCAAGGTTTTCTGGATGCGATTGCACTGGAGAAAAAGATCATTGTGCTGGGTCAATTGCCTCATGTACAGTTAACGCAAGCTACAGCGTTGCCCGCTTTGGCCGAGATGCTAGAACAGCCCCTATTGAAAAAACAGCTATGGCAGGCTATGCAAGATAAAAAACACATGACGGATCAGGAATGAAACAAAAAGTTATCGCATTTAGTCAGGTTGATCAGGACGTTTTAAGCCAGCTGAAACAGCAGTATGACGTGGTAGAAATTAGCCCGAAACTGGGTGATGTTAATGAGCAGATTCGTGCTCATGTCCAAGATGCTGATGGCATGATTGGTGCGGGGCGTTTGCTCAATGCCTCTAACCTGACGGGTGCAAGCCGTCTTAAAGTGGTTTCCAGTATCAGTGTCGGTTATGACAATTATGATGTGGACTATCTGACTGAGCAAAAGATTTATCTGTGCCATACACCGCATGTGTTAACCGAAACCACTGCTGATTTAGCTTTTAGTCTGTTAATGGGAGCCGCGCGTCAGCTGGCCTATCTGGATCGCTGGACCAAACAGGGCGAATGGAAACGTACCGTTGGCCCGGCCCAGTTCGGTCAGGATATTCATGGTAAAACTTTAGGGATTATTGGTCTGGGGAATATTGGTGCGGCCATTGCCCGTCGTGGGCGCTATGGCTTTCACATGAATATTCTGTACCATAACCGCCGCGAAAATCTGGCGCAGGCACAACCCTTAAATGCGCAATATCGCAGTCTGGATGAGCTGCTACAACAGTCGGACTATGTAGTGGTCGCGGTGGATTTAAACGCCGACTCGACCGCTTTAATTGGTGCGCGTGAATTTGAGCTGATGCAAAAACATGCGGTATTTGTGAATATTGCCCGTGGTTCCGTGGTCAATGAACAGGCTTTAATTGACGCGCTGAAACAACAGAAAATTTTTGCGGCCGGTCTGGATGTCTATGAAAAAGAACCGCTGCAAAGTTCGGAGCTCTTTGGTCTGGACAATGTGCTGACCTTGCCGCATATTGGCTCAGCGACCGCAGAAACCCGTAAAAAAATGGCCTGGCTGGCCTATAAAAATCTGGTGGATGTGCTGGAAGGCCGGCAGCCGGGCTACGCGGTCAATGGCGGATTTGCGTAAAACTTCCTAACACTTCGTTGCATATTTCTTCGATATTGAATGCTATATTCAAGACACGAGCAGATAATTTGAGAACGGCAATTTGAAACGGTTGTTTTTAGCAGGTAGTTTAGGCCTGCTTACAGCATTCACTTCGACACATGGGGCAAACTTCACCACTTCACCACAATTTAATGTGCCAGAAATTGGCGCAGGGGTGGGGCTGATCGATCAGCAAAAAGAACGCATGATTGGTGAAAAAGTCTATCGTGAAGTGCAGCGTCAAATGCCGGTGGCGCAAAATCCGTGGCTGGAAGACCAGCTGTTCTCGGTCTTCTCGCATCTGCTCAGCCAGACCCAAATGGGCCAGCCCATTGGTCTGCTCATTATTAATGATCCGCAAATTAATGCCTTTGCCGTGCCAGGCGGTCTATTTGCCTTAAATACCGGTCTGGTGACTTCTGCGCGTAATATGGATGAAGTGGCCGGGGTGATGGCGCATGAAATTGCCCACGTGACCCAGCGTCATTATAGCCGTTCACAGGAAGCTTTTAAGGGACAGGGTCTGCTGGCACTAGCAGGTGTGCTGGTGGGTGCATTGGTGGCATCCCAGGCCGATGGTGATGCCGGTGCTGCCGTGATGATGGGCTCACAGGCTGCATTAATGGATAAGCAGCTGGCCTATAGCCGTAATCAGGAACGTGAAGCCGACCGGATTGGCATGCAATATATGTATACCGCCGGTTATAACCCGCAAAGCATGGCCGATTTTTTTGAGGTAATGCACCGTGCCACCAGCCGGGTCAGTTTCCTGCCAGATTTCTGGTTTACCCATCCACTAACCACAGAACGGATGAGTGAAGCGCGTTTGCGTGCCAACCAGTTGCCACGGGTGAAATCATCATTACGTGATGAAGAATTTGATATTTTAAAACAGTACACCTTGGTGGTATCCAATCAGGCGACAGAGCAGCAATTGCAGGTGCTGGCCAGCCGTAACAACTTTGCTGCACAGCTGGCTTTAGCGGCTTTTTATACCCGGCAGGGAGATTATGCTCTGGCGCAGCAAACGCTGGATCAGGCCAAAAATCATCGCCGTTTACATCATCTTATTAGCTTAATTCAAACTGACATCTATTTAGGGCAGAATAAGCTGAGTGAGGCTTATAAAGTGATCAGTTCGCCTGCGCGGATTATGCCGGAGAACCGGGCCTTGAATTACAAGCTGGCAGAAGTGCTGATCCGGCAGAATCAGCCGGCTGAAGCACAGGCACTGGTGCAAAAGTTCCTGAACCGGAATGAGCGTGATTTAAGTGCCTGGCGTTTGATGCAGCAGGCCGCCAATATTGATCGTAGTTCGCCATTACGCACGGTGAATGTATTGCGTTATCGTGCAGAACTGCAATACTGGTCTGGATGGGAGGAAGAAGCGATTAAATCCTTGCTGCATGCCCAGCGTCTGGCCAAAGACAATCAGGCCATGACTGCCAAACTGAAAACACGTACCACAGAAATGCAGCGGGAACGACAGCTCAAAATTTAACAGCATGAAAAATCATAATAACAATAAGGAGAACAATGATGTTACAGGGACAATGTTTATGCGGGCTGGTGTATTACCATTATCAGGCCGAGCTGGAAAAGACCATTTTATGTTTTTGCCAGCATTGCCAGCGTGCGCAGGGGACCATGCTGGGCTGGAATAGCCCGATTGATCAAGCCAAATTTAAAATTGTACGCGGCCAGCAATATTTAAAAGAATATTTTCACAGTCCGAATAAGGCGCGGGTGTTTTGTCAGGAATGTGGCAGCCCGATTTATTCTTACCGTTTAGATTTACCGGGGGTTCTGCGTTTGCGTTTGGGAACGGTGACTGAAGGCTATGTGCCGGCACCCATCGAGCAGGCTTTTGCACATCGAAAACCGCAGTTTTTGCAAGTCAGTCTGCTGGAAACCTCTGTAAGGCATGGGGTTTAAAATGCTAGAATTCCGGCTCCTGGCTAAATAATGATTTTAAATAACGCGATGAAAAAATTATGGATGGGCGTATTGCTCTGGGGGAGTCTGTCTGTGGTCCAGGCAGCAAGTGTGGAGCAGTATGTACTGGCGGTTGAGCAGATTAACCAGAGTTATAAGCAGCAGACCCGGCAGTTTTTAAAGGGCTTGAATCCGCAGCAATCGGGTTTTAGTCCGGCGCAGCAACAGCAGTTTTGTGGCATTGTGCAGAATTATATTGATCAGCTGTATAGCGCTGCAGATGAAAACCGTGCCTATCTGGATCCGCAATATCGCAACATGACCAAGCAGGATGTGGCCCAGCAGGTGTATTCATCTAAAGAAATGCAGATGCTGAAAAAATATCAGGTCAATTGTGCACACTGATAGAAGTGACTCAAGAACTGCTTAAAACTTTAGGCAGTTTTTTTATTTTCGGGAAAATAAACTGATACAGCTGTTGATGCTGTTCGGGGAGGAAAGTGAGGCGTATGCCTGACTTGAATTAGCTTAATTTGGCTTTAATTTTGGCAGATACTTGTGCAGGATCGGCGCGCCCGGCTATGAGCGGACGCAGAGAATTCATCACCTTACCCATATCTTTCATGCTAGTAGCTTCTTGCGCTGCAATCGTTTGCGCAATGATGGAATCAAGTTCTTCCTCAGTCATAGCTTCTGGTAGAAACTGAGATAACACCTCAATTTCGGCTTGTTCCTTACTAGCTAAATCTTCTCGGCCAGCACCTTCAAAGGCTTTAACCGATTCTTTACGTTGTTTAATTTGCTTTTCAATGACCGCAAGAACCTGAGCATCGTCAAGCTCTTTGCGCTCATCGACTTCGATTTGCTTAATTGCCGCCTGTAGACTACGAATGACCGTTAACTTGTCCATTTCTTTAGCGCGCATTGTCGCTTTCAAAACGTCAGTAATCTGGCTTTTTAAAGTAGTCATGTTTTAATCCAGGCAGTCAATCACAAATTAATCTTAGTAAAGGCGAGTAGTACGTACTGATTCACGCGCCAATTTCTTTTGGTAGCGTTTAACAGCAGCAGCTTTTTTGCGCTTACGTTCTTGAGTTGGTTTTTCGTAGAATTCACGCTTACGTACGTCAGCTAAAACACCTGCTTTTTCGCAAGAACGTTTGAAACGACGGATAGCTACGTCTACTGGTTCGCCTTCTTTCAATTTAACTTGTGGCATGAAGAATCCTCATTAAGTTATGGATAAGATCTGGGGCCGAATTGCCCTCGATCACAAGTGAAGGTCAGTATTTTACTCATTTACATCTCATATCACAAGTCTATAATAGTTCCCGCAATAAATTTGATACAGGTTATAGGCAGTTTAATGATCGTTTTAGGCTTAGAAACATCGTGTGATGAAACAGGACTCGCGCTGTACGACAGTGAGTTGGGTTTACGCGGACAGGTGCTGTATAGCCAGATCAAACTGCATGCCGAATATGGCGGCGTGGTGCCAGAACTGGCCTCACGGGACCATGTGCGTAAACTGATTCCATTAATGAACGAACTGCTTGAGCAAAGCGGTGTGAAAAAATCGGATATTGATGCCGTGGCCTATACCCGCGGTCCGGGCCTGATGGGCGCCTTGATGACCGGGGCGCTGTTTGGCCGCACCCTGGCATTTGCCTTAAATAAACCTGCGATTGGTGTGCATCATATGGAAGGGCATATGCTGGCGCCGTTATTGTCTGCAACGCCACCTGAATTTCCATTTGTTGCACTGTTGGTGTCGGGTGGACATTCACAGCTGATGGCCGCGTATGGCATTGGCCAGTATGAACTGCTGGGTGAGTCAATTGACGATGCTGCCGGTGAAGCTTTTGATAAAGTGGCCAAGATGATGGGCTTGCCGTATCCGGGTGGGCCGAATATTGCCAAACTGGCCGAGCATGGTGATCCGAATGCTTTTGCTTTCCCGCGTCCGATGCTGCATCAGGATTTAACCTTTTCCTTTAGTGGTTTAAAAACTGCCGTTTCGGTGCAGATGAAGAAACTCGGTGATGAAAACCGTGATGCCGATATTGCCGCCAGTTTCCAGGAAGCGATTGTAGATACTTTGGTAAAAAAATCGGTGAAAGCATTAAAACAGACCGGTTTAAAACGTCTGGTGATTGCGGGTGGCGTGAGTGCTAACAAGCGCTTGCGTGAACGTCTGGAAGCCGATTTAGCCAAGATTAAAGCCACGGTTTATTATGCAGAGCCTGCGCTGTGTACCGATAATGGCGCCATGATTGCCTTTGCAGGTTATCAGCGTTTAAAAGCAGGACAGCAGGATGGTTTGTCTGTGACGACCACACCGCGCTGGCCGATGACGGAATTGACCAATCCAGAGCAAGTATAAAAGAGGCGAAAGCCTCTTTTTTAATGCTTATAATGCAATGAATTTAATAATTTTTTATTGAGTTAAAATGAAATCAGTCAGATATAAAGATTTAAATTTGGGTAATGGGATATTTGAAGGTTGAAATGATCAGCAGGGTTTGATGATATGCGGTTATGAATGGGGTAACTCTAAGAAAGATCAGGAGCAGTCACAGGACGCAAAGCCAGTTGATTTTAATATCGCTTGTACCTTTAGTAACAAAGTTCCGAGATATGGGCAGGGTGCTTTATCATGGCCCTATGATAATAGAATTAAACGGTGGTTTGCTTTATGGGGCCATCCGCTAGATAGTAATGAATATGGTCAGGATTTTGATAAGTCCATTATACAGACCAATTGGGCCAATACCTGCAATCATCAATTAGCGAATTACTCGCATCTGTTGAGCGAAGAACAGGTCAATAATTTTATAAATCATATCAGTACCTTAAAACCTAAGATTATCCTGTTTATGGGAAGTCAGCTGATACATCTTTTAAGAAATCCTATAGTTAAAGCCCGTTTTGAAGAAATTGTGGGTACAGAAATTCCAGATAGTTTTGTAGTGAAGCAAAAGAAAGAGTTTTCAGGAAGAAAATTTAAAATATATTTTTGTGAGTTTGAAAACTGTCAGATTATAGGTTTACCACATCCATCTTCAAGCCGCGGGTTATCTGATCGGTATATTGAATTATTTGAACCTGAAATGAATACGATCATTTCACAATTTAAAAAAGAAAAAGCGATTAATCCTTAAGATAGAAAGCCCAATCTCACAAGGTTGGGCTTTTCAACATGAGCGAACAGATTGTAGATGAGGATTTTCAATCCATAATCGCTATTTCTGTCTGGCAGAGCAATATAGGCAACTTAAAGTTGCTTTAACTGCGCAGACCCAATCCAGTGCTTCGAGAACTGATAAGCGGCACGACCAGAACGCTGCCCACGTGCCTGACACCAGCGTAAAGCTTCGGCACGCGCTTCAGCGGTGAGTTTCATCTCCGCCTTTTGCAGATAATGCTCGACAATTTCTAAATACAGATTCTGATCCATTGGATAAAACGACAGCCACATCCCGAAACGATCGGACAGCGAAATTTTTTCCTCAATCGCTTCCTGTGGATGCAGCTCGGTATATTGCGGCACATCTACCCGTGTTACCGGTGTATTTTCATGCATAAACTCAGGTAATAAATGCCGGCGGTTACTGGTGGCATAAATCACAAAATTACTTGAACCGGACTGTAATGAACCATCTAGCACGCTTTTTAAAGAACGATAATTTTCATCTTCGGCGTTAAAGGCCAGATCATCACAATAGACAATAAATTTTTCCGGCCGATCTGCAATCAGCTTCTGAATTTCAGGCAAATCCGATAAATCATCACGTTCAATTTCAATTAACCGTAACCCTTGTGCTTCATACTCGGTTAGCAGGGCACGCACAATGGAAGATTTTCCGGTACCACGTGAACCGGTAAGCAGTACATCATTGGCCGGTAAGCCTTTTAAAAACTGCAAGGTATTTTGAATTACTTTTTCTTTTTGTTTTTCAATGCCTTTTAAATCTTCCAGATAGATTTTTCGTGGCTGGTAAATGGCTTTTAACTGTTGATCCTGCCATTTAAAGGCCGATGCAGAAAAATCGGTGGCTTGCTTGAGTTCAGGCAAATGTTGCTGGAGCTGCTGTAAAACGGTTGCAAGCGAGGTGAGAATATTATCGGGTAAATCAATATGCGCCATGATTATTCAGCTTTTCGGTCTAGGTCAAAAGATTATCGGGTGCACAAACGACTGTATACCAAGGCGAAATGATTTAGCAATGAAAACATGAATTATGCAATTGAAGAATGTCTGAAATTTCTGCATAGTTAGGAGACATCGACAGATCAGCGCCTATTCAGCGAAGCGCAGAGGGAAGCTATGTTGTTTAAAGAGTTTAGCCAGGACATTAATCCTCATCAGGCCTATCGGATCAAAAAATTAAAACGAAAAATAGAACATGCCGAGAGTTACGAAGAATGGAAAAATCTGGCACTAAAAATAGATGAAGAATCGGGGGCGCAGGAATGGAAGTATGACAACACCTCGCCGTATTTTGATGCTGAAATTATTGCCCATCGTCTGAATTTATTACGCCGTTACCGCCTGGCAGAGCGAACCAGCGATCTGATGTATATTCTGCGTGAAGGCCTGACCTATGATGTGGCCAATATTGCCCATCCGATGCTGTTTACCGCGACCTATGTCGGCACCAAAAAAATTATTGAAGATTATATTGAAGAAGTCAGCAACAGTCTGGCCTTTATTGCATCCAAAGAATGCCATTTGCTCAGTACCCAGGAAAAAATAGAATTTTTTAAAAACTGTCAGGTGGCTTATGGCCAGCCGGCGATTATGTTTTCAGGCGGGGCAACCTTGGGCCTGTTCCACACCGGTGTGTGCAAGGCGCTGCTCGAGCGTGACCTGATGCCGCAAGTGCTATCTGGCTCCAGTGCCGGGGCGATTATGACCGCCATGCTTGGTATTTCCAAACCGTCGGAGATGATGCACATTTTAAATGGCGAATCGTTCTTTACCGAAGCTTTTCATTTTCGCCGCTGGGAAGATATTTTAAAGGGCAATGGCGGTATTGCCGATGTGCGCTATCTAAAAAAATTCCTGCTCACCAACCTGGGTGATGTCACCTTTGAAGAAGCCTTTAAGATGTCCGGGCTGCATATCAATATTGCAGTTGCGCCGTATGATGCATCACAGGAAGCACGCATCATGAACAGTTATACCTCGCCAGATTTGCTGGTCTGGAGTGCAGCTTTGGCCTCCTGTGCGGTACCGGTGCTGTTTCCACCGGTGCGTTTGACCAGTAAACGGCAGGATGGGGAACATACGCCCTATATGGGCAGAACCCGTTGGGTCGATGGCAGTGTGCGTAGTGATTTCCCGCAGGAAAAAATGGCGCGTTTATATAATGTGAATTACACCATTGCCAGTCAGGTCAATCCGCATGTGGTGCCATTTATGCAAACCGATGCCGAGCGTTTCCGTAAAGATATGCTGAGCTGGCCGGAGCGTATTGTGCGCCGTCAGGGCAAAGTGATTAGTAAGGGGATTATGGACTTTACCCGTGAACGTGTCGGTGGTGTGCCGGCGGTACGCCGTCTGCTCGATCATGGCCATGGCATTGTCGATCAGCGTTATTATGGTGATGTGAATATTGTTGGCAAATATGGCTGGCGTCATTATAGCTATATGTTGCAAAATCCGCGTCCACACCTGTTCCGATTGCTGCAACGCGAAGGTGAACGCGCCACCTGGCCAAAAATCTCCATGATTGAAACCCATGCCCGCGTGGGTAAAACCATTCAGCATTGTCTGGAACTTTTAGAATATCAGCAGAACCCCGTTGAACACGCCAAATCCGAATTTATTGCCGTTTAGTCCGGCTGAACTTGAACACTATTGTTTTGAGTTAAAAACCAAGCCGCAAAGCTTCAAGATGGGGCGGCGTCTGTTTCAGTTTCAACAAGGGCAATCTGTATACTGGTTGAAAGCCCAGCAGAGGGATGCGCATCCGCAACTGAGCGCAGGTTTTTGCCGAGAGCTGGATTTTTATCGCCAGTTTCAGCAGGCAGATGCACCGGATTTTTTACTGCCATTCTATTGTAGTCAAAATACCGAAATGCTGTGCATTCAGCAGGAGACTTTTCAGGATTATCTGATTGTGCCGAATGCGCCGGCGTTTTTTGCTTTAGCCCCCTCACAATTTAGCCAAAGCCAGATTCAAACACGTTTGCTGCAGGTACTGGATAGCCTGGAACAGCTAACACGGTTGGGCTATTCACATGCAGATTTAAAAGCCGAACATTGGCGCGAATGGGCAGGGCAGGTCAAACTGATTGATTTTGAGCAGTTGCAGGCCATAGATGATCCGCTAATGTCCAATATGACTGCCACACCACGCTATATGGCACCTGAATTATTTCATGGTGAAGCCAAAACGCTGGCCAGTGATCTTTATGCGCTGGGGATTATTATCTATGAATGGCTGACTCAGCGCCGTTTACAGGCCAAAAGTTATCAGGATTGGGCCTATTTGCATTGTCAGCAGCTTAAAATTGAGTTACCCGCAGCGTATTTGGGCTTTCAAGACTTGCTTGAAGTGATGCTCAACAAACAAAAAAGCCAGAGAGAAGTCAGTTTTTTTGCCTTAAAAACGCTGTTAAGCACTGAAAATGCTTAAGAAAAAACCAAAATAGAGGCTTTTGTTTTTTATTTAAACAAACAAGTGGCTTTTTCATAAAAAGGGCTTGTCATCGGGAAGTGATCTCTATAATATACACAGCCATCGGGGGCGTGGCGAAATTGGTAGACGCACTGGATTTAGGTTCCAGCGCTGCGAGGCGTGAGAGTTCGAGTCTCTCCGCCCCCACCACTTAAATATCAAGTGAGCTTGATTTTAGGTAACAGAGGATTGGTGTAATGGTAGCATGACGGTCTCCAAAACCGTTCGTCAAGGTTCGAATCCTTGATCCTCTGCCAGAATTTTGAGAAATCCAGCATTAAGTTGGTACCCGGTATGGGGGCGTGGCGAAATTGGTAGACGCACTGGATTTAGGTTCCAGCGCTGCGAGGCGTGAGAGTTCGAGTCTCTCCGCCCCCACCACTCAAAATTAGCAAGGTCAAAATCCTCGCTTTTTTGTTGAACCGGCCAGCTTGAGTATTTCTTCAAAAAATTGGCATCTTTATATGGGGATGTGGCGGAATTGGTAGACGCACTGTGTTCAGGTCGCAGCGCCGCAAGGTGTAAGAGTTCGAGTCTCTTCATCCCCACCAAATTCTGAAAAAGCAGGGCAGATGTCCTGCTTTTTTATTGCCTGTTATTTTGTCAGGCCTTTATCTCGCCCAAAGAAAAGCCCGCAGAACAGACGGTTCAACGGGCTCAAGTTATGAGAACACTTTATTTTTCTCGATCAAAGAGTGCGTAAACGAATTCAGGCTTTTAAGTGGTCCTCAAATTCTTCACCGAGTTGTACGGCTAGTGCATTGCCGGCCAGTTCACCCGTGACCAGACCATATTCTTTTTTAAAACTAAAGGTAAAACCACGGCCATCGGCTAAATTTTTGACTGAATATCCCAGTTTTTCTAACCAAATACGAAAGGCAATTAAATTTTTAGCTTTTACCACTTTTTTCACGAGTGTACTCCCTTATCTTCAATAAAGTATAGATATGGTTATATCAAGATTTTTTAAAGGGCAAAATTCAAGAATGTGTCAAAAAATATTGAGACTGATGATTTTTGCAGCAAAAAAGACAGAATTTGAGCGCCTGAAAAACATGTATTGATGAATAAAGCGGCAGAATTTTAAGCAAATTTTAAATTAATTGATTGATATATTTGATGTATTTTTATTCTAAATTTTCAACATTATCTATGGGCTATTTAAGCCGGTTTGAAATAATTTGTTAAATATTGATGACAACACATCTTTAAGTATTTCTTACAACTTCGGCCCGGCGCGAGATAAAAAGTTGTAGCGATCTGCCGGCTATAATTTGCATACGCTGAGTGATTGATGGCTTTATTTTCAGCCATCGCGGGCGTGGAGATCGGGTATCATAAAGCACAGCAACAGGAGTGAGTAAGATGACGCCAAATACCATTGAAGCTGACGTACAGCAGACCATTCAACAGATGCAGCAACAGGGCCAAACCCCGGTGGCGGTAATGCTAGGCCATGAAGACTGGCTGGTCTTTACCGAACAATCGCAGGTGGCCTACACTCCATTTGGCAGTGCGCGTCGTTATCAACCAGCGTTGGGCGGCTTACTGCTGGTACGCATTGATGAAATGAATGCGGTACGTGTGGTGACACAGACCGAGCTGGATGCGTATGCGGCCAGTCACCAGCTGTTATAAACCGGTTAAACCGCTTTAAAAATTATCTTTCATTTCACGTAATTTTTGGAATTCTTCGACGCTGTCCACCCGTAAAAAAGGATTGGTCTGCAGTTCCAGTTCAATGGTACTTGGCAAGGTCGGCTGATTTAGCAGGCGTAAATCTTCCACCTGCTGATAACGCTGTTGTAGCGCCAGATTATCCGGTTCAACATGCAGGGCAAATTTGGCATTGGACAGGGTATATTCGTGGGTGCAGTACACTTGGGTGCGCGCTGGTAATGCCGCCAGACGGTTTAAAGAGTGATACATCTGCTCAAAGGTGCCTTCAAAAACCCGGCCGCAGCCCATCGCAAACAGGGTATCACCGCAAAACAGGGTATCGATGGCATCCATAAAATACACAATATGCCCCAGGGTATGGCCGGGAACCGCCAGTACATCCACCTGCAGATCATGAAATTTAAAATGGGCTTCATGCTGCAAAGGGTGGGTGATAAACGGAATTTTACTCAGCTCTTCGCGTGGTCCATACACTGGAATATTGCGTGATTGCAGCAGCTCCGGCACACCCCCAATATGGTCTTTATGCCAGTGGGTCAGCCAGATCTGGCTTAAATTTAAACCATGTTCACGGCAATACTGTTCCACCGGTTCGGCTTCGGTGGGGTCGACCACAATCACATCTCTGGATGTGGTATGTTCCAGCAGCCAAATATAATTCTGTAACTGGTTCTGAATATCCAGCAGATGCACTTTATAGTTGCTCATCCCTCACCCCCACATAATATAATGCCCAGTATAGCCTGAAAGCGATGTTGTCGTCGCTGTGTATCCAAAATTGATCTTTGACTGAAAAGGTCTACAATAAGCCACGTTTCAATTTTCCCCTGCACGTTCATGAGTTTTGCCTATCGCGCCGATATTGACGGTTTAAGAGCGATTGCCGTCCTGTTGGTGATTTTTAATCATATTGGCCTGTCTATTTTCCCCGGTGGTTATATTGGCGTCGATATTTTCTTTGTGATTTCGGGCTATTTAATTACCTTGATTTTAAGCAAAGAAATCCAGAACCAGACTTTCTCAATTGGTCGCTTTTATAAAAAGCGGGTGGTGCGTTTGGCACCGGCCTATTTTACTGTACTGAGTGTGGTGAGTCTGGTGGCCTGGCAGGTGATGCTGCCCGATGAGCTGAGTCGTTATTTCGACAGTGTCTTTTATGCCACGTTTCTGATGGCCAATATTTATATGCAGCGTGAAGTCGGTGATTACTTCAGTCAGAGTGTCAATGAAGTGCCGCTGCTGCATTTATGGTCGTTGGGTGTTGAAGAGCAGTTCTATATTTTCTGGCCGCTGATTCTGCTGTGCTTTATGAAAAGAAGTAACCGGCAATGGGGTCTGCTGATGGTCGGATCTTTTATTCTCATGTCGTTGCTGTATGCGCAGCAGCAGTTGAGCGTGAATGCCGAGAAAGCCTATTACAGTATGCCGGTCCGCGCCTTTGAACTGCTCTTGGGTGCGCTGATCTGCTTTTTGCCACAAATAAAATGGTCAAAATGGCTGGCGCAAACGCTGGTCTGGAGTTGTCTGGCGCTGTTGTTAGGCACGGCAATGTGGTTGGATCATGCCACACCATTTCCGGGCGCAATGGCGCTGATTCCATGTCTGGCAACGGCCTTGATTATTTATATCGGCCAGAGCGTGCAGTCGCAGAATGTGGTACTGACCAACCGTTTTAGCCTCTGGATGGGCAAAATTTCCTATCCTTTATATTTATGGCACTGGCCGGTAATTGTACTGTTCAGTATCTATATGCTGCCGGTTAATGCCGGTTATCAGCTGGCTATGGTGCTGCTTAGTATCGCGCTGGCCTATCTGACTTATCGTTATATTGAACAGCCGAGCAAAGGTTTTGTGATGGCTGCCAATTACAAGGTCATTCTGAGCGGTTTTGTGGCGCCGGCGCTCTGTTTTATTGGCGTGGCGCAGCTGGTCAGTCAGCATCAGGGTTTTCCGGAGCGCCTAAGTCCGCAAGTGCAAAACCAGATGGCAGCCTTAAATTCGTTTGCGCATGGCATCCGGCAGAAATGTCACAGCTTTCCCAATCCTGAAACGCTGGCCAATCCGCAAGACTGTGTGCTGGGTGTGGAAAAACCGCAGATTGATTTTATGCTGATTGGTGACTCACATGCCAACAGTTATACCGGACTGCTGGATGTCTGGGCCAAAGATGCCGGACTGCGCGGTTATGACAGCACTCAGGACACCACTATTTATTTACCGGGTGTCCAGCGTGGCCGTGGTGAGCATGAAGTGGCTGCCTTTCAAGCCCGCAATGACGCAATTGAGGCGCATTTAAAACAGCATCATTATCAGTTTGTGGTGATGTCAGCTGCCTTTAGCCAGTATCTGGATGCCGGGCATGATCTGCATCCGAGCGCAGAAGAGGACAGTCAGGTCGCGAATCATTTAGACAGTTATTTTGCCGGTTTACAGGCTGCGGTGGATAGTGCACTGGCCAGCAGCGAGTATGTAGTGATGCTGATGGATGTTCCGGTGATTGATCCGGATCAGGCCAATTGTTCATTACGCCGTGAATGGCTGGGGATTGAGCGTGAATGCGCGGTGTCGGCAGAGGCATTCCAGCAGAGCAATGCACCAATTTATCAGTGGATGAATGAATTGCAGCAGCAGTACCCACAACTGATTGTGGTCGAGCCGACCAAGGTGCTGTGTGATGCGCAGCAATGTGATTTAAGTGTCGAGGGGACGCCGCTGTATCGAAATCAGGATGATGATCATCTCAGTTTTAAAGGTTCGGAAGCGCTGGGGCAGGCCTATTTACAGCAATACGGCAATCCGCTGAAATCACTTTAAGCTTTCTCGTCTGCACAAAAAAGCCGTGAATAGATCACGGCTTTTTTATTGTATTTCAGCTTAGCGGATTTTCGCCAGGAAACGGCCCAAGCGGCTAAGCGCTTCACGTAATTCATTTTCAGCCGGCAGGAACACCACACGGAAATGATCTGGGGTTGGCCAGTTAAAGCCGGTGCCTTGAACCAGCAGCACTTTTTCGGCTTTCAGGAAATCCAGCATCAGTTTTTCATCATCTTCAATGGCGTAGACATTTGGGTCCAGTTTCGGGAAGCAGTACATTGCACCTTCTGGCTTGACGCAAGACACACCCGGAATTTCGTTCAGCATTTCCCAGGCAATATTGCGCTGTTCATACAGACGGCCACCCGGACGGATCAGGTCATTAATTGACTGATAGCCACCAAGCGCGGTCTGAATCGCATATTGCGCCTGATGGTTGGCACACAGACGCATAGAGGCCAGCATGTCCAGACCTTCAATATAGTCGGCTGCGCGTGAACGGTCGCCAGTAATGGCCATCCAGCCAGAACGGTAGCCGGCAATACGGTAGGCTTTAGATAAACCGTTGAATGAAATACACAGCTGATCACCAGCCAGGGCTGCAACCGACACATGTTCAATGCCGTCATACACGATTTTGTCGTAAATTTCGTCGGCAAATAAAATCAGATCATATTTTTTTGCCAGCGCGACAATCTGTTCCAGCACATGACGTGGATAAACTGCACCGGTCGGGTTGTTCGGGTTAATAATCACAATACCGCGGGTATTGGGTGTGATTTTGCTTTCCATATCGGCCAGATCTGGATACCAGTGATTTTCTTCATCACATTTATAGTGAATGGCCGTACCACCCGACAGATTAACCGCCGCCGTCCACAGTGGATAGTCCGGCATTGGAATCAGCATTTCATCGCCATCATCCAGCAGGCCTTGCATGGCCATTACGATTAGCTCAGACACACCATTGCCGATATAGACATCATTAACGTGCAGGTCAAAAATGCCTTTTTGCTGATAATACTGGCAAATAGCCTTACGTGCCGGGAAAATCCCTTTGGAGTCGGTATAACCGACTGCATTCGGCAGGTTCAGCGCCACATCGTTAATAATTTCCTGTGGGGCTTCAAAGCCGAAGGGGGCGGGGTTACCAATATTCAGTTTAATAATTTTATGGCCGGCCTCTTCCATTTCATTGGCCGCTCGTAACACAGGTCCGCGAATGTCGTAGCATACATGCTCGAGTTTTGAGGATTTTTTAATTTCGCGAGGAGTCGTGTTACCTGTGGACATAATTCCATCCAATTATATGTTTCTGTTAGCAAAAAATAGATTACGCAATTATCACAATCTATACTGAAATTTAGCTAGATATTTTGCAAGCTCTAGCGTAAATATGGAAGTACTGAAGCATGACATTGAATGTCAAAGATTTAAAGGAGTTAGTGATGGGAAAACTCAATAAAACAGACCGAGAATGGCAAAGAGAGTTATCACCAGAAGAGTTTCGGATTACACGACAAAAAGGAACCGAACCGGCCTTTACAGGGAAATACTGGAATAGCAAACAGGATGGGGTGTATGTGTGCCGTTGCTGTGGAGAAGCCTTATTTTCTTCCGACACCAAATACGACAGCGGCAGTGGCTGGCCAAGTTTCTACCGTCCAATTGCCCCGGGGGTTGTGGAAGAACATAACGATCAGTCGCATGGCATGGTGCGTACCGAAATTGTCTGTCATCATTGTGATGCACATTTGGGCCATGTTTTTGATGATGGACCGCAACCGACCGGCTTGCGCTATTGCGTCAACTCGGCGTCATTAGAACTAAAAACACAAGAAAAAAGTGATGAGGAAACCTATCCATGACCAACATTTATCAGTTTGAGGCTGAGTTGTTAGATGGGAAAAATAAATCATTTGCCGATTATGAAGGCAAGGTTTTATTGGTGGTGAATACCGCCAGCAAATGCGGTTTTACCCCGCAGTTTGCCGGACTGGAAAAGCTGTATGAAAAATACAAGACCCAAGGCTTTGAGGTGCTCGGCTTTCCCTGTAACCAGTTTGGTGGCCAGGACCCCGGTTCCAATGAGCAGATCGGGGCCTTTTGCCAGAAAAATTATGGGGTCAGCTTTCCCATGTTTGCCAAGGTTGATGTCAAAGGCCCGGAAGCACACGCAATTTTCCGTTATTTAACCAATAACAGCAAAGGCATTTTGGGCAATGGCATCAAGTGGAACTTTACCAAGTTTTTAATTGGCAAAGATGGCAAAGTCTTAAATCGCTATGCACCAACCACCAAGCCGGATGCGCTGGAACAGGATATTGAACAGGCCTTACAGGGTTAATACAGGGCAGGTGATTTCAGTATCAGCTTTAATTTTGGGGATGATCCTCATCCATGCAAACAGTGTTTAGTCCTGCCTAAAATGAAAAATCCACTCAATAGAGTGGATTTTTTAATATCAGCACCTACAAAATCGCTTTGAGGCGCTGAATCACCTGTTCGCACTGGGCGATATCGGCCACCAAGGCTAAACGGACATGATTTTCACCCGGATTACCTTGCTCGGTTTCACGCGATAAATACCGGCCCGGCAACACTTTAATATGCGCTTTTTCCATCAGCATTTTGGCAAAGGCTTCATCATTATCAACTTTGAGCCAGTAATAGAAACCGGCATCCGGTTTTTGTAAAGGGAGTAGTTGCCCCAGCTCGCTTTGGAACAAGTCAAATTTGGCGCGGTATTGCACGCGGTTGTCTTCAACGTGCTGCTCATCATCCCAAGCCGCAATAGAGGCCAGTTGATGCTGTACCGGCATGGCTGCACCGTGATAGGTACGGTATTGCAAATACGGTTTCAGTAAATCGGCATCGCCGGCAACAAAGCCTGAACGCATCCCCGGCAGATTGGAGCGCTTGGACAGGGAATGGAAAACCACGCAGTTTTTATAGTCGTCGCGGCCTATTTCGGCACAAACTTCGAGCAGGCCAGTCGGTGCTTCATCAAACCACAGTTCTGAATAGCATTCATCCGAGGCAATCACAAAACCGTATTGATCGGACAGCGCAATCAGCTTTTTAAACTGGTCTTTGGACAGTACCGCACCGGTCGGGTTGCCCGGCGTGCAGACAAATAGCAAGGCAGTTTTTTCCCAGACTTCGGCCGGCACGGCATCAAAGTCACCTAAATACTGGTTGTCTTCGGTACAGTTAATGAAATACGGTTTGGCCCCAGCCAGCAAGGTTGCGCCTTCATAAATCTGGTAAAACGGGTTTGGCATCACCACATACGGTGCATCTTCACGTTTCACCAGTGCCTGTACAAAAGAGAAGATCGCTTCACGGGTACCTGAAACCGGTAAAACATGGTGATCTGCACTGATGCTGTTTAGCTTGAAACGGCGACTCAGCCACTGGGCAATGCTGTGGCGTAATTCAGGCAGACCCTTGCTGTTCGGGTAAGTCGATAAATGCTGGAAGTTGTCAATAATGGCCTGTTTTACAAATTCCGGTGCCGGGTGCTTCGGTTCTCCAATCGAGAGGGGAATCAGCGGTAAATCGGCCGGTTGTATATCCTGAAAAAGTCGGTTTAACTTTTCAAATGGATAAGGGTGCAATAAAGACAAACTTGAGTTCATGTAATCGTTACCGATAGGTTGATGTTAATGTTGGCACACCTGATTTGAGGCTTCATCAAGTGCTGCCTTTAATTTGGCCGCAAAGCTTTTGGCTTCTTCTGCATTCATAGGCGTACCATCTTTTTTGGTGACAAAGAAAATATCTTCAGCACGTTCGCCTAGAGTGGCAATTTTAGCAGAATGAATATCCAGCCCCTGCATCATAAACAAGCCGCCGACTTTGGCAAGTAAGCCCGGCTGGTCAAGTGTCGCAATTTCCACCATGTTCTGGTTGAGTGCGGCATTCAGGCTGATGTCGACAGTATTTTCAATATCAAAATGGCGCAGCTGGCGCGGAATCAGGCGCTGCATCAGCCCCGGATATTTGTCTGACTGGCTTAATGCAGTGACCAGTGATTGAATCACGGTGTCCTGACGCTCGGCATCGGTCAGCAGGGTACCAAAACGGTCCAGTACCACATAAGTATCTAAACTAAAGGCTTTGGTGGCGGTAATAATCCGCGCGTCCTGCACATCCAGATTCATGCGGTCTAAAATCGCCACGGTGGTGGCAAACAGGTTCGGCTGATCTTGGGTGTAAATAAAGATTTGCACCGCATCTTGCGCATATTTACGATGCGCGCGCATCAGTACCAACGGTGCCGGATTATCACTGTGCTGCAAGATGGCACGGGTATGCCAGGCAATTTCATCGGCGGTTTCTTTCAGGAAGTATTCATCGCCCAGTTCCTGCCAGACTTTTTCCACTTCTTCCAGCGAGAAATCCTCGACCAGTAATTCGCTGGCCGCAAATTTGGTGTCTTCAATCAGCATCTGATAATCCACCGGACGACCCAGGCCGGAACGGATCACATCACGGGCATGGGTGTATAGCTGGCGCATCAGCGAGGCGCGCCAGGTGTTCCATAAGGTTGGATTGGTGGCGTTAATATCGGCCACAGTTAGGGTATACAGATAATCCAGATGTTCCATATCGCCCATCAGTTCGGCAAAGGCTTTGACCACATCCGGATCGGAAATATCTTTTTTCTGTGCAGTGACTGACATCAGCAGATGGTTTTGCACCAGCCAGGCCACCAGATTACATTCACGCTCGGTAAAGCCATGCGTGCGGCAGAAGGCTATTGCATCGGCGGCACCAAGTTCACTATGATCGCCGCCACGACCTTTGGCAATGTCATGGAAAATTGCGGCGAGATAGACAATGTCACGACGCGCCAGACGCTGGAACACCGAGCTGACCACCGGAAAATCTTTGGCAAATTCCGGTTCTTTAAAGCGGTTCAGGTTGCGAATCAGCAGCAGGGTGTGCGCATCGACGGTATAAATATGGAACAGGTCATATTGCATCAGGCCGGTAATTTGCCCGAAAGCCGGAATATAGTTGCCCAATACACCATAGCGTTTCATTGCCACCATGGTGTCATATAAACGGTACGGCGAGCGTAAAATCGCCATAAACAGCGCCTGATGGACTGGATTATCACGAAAATCGCGGTCAATGCGTTTGGCAGCCAGGGTCAGCAGGCGTAAGGTGCGGGCACGAATCCCGGTAATTTCAGGACGATTGGCCAGCAGATAGAAAATTTCCAGAATCGCACTGGGCTTTTCAGAAAAAATCTTGTGATGCTGCACCGCCAGTTTGCCATCGACCAGTTTGAAGTTTTCATTAATTTCTTCAATCTGGCGTTCATATTGCGGCAGGCGCGGGGTAATCACCGATTCATTAAAATAGGCCAGTAACATTTCATTTAGCGTCGACACCTGCTGCGCGGTGCGGTAATAACGCTTCATGAACTGTTCAATCGGATAATTGGGTGATTTGCCTTCTTCACGGACATAGCCGAACTTGGCTGCAATATCACGCTGATAATCAAACAGCAGGCGGTTTTCATCGCGTTTGGTCAGCAGGTGCAAATAATGGCGAATTTCCCAGAGGAAACTTTCGGCTTCTTCCAGTACGCCCAGCTCAAACTCGGAAATAAAACCCAGATGCACCAGATCATAAATACGGTTGACACGGAAATGCCGTTTGGCAATCCAGCCAATCTGGTTAATATCGCGGATGCCACCCGGTGCAGTTTTAATATCCGGCTCTAAATTGCTTTCGGTATGGTTGTGCTGAGCATAGCGTTTGGCTTGCTCTTCCATCTTGGCATCAAAAAAGGTTTTATCGGTCCAGGTTTGCGACACAATCCGGCGTGGCCATTTGGCCAGATGTTCATTGCCAATAATCAGTCGTGCTTCAATTAAAGCGGTGGCCACAGTCAGGTCATTGGTGGCCTGAATCACGCAATCCTGAATGGTACGCACGCTAATGCCGGGTTTGAAATTACCGACATCCCACAGCGATGAAATAAAGGTTGAAATCAGCTTTTCCTGTTCCGGCGAGATTTCATCTTCTGACAGGATCATGATGTCGACATCGGAATAGGGCAACATTTCGCGGCGGCCATAACCGCCCACCGCAAACAGGCCTAAATCGGTCTGGTCCAGTCCGGCATGTTGCCACAGGAATTTTAGCGCCTCATCAATAAAATTGGAGCGCGCCAGAATAATGTCACGGATCGAATGTCCATTTTCAAAACATTCCCCCAGCTGATGTTCAACATCACTTCGCCACTGATTAATGGCCTGAATGTCATGGTTACTTTTTACGTAATTCAGCAAGGGTAAGGTGTTGATCATGAACAGCGTTCCGTGTTGTGCGACTAGTTTTGATTGACACTGACGTTTTGTGCAGTAGCGTAAGCCAGCTCACGTGCCTGCTCAGTGGTTTCTGCGCGGGCGGTGGCCACACCCATGCGGCGACGCTTGAAGCCTTCCGGTTTGCCAAACAGACGTAAATCAGTATCCGGGTGAGCTAAAGCAAGATTCAAGCCAGAAAATGACAGGTTCTGGTCATCCACACCGGCATAAATCACTGCACTGGCAGCCACACTATGACGCGCCGTGTTCACTGGCAAGCCGAGAATCGCACGGGCATGTAATTCGAATTCACTCTGGTATTGTGAGGCCAACGTGACTAAACCGGTATCGTGTGGACGCGGTGACACTTCACTAAACCACACTTGATCGCCTTTGACAAACAGTTCTACCCCAAAAATACCGCAGCCGCCAAGTGCGCTGGTAACCTTGTGGGCAATACGTTTGGCTTCTGCTAAGGCCTGGCTGCTCATTGGTTGTGGCTGCCAGCTTTCGACATAATCACCGGCATCCTGACGATGGCCAATAGGGTCGCAGAATGAGGTTTCAATTTCACCAGTTTCTGGATGTTTAGAGCGTACCGTGAGTAGGGTAATTTCAAAATCAAAATCAATCTGCGATTCAACAATCACGGTGCCCTGATTCACACGGCCACCGGTTTGCGCATAGTCCCAGGCGGCATCGACTTCATCAAAGCTTTTTACCCGGGATTGGCCTTTGCCTGAGGAGGACATCACCGGCTTCACAAAGTTTGGATAGCCAATATCATCACAGGCTGCACGGAAGCTTTCCAGCGAGTCGGCAAAACGGTAGGCAGAGGTTGGCAGTCCCAGTTCTTCTGCAGCTAGACGGCGGATGCCTTCGCGGTTCATGGTCAGATTGACTGCCTTGGCTGATGGAATCACGGTAGCAACGTTTTGCGCTTCAATATCCAGCAGTACTTCTGTGGCAATGGCTTCAATTTCCGGCACAATCAGATGCGGTTGCACCTGAGCAATCAGCTGTTTCAGTGCGTTAGGATCGGCCATATTAATGGTATGGGCATGATGCGCCACTTGCATGGCAGGGGCATGATCATATCGGTCGGCGGCATGCACTTCTACACCTAAACGTTGTAAAGAAATCACCACCTCTTTCCCCAATTCTCCTGAACCCAATAGCAATACTTTAAATGCCGAAGCTTGAAGAGGAGTACCAATCGTCACGCTCATGTAATTCATCCATGCTTGATTTTATGGGCTTTTAGCATAGCAGAACTGCACCGCGATGTTAGTGCCGATTCGGAGAAAATCGTGATTTTGTCCAACAATTTTTAGACGCAGTGGGCAAGAGGAAATACAGTGTTGAAAACGCAGCACAACTGCAGCACTGCGTCTGGTGTTGAAGTCAAAACCTAGAAGGAAAATGGAATATAGGTATAAATCAGGCCATAGGTCACGGCCGCAGTCAAGGTGGCCGGTACAATTTTCTTGTATTTAAAATACAGCCCGGCCAGCACTATAAATCCGACCAGCATGGCAAAACTTTTATTGGGCGTTTCCAGTAACGGTGGCAAGGTCGCGACCACCAGCATTGAACTGATTGCGGCAATACCAATTGAACCCAAAGCAATCTTTAGCCAGAGGGCACCCCGTTTTTGTGAGTCCTGCTGAAACTTCTGAATCACAAAAAACGGTCCAAAGCGTGAAGCAAAATTGGCGATGCCGACCACAATTCCGACCAGAATAATTTCAAGATTCATGTGAGCCTCCTGCGTATGCATCATCCGGTTGTTTTAAGACATAGTGTTTGAACAGACCTGCAAAAATGCCCGATAAAATACCAATAAAGATGGCAGCGGACAGGTCAATGAAATAGCAGGCGATGGCAGATACCACCAAAGTCACACTGACCACAAAGGTATGTTTTTTCTCAAAGGCGGCCAGCAGGAAACTCAGGAACAGGGCCGGTAACAGGAAATCCAGTGCGGCTTGTAAAAACTGCGGCAGCTTACTGACCTGATCGGCAAACAGACCGCCCAGTAAAGAACCGAGCGCCCATGACATCCAGCTAAACAGACTTAAACCCAGCATCCAGGATTCCGACCATTGTTGCCGGCGCTGCGACAGCTTGATCATGCCGGAAGCAAAGACTTCATCGGTCAGGCCCCAGGCCCAGATCGCGGTTTTCTTTAAATTGAGCCGGTCCTGAATCAGGTTGGTTAGGGCCGGGCCATAGAGCAGATGGCGAATATCCAGTGCAATGACAGTCAGGGCGGTCATCCAGATGGAGGTACCGCTGCCTAACAGGGCCACCACCAGAAACTGGCTGGCACCGGCATACATGGTGCAGGATAAAAACAGGGCTTCCCAGGCGCTAAAACCGAATTGGGTCGCCGAAACGCCAAATGCAAAAGAAACGGGGAGATAAGTAAAAATAATGGCTTGGCTATCTTTAGCGCCTTGCCAAAAACCGGCTGGCTGTGTGGAAAGCGTTTTGTGTTCAGACACGACACACCTGAAGGAGAGTTGAACAAGGAGTCAAATGATGATTGTGTATTGTACCCGAATTCACTAGCATAGTGCCGAAATGTTTGTTGAAGCGAGCCAGATATGTGGATGTTCAAAACACGTCAATTTGTGGTTGCGACTGTACTGGGCAGTAGCCTGTTATTACAGGCCTGTGGGAGCGATCAGTCCGGTGAAAAACCGGAAATTAAACCTGCACCGAAACTGACCAATGATGCAACGGCGTATGCAGAAGCGGCCTGGAAGCTGATGAATGAGGTGGAACCTTATGTTTATCGCAAACAGCGCAATTTAATTGAAGATAATGTACGCAAACCGGCGCGCCAGTTAAGCACCGAATGGCGCATTAACGTCAAAATGACCGATTCAGTCACCGAAGGAAAATATGCCTTATGCCGTAAAGCACTCACCAGTCTGGAAATCTGGGCGCGTGCCACTTTGGAAAGTAGCGCAACGGTAAGCCAGAAACAGGCCGATTATGAACGCGATAAACAGCAATGTGCCGATGCGATTGCCCATCCGGAACTGGGCAATACCGATCCCAAACAAAAAGGCAATGCGATTGCGACAGCATCCTGAAGCATCAATAAGCGGAGTTCTGGCTCCGCTTTTTTAATGGCGCCGCCGTATTAAATTGATCTTTGCAATCAGAATAGCGATTACATTACACAATTAGTCTGCAAGATATTGGCGCATCTTTCACGGTGCTGAACGGTTATGGTGCGCTTGAGTGCACTGAAATCAAGCGCTTTCGAGAACTGGAAAGCGTAGGGAATTCAATAACATCTCAGTAAATCAAAGAAGATATCAAGATCGGTTCGCTGATTGATTAATTTTCTTGCTTAAATTGTGGTGAGCCAAAGATTGCTCTTCAAAAAAAGAGTATAAAAAAACCCTCAAATATTTGAGGGTTTTTCATTGATATCAGGCGATTACACGTTAAAACGGAAGTGTAAAACATCACCATCTTGTACGATGTAAGTTTTACCCTCTAAACGCCATTTACCTGCTTCTTTGGCACCGGCTTCGCCGTTGTATTGTACGAAATCATCATAGGCCACACATTCAGCACGGATAAAGCCTTTTTCGAAGTCGGTATGAATGACACCTGCCGCTTGTGGAGCGGTTGCACCGACTTTCACCGTCCAGGCACGTACTTCCTGCACACCGGCAGTGAAGTAAGTTTGTAGGCCGAGTAAGCCATAACCTGCGCGGATGACCACGTTCAGGCCAGGTTCTTCCATACCCATTGCTTCTAAGAATTCAGCACGTTCATCATCTTCTAATAATGAAATTTCGGCTTCAATCTGGTTGCAGAGTGGTACTACAATCGCATTTTCAGCTGCTGCCAGTTCACGTACTGCATCTAAGTGCGGGTTGTTTTCAAAGCCATCTTCCGCCACGTTGGCAATATACATGGTTGGTTTTAAGGTTAATAAACCAAAACCACGAATCAGTTTACGTTCGTCATCGTCCAGATTGGCTGCACGTGCCGGTTTGCCTTCATCCAGTAATGGCAGGATTTTTTCTAAAACGGCTTTGGTCGCAACCGCTTCTTTGTCACCGCCTTTGGCTGTTTTGGTTAAACGGGTCACGGCTTTCGATACCGTTTCTAAGTCGGCCAGCGCAAGTTCAGTGTTGATGGTGGCAATATCGTCCAGCGGGTCAATTTTACCATTCACATGAATGACGTTTTCATCTTCAAAACAACGCACCACGTGAGCAATCGCGTCAGTTTCACGGATGTTGGCCAGGAACTGGTTACCCAGACCTTCACCTTTTGAAGCACCTGCAACCAGACCGGCGATATCCACAAATTCCATGGTGGTCGGCAGGACACGTTGTGGGTTTACAATGGCCGCCAGTTTGTCTAAACGCGCATCCGGCACCGGCACAATACCGGTGTTTGGCTCAATGGTACAGAACGGGAAGTTTTCAGCAGCAATTGCAGCTTTGGTTAAGGCGTTGAAAAGAGTCGATTTACCAACGTTAGGCAGACCTACAATACCACAATTAAAACCCATGAAATGACTCACAAAGTGTTATTCAAAAATTGTCGCTGATTTTACATGAAAGCCAGCATAAAGTCAGGTCATGGCGGGGATGTTTGTTGAAAAAGCATATTTCTGAAATATGTGCTGCGGATGGTGGTGTAATGCGTGCCGTATCTGTGTTGATTTTTAAACAGGATAGCCTGACCTAGATACGCTTGATGAAGCGTTTGGCCGAATACCGGCGATTTTTGAATAAAAAGCGCATTGTTTTTCGGCAGCAGTATGACTAAAGTAGCCAATGGATGTTGGCTGTTCAAATTATTGAACAAAAAATAAAAATTGACGGAGAAGATATGCGTATTTTGTACCAGTTTCCCTTATCTCATTTTTGTGAAAAAGCACGCTGGTTGCTGGATCATAAGGAACTGGATTATAACGCGCAGAATTTAATTCCGGGTGTGCACCGTGCTTTTGCCAAGCTAAAAACCGGACAAAACAAGCTGCCGATTTTACGCGATCAGGATCAATGGATTGCAGACAGTACCCAAATTGCCCTGTATTTAGATGAAGTGTATCCGGAGCATACCTTATTACGCCCAGACCCGACGCAGCGCAATGAAGCACTGGAGATTGACCAGTTGGCCTCGACTCTGGGTTATCACGTTCGCCGCTGGGGACTGGCACATACTTTATCTGAAAGTGAACAGCCTTTAGATTTGCTGATTGGTGAAAAAGGTTATTTACGTCAATTTGAAAAATATTCCAAACCCATTATGAAGATGCTGATTTCCAAAGGCTATCAGCTGGATCAGGACAAGGTTGATGAATCGGAACGGGAAATGCGCCGTTTAATAGCCGAATTAAACCAGCGTCTGATAGCCAATGGCGGCGCATATTTTGTCGGTGAGCGTTTAGGCCTGGCGGATATTGCGGTCTGTTCCATGCTGGCTCCGATTCTGGAAATTCAGGATACACCGTGGGAAAAAGAGCAGGGCGAAACCTTGTCCGAACAATTCCTGCAATTTAAACAGGAACTCAGTGATTTACCTTTAGGGCAATATGTACTGAGAATTTATCAGACCGAGCGTCATGCCCGTGTGGACTGGCGCGGTATCTAAACGGCAACCATAAAAAATACGCGCCTGTAGCGCGTATTTTTATGACTTTATCAAATCCATTAAATGAATGGGGTAGATGAATCCAGATCAATTGCAGGCAGTTGCGGCGCAAGGCTGAGCAGGTCAAAGTTGCTGCTACTGCTTTCTGTACTGGTCGATTGCAGAGCTTCTTGAAGTTCAGGTAACAGGTTGTCCAGACTCAGACTGCTGTCTGCTCCTGTACTGGCGCCTTGTAACAGATCTTCCAGATTAAAGTCAGTTGAACCAAATGCATCGCCCAAGCTGTCAGTAAGATTGCCTAGGTCAAAGTCTGTGCCACCGTCAGTCAGACCTTCCAGTAAGCCACCTAAATCAAAACCACTGCCGATGTCTGGGAGACCGCCAAGTAAGGCACTTAAGTCAAACTCACTGCTGCCACCTGTTAAGCCTTCAAATAACTGGGTCAGTGTTTCAAGGTTCAGATCACCGGTGTTATTGCCGATGAGTCCTTCAAGCAGTTCAGAAATCGTTTCAAGGTTAATTTCACCCGTATTACCACCGATTAAGCCACCGACCAGTTCTGAAATTGCACCAATATCAAAGTCGCCGGCACCACCGCCGATGAGACCACCGACCAGGTCAGCAATGGCTGCAATGTCGAGATCACCTGAACCACCACCAATTAATCCGCTGACTAATCCGGCAATTGCACCGATATCAATATCGCTAGCGCCACCACCGATGAGACCACCGACAAGCTCAGCAATCGCTGCGATGTCGATATCGCCTGAACTACCACCCATCAGACCGCTTACCAGCTCTACGATTGCACCGATATCAAAGTCACCCGTACCGCCGCCAATTAAACCACCAACCAATTCAGCAATCGCTGTGATATCGAGATCGCCTGAACCACCACCGATTAATCCACTGACTAATCCGGCAATTGCACTGATATCAATATCGCCAGCGCCACCACCAATTAAACCGCCAACCAATTCAGCAATCGCTGCAATGTTGATAGCGCCTGAACCACCACCGATTAATCCACTGACTAATCCGGCAATTGCACTGATATCAATATCGCCAGCGCCACCACCAATTAAACCGCCAACCAATTCAGCAATCGCTGCAATGTTGATAGCGCCTGAA
>NZ_VOXW01000031.1:0-27062 GCF_013420555.1 Acinetobacter sp. Q85-2
CAATTACGCAGAATAATTCGGTACTATTGAACATCAGGACTAGAGTTGTGAGTTTGGTGTGGTAACTCAACTGATGGCTCTAGTCCTCTTATTTTTCAAGTCAATTTCTTATCCGCGATTCAGGTTAATCTATCTACTGCTATTTTATTTGGTTTAATATCGGAATTGCGAATTAATGGAACACCCTTCTCTCGATAGTTCGTAGTCATAGTTGTAACTAAACCAATTGAAACATCAGCAATTTTTAATATGCTTTTTTCCTCCCACTCCCCAAACTCACTCCCATCATCCGCTTTAAAACGAAGCTGCTGGCTAAACAGCTTTTGCATCATGCCTTGTTTGTATTGGCTAAGCAGTTCGTGTTTTTGGTTCAGTTGGCGGATCTTTTCATCGACTGCGGAAAGGAAAGAGGCGATTTTGTTTTGTTCATCTAAAACTGGAAAATCAATAGTTGTCTTACCGACTTCCTGCTGACCTATAGTTGTCATGGTAGCTGTTTTGCCACCCTGTATTAGTTGCTTACGAACCTTAGATGTTTTTAATGCATAGTTTAAAAAACTAGGATTTGTGACTTCTAAATCAGGACTTAATTTGATTAAATGTCCATCATAAGTAATATCTTGGCTATGACCTAAATAAACATTCGAGAAAGCAATTCCTGGCAGAGTAAAACTTGAAGTGCGACATAAACCACCTAATTAATTTAAAGGGTTTATGGAGTATATAAAATTGTCATACCATCATCTTAACTTTGAAGATCGTACTGCATTAATGCTTGAGTCAAGAAAAGAAGGCTTTTCACCCAGAAAATTTGCTGAACTTATTAAAAGACATCCTAGTACGATCTATCGTGAACTTAAAAGAAATAGCATCAATGACGTTTATCAAGCTCGATATGCTTCTGATAACACCTTCGCTAGACGTAGACGTGGTCACAGAAAACTCAAAATCGACTCAATCCTCTGGAGATTTATTGTTGAAGCGATCCGTTGTTTATGGTCTCCTCAGCAAATATCGAAGCGTTTAAAGACATTTCCTGATTTGGATCAAATAATGAATGTAAGCCATACAACGATTTACTCAACTATACGAGCATTACCAAAGGGTGAGTTGAAAAAAGACTTATTATCCTGTCTGCGTCATGAAAATAAAAAGCGAAAAGCTAACGGTGAACCTAAAAAAGATTCTATATTACAGGATATTAAAACTATTCATGAGCGCCCAGCCGAAGTTCAAGAAAGAAAAATACCGGGTCATTGGGAGGCCGATTTAATTAAAGGTAAAGACAATAAAAGTTCGATAGCAACACTTATTGAACGAAATACACGGCTCTGTATCTTGGCAACATTACCTGATGCAAAGGCAGAATCAGTGCGCAAGGCTTTAACTGAAGCTCTGAAATATTTACCTGCAGAACTGCGTAAAACGTTGACCTATGACCGTGGACGTGAGATGTCAGAACATAAAATACTCGAAGAAGATTTAGGCATAGATGTATATTTCTGTGACCCACATTCACCATGGCAAAAAGGCACATGCGAAAATATGAATGGTTTAATTAGGCAATATTTACCTAAAGGGATTGATTTAAATCAGGCAGATCAGCATTATTTAAATCAAGTTGCCATGTCACTGAATACTCGTCCTAGAAAAGCGTTAGATTGGCTTACACCATTAGAGAAGTTTGCTCAGCTTGTTGATTATCATAAGGCTTTTGAAACTGTCGCACCTCATGTTTGAATTCGCCCCTTCTTTAACTAAGGAGGAGCGAGTAAAAAATATATCGCCAAATTTCACTTTATTGCGTTCAAATTCCTTTAAATCTAAATCTAATAAAGATAATCTAGATTCATCGATATCTCTTTCAATATACATGTCTAAGACATTAATTAGCTTATAACCTTGACCAACCTTATTTTGGTCATTAAAAACACCATTATTTAAAGACTTATCTTTTGCTAGATTTATTAATGATGATTTTGTCCAATCCCCATCAAACTCTTTAAAACGTAATTTAGGCACAGCCATTACTTCACCTCCGCAAACGGTGAAACAATGCCTAGCTCTTTGCAGAAATCTGCAATGATGGCATCGGTTTTTTGGCTGTCGTGTTCCAAAGCTTGAAGCTGTTTTGCAATCGCATCTAAATCAATTTCGGCTTCCGCTTCAAAAGTATCGACATAACGCGGAATATTCAGGTTGTAATCGTTATCTTTCACTTCCTGCAAGGTCGCCACATGCGCATATTTTTCAATATTTTCACGCTTTTCAAATGCCGCAACAATCTTATCCAAATGCTCAGGCAATAACTTGTTTTGGTTCTTCTGCTTTTCAAAATCATTGCTGGCATCAATAAACAGAATATTGCTGCTCTGCTCACGGTTTTTCTTCAACACCAAAATACAGGTCGGAATAGACGTGCCATAGAAAATATTGGCGGGTAGACCAATAATCGCATCCACCACGTTCAACTGTTCAATCAAATACTGACGAATCACGCCCTCGCTCGAACCACGGAACAAAACGCCATGCGGCAACACCACCGCCATGGTGCCGTTGTCATCGAGTTGATACAGCATGTGCTGTACAAACGCCATATCGGCTTTAGAACTTGGCGCCAGTTTGCCATACGCGGCAAAACGTTCATCTTGTAAAAATAAAGGATCGGCAGACCATTTTGCAGAAAATGGCGGATTCGCCACCACCGCATCAAACTTTTTATCTAAATGCTGCGGACGGGTTAAGGTATTTTCCTGCTTGATGTCGAACTTGGCAAAATGCACATCATGCAGAATCATGTTCATGCGTGCCAAGTTGTAAGTAGTACGGTTCATCTCCTGACCGTAAATCATATCGACATCTTTAACTTCACGTTTTACCCGTAGCAACAACGAACCTGAACCACAAGTCGGGTCATAGACTGAACGTAAACGCTCTTTGCCTTGGGTGACAATCTTTGCCAATAAAGTCGATACCGTTTGCGGGGTATAGAATTCCCCCGCTTTTTTGCCCGCACCTGATGCAAACTCACCAATCAGGTACTCGTAAGCATCACCCAGTACATCGGCTTCGGTATTACTAATATCAAAATCAATATCATCTAAATGACTCAGGACTTTCGCCACCAGTGCATTACGGTCGCTGGCATTATTGCCAAGCTTGGTCGAGTTTAGATCTAAGTCTTCAAACAGGTTGGCAAAGTCATCGGCAGAGTCGGTGCCTAACGTGCTTTGTTCAATTGATTTTAAGGTCGCAGTTAAATCATCCAAAATGAATTCGCCCTGACGACCACGCTCGGCTAAGGTATGGAATAGCTGTTTGGGTGTGAGCGCATAACCGACTTCGGCAATGGCATTCTTTTTAATTTCTTCGATGTACGGCACATGCTCAGCATTATTTTCATCTAATTCTAAAAAGCTGACCTCCTCACCATCGAGCAATTCATTGGCAAAGTTCACCGATTTTTCTGATAAATATTTAAAGAAAATAAAACCCAGAATGTAATCACGGAATTCATCGGCGCCCATGGTACCACGCAAAGTATTGGCAATATTCCAAAGTTGTTTTTGTAATTGTTGCAGTTGTACGTGGGTCATTGTTATAGAAGTCCAATTAAGTGAATCATTAATCAAATGATTTTACCTAAAATTCTAAATCATGCAGCAGTAAAAAAATGGGAAAGGACATAAATTGTCGTGCTCAAGCCAAGTGATCTATCAATTCAATCTCCAAACAGGTGAATATTCTAAATTTTGTAGCAACATATTGTGAGAATGAAGGCCTCCAGTTAAAAGTCTGTAAGGGCTGAAAGCTCTAATTCAGCTGTCTATAGAATACTATTTTGCTGAATATTCAATTTGTTCTCGAAAATATTGGTCTTTGGATAACAGAATCTCTGCAAAGAATAACGGTCTCAAAAGACACCAGATATAGGATGAGCCAATATCTGTTTATCTTTGCCCCCCAACCAAACTAAATACTCATGCTCAATCGCCTGCTGATAGGCCCAGTCTGCAACCCGATGTGAACGCTGCAGATCGGTCAAAAAACCGAGTTGCGAAATCTCCCGACTAATCGCCTGATCATGCAGATGATTACGTTCTCTCCATTGATCTAAGAATTGCTCGGACGCTAGATAATTACTTTTCAGTGAATTACATTTATCATCTGCCAGGACAAAATTATGTCCGGTATCGGCAGGATATAGAGACCAGGGAATAAAATGATCCACGGCATATTTTGAGTTTTTCAGGCTTTTGCCACAGTAAAAACTGGCATTGCTGTAAGTCGATTAAGAAGTCCGCGACCTGCCCCAATTGATTACGACTTGGAGCAAACATGAATTCATCTAGGTCAGGCAAGCCATCAAGTACAACTAGGTTCTGCTTGTTCAGTCGGACAAAATCAATCCAGCGCTTTTGGCACAGCTCTTCAATAATTTCACTGAATTGTCTTAAGCAATACATCACCTTGGGCAACAGCTTAAGTGACTGTTTGCAATCCTGCAGATGATAGAGAAACTCTACGGTTTGACCATTCAGATTCTGCAAATATACTACCGGCATTTGCTTAACCGTTGTCGCAACTGTTCGCTTCAGCCTGTTCCAGTAAAATACATCCTTTCTCAACGCGGCCAAGGTCTTGAATTGTTGCTGTGCATTCTGAATTTCACTGATGATCTTTGCCTGCTTACCAGTGCTTTGATGAATAGTAAAAGGCTCATACTGGTTAAACTGAAACGGCAGAGACTGTTTCCAGTACAGGTCAATAAACTTTTCCGCAATATCCTGATAGTCCAAATGCAAGGCAGCACCGGTATCTTGACCCTGTTCAATCGCCAGACGCGTGATACTTATCAGCAAAGCAAACTTATATGTCGAAGTAAAAGTCCCTGACTGCAATATCTGCTGAATATGCTTCATCGTTTAGAAGCTGCAAATTTACGAGCATCAGTCGGTACAACTGGTGATTCATACGATAATGCTCTGGCTGAAACGGTGAATGGCTTATACAAAACAGAGGTGATTGAATATTTAAAAGCAGATTGGCAAGGTTTAGCAGATGTATAACTTGCGACACTAAACTGGGTAGATTGGTTCAATAAAAAGCGTGTACACAGTGCACTGGGTTATGTATCGCCTTTTGAGTTTGAAGCAATGTACTATGATAAGATTAACCCGTTAGGTCAGGTGGCCTAACTTAAATAAAAAAGTCTCCGACAAACCCGGTACGGTTCAATTAAAGATCTGGATGAAAATGCCACTGTGAATATTGATGGGGCCACTAAACTGGTCGAAGTTGAATCGACAGCCAGTGAGTCTGAGATTGTTGCAGCTTTAACCGAAGATGGTTTCCCGCCTGTGGCTGCCTGATGGTTGTCGAGTTAGATCGCGAAAGTGATCTTATGAAATCATATAGCCAGATAAAAAATGCCTGATCGAATCAGGCATTTTTTATTTTAGTGATTATACTGATGAGATTTTATCCGGGGTCATCAGCGCCTGATTAATATATAGCTTAATCAGGCGTTCACGTGAACCAATCGCTTTTTGATAACTGGTCGAATTTAATAATAATGAAGCGCCATAAGTGACTGTCCAGATATAAGATAAATAATCCCGGATTGACATGGCACTGTCTAAAGACACCAGATAATCATGGGTCATATCTTTAATGCGGATAATCCGTTCTTCACGAATACGGTAGAGTTCCTGAAATAACTCTTTCAGGTTTTTTTCATTATTGGTTAAACGCTCTTCAATAACATGCAGCAAAATAGTCCGGTTTGAATTGAGCATGTGATAAAGCATATATTGCGAAACATAATTTTTAATATCGTTATTATATTTATCGGAAATTGCCAGAATTCTTTTTTCATTCAGAATGATGAGTTCTAAATATAACTGGTTCTTGCTTTTAAAATGCTTGTAGATGGTTCCTTTGGCGATGTCCAGTTCTTCAGCAAGTTCACTCAAGGTGATGTCCTGATTATTATCAAGCAGTAGACTTTCTGCCATGCTCAGGATCTTCTCTTTACGAAGAAGGAAGTTCTGCTGTTTTACAGTCGTCATCCTCTTGGTCCATATTTTTCGAAAAAGAACCTTTCAAGAATATTCAATTTTACCCAAGATAGCTATAAAACTAAGGTCGTGATATTTATCTAATTTTGTATATTTATGCAGCAACTGCTGACAATGAAAAATATATATAGTGTCAGTCTGGAAATATTGTCAAGAAAACTGAACCCTAGAGATCAACTTTGCTAAATAAAATTCCATTTTCAGCATAATTATTTTATTGTTTCAGCACATCAAGTGAAATCATTATTCGGTTTAAGACCGTCCTGGCAAAGGATTATAGCGGTGAATAAAGAATCATTTTAAGCCTGCTTGGTTCAGTAAATAACGGTGACATGAAGCTTTGGTTTTTAAATTTTATGTCGCTTATTTAGTTGAATGAGATTTACTGCTGGATTAATTCGACATGATGATTTTTGAATGACATGCATGGATTCGAGCAAAAAGTCTCAAAATATTTTCTCGAATCCATAATGAAAAAATACTCAGTAACAGGATTGAGTATCACCAGTGAAGGAATGTGAAAATGCCTATTTATAATGCGCCACTAAAAGACATGGAATTTATTTTAAATGATGTGTTTCAGGCCGAACAATTTTGGCAAGATAATGAAAATCTTGCACATTTAGATATGGCAACTGCAAATGCAATTCTGGAGGAGATGGCCAAGTTTTCCAAGAATGTGATTCTTGATCTAAACCGACCTGCAGATGAAGAAGGTGGTGCTCAGTTTAGTAATGGTGAAGTCAAAACACCTGCAGGTTTTAAAGAAGCTTTCAAACAGTTTGCTGAAGGCGGCTGGGTGGGGTTGGGTGCGCCTGAAGAATGGGGCGGTCAGGGCATGCCAAAAATGCTGACTGTACTGGCTGATGAAATGATCTGGAGTACTAATCCATCTTTCATGCTATACCCGCTGTTAACTGTCGGTGCTGGCATGGCGATTAATGATCGTGCTTCACAAGAACAGAAAGAAACCTATTTACCAAAATTCTATACGGGCGAATGGTCGGGCACCATGTGTCTGACTGAGCCACATTCGGGTACTGATCTTGGCATAATCAAAACCAAGGCTGAACCCAATGAAGATGGCAGCTATAACATCAGTGGCACCAAAATCTTCATTACCAGCGGTGAGCATGATCTGAGTGAAAATATCATTCACCTGGTACTGGCCAAAACCCCAAACGCGCCAGCAGGTTCACGCGGTATTTCTCTGTTTATTGTCCCTAAATTCCTGGTCAATGCAGACGGTTCCCTGGGTGAGCGCAATGCAGTGGCTGCCGGTTCGATCGAACATAAGATGGGCATCAAAGGCTCAGCAACCTGCGTCATGAACTTTGATGGTGCTAAAGGCTATATGGTGGGCAATGAAAATGAAGGTCTGGCGGGCATGTTCGTGATGATGAACTACGAACGTTTGTCGATGGGGATTCAAGGCATTGGCGCGGCAGAATTTGCTTATCAGAATGCCGCACAATATGCGACCGACCGTTTACAGGGCCGTGCATCAACCGGCGCTAAATCGCCAGAAAAACCAGCCGATTCGATTCTAGTACATGGTGATGTACGCCGTATGTTGCTGAATGTACGTGCCAATAATGAAGCTTCTCGTGCTTTCGCAGTCTATGTCGGTCAGCAGCTAGATATTACCAAATATTCCACTGATCCTGAGGCAGTGCGTAAAGCAACCGATCGTGTAGCTTTATTAACGCCTATTGCCAAAGCTTATCTCACCGATAAAGCACTGGATGCTGCACTTGAAGCACAAATGTGCTTCGGTGGTCATGGTTATATTCGTGAATGGGGCATGGAACAATGTATCCGTGACCTGCGCATTTCACAGATCTATGAAGGGACCAATGGGGTGCAGGCGATTGATCTGATCGGCCGTAAAACCACCAAATGTAAAGGTGCTTATATTGCAGAGTATATCGCTGAAATCCGCGAGTTCGCCCAAGGTCTGGATGATTCATTGACGATTAAAGCGGCGACATTAGAGACCTGTCAGCAACTGGAAGACATCACCGGCTTTATCGTCGAGCAGTCTCAACTGAATCCGGACTTTGCCAACTCGATTGCGGTCGATTATCTGCATGCGGTGGGTCTGCTCAGCTTTGTGTATATGTATGCGCGTATCAGCAAAGCTGCATCAACGAAAGACGATAGCTATTTCCAGAACAAATTGGTACTGGCGAACTATTATGTCGCCAAAATTCTCCCGGATTTGAGTGCCCGAATTCAACGTATTCAGGCAGGTGCAGAACTGGTCATGCAATTACCTGAAGACTATTTCACTGCACAGGCTTAAACCGGCAAATATTGCGAAGGACAAACACTGCAGAGCTGCTACTGTGCGGTGTTAAATAACAATGATGAAAAAGGATGAGATTAGAATGATTGTAATTGTAGAAGCTGTACGTACCGCAATGGGCGGTTTTCAAGGCTCACTTTCAAGCTGTACGGCGCCTGATTTGGGTGCTGTGGCGATCAAGGAAGCTGTAGCTCGTGCAGGTTTAACTGCAAACGATATTGATGAAGTAATTATGGGCTGTGTACTGCCGGCGGGTTTAAAACAAGGCCCGGCACGTCAGGCCATGCGTCAAGCCGGCTTACCGGATTCAACAGGCGCTACCACGATCAATAAAATCTGTGGCTCAGGCATGAAAGCGGTGATGCAGGCAGCAGATGCAATCAAAGCGGGTTCGGCTGAAATTGTGGTCGCAGGTGGCATGGAATCTATGTCTAATGCGCCATATTTGATGGACAAGGCACGTGCCGGTTTCCGTATGGGACATGGCAAAGTCACGGATCACATGTTCCAGGAAGGTCTGGAAGATGCAGAAACAGGTCTGTCGATGGGAATTCTGGCACAGGAAATGGCAGATAAAAAAGGCTATACACGCGAACAGCAGGACGATTATGCCATTGGCTCATTAAACAAAGCGGTGACGGCTGTTCAGCAAGGCTTCTTTAAAGATGAAATCGTAGCAGTCACTGTCAGTAACCGTAAAGGCGATGTGGTGGTTGAGCAGGATGAACAGCCTTTAAATGCCAAAGCGGACAAAATTCCAAGCTTGCGTCCAGCCTTCAAAAAAGACGGAACCATTACCGCAGCAAATGCCAGTTCAATTTCAGACGGTGCTTCAGCACTGGTGGTCACCTCTAGTGAAATTGCTGCACAGCGTAACTTAAAACCGCTGGCTAATATTTTGGCCTATGCCAGCCATTCGCAGCATCCTTCGGAATTCACCATTGCACCTGTCGGTGCGATTGAAAAAGTCCTGAAAAAAACCGGTTGGGATGCCGCTGATGTGGACCTCTGGGAAATTAATGAGGCTTTTGCCATGGTGACGATGCTAGCCATTGATGGCTTTAAACTGGATACTGCAAAAGTCAACATCAACGGTGGCGCATGTGCGCTCGGTCATCCACTGGGGTCTTCTGGTTCCCGTATTATTGTGACCTTGATTCATGCCTTAAAACGTACTGGTGGCAAGAAAGGTATTGCCGCACTGTGTATCGGTGGCGGTGAAGCAACTGCGATTGCAGTGGAACTGGTTTAAGTCCAGCCAAAATTCAATGCTCGAATTAGCAAAATTAATTATTGATTTAGACGTTAATGCTCTTGGTTCATCAGGAGCAGATGCCTCTTTATTTTATATTTTTGAGATTTTTTATGAACGGTTTAGAGCGCATTCGTTTGCTCCCATTACAAGATAAAGTCGTATCTGTCGAAAAAGCACTACAACTGATTCAAGATGGCGATGTAGTTGGTTTAAGTGGTTTTGGGGGGGCAGGTGAAGCGAAAACTGTGCCTTTGGCCTTGGCTGAATATGCACAGAAGTATCCAATTCATATTACCTTGGCGACAGGTGCAAGTCTGGGGAACCGGATTGATGGAAAACTCAATGAAGCACATGTCATAACCCGCCGTTATCCTTATCAGGCAGATCCTTCTTTACGTAAAGCGATTAATGCCGGTGAAGTGATGTATGTCGATCAGCATCTCTCTGAACTGGCCGATAATATCCGTCATAAAAACTTGCCAGCGATTAATGTGGCTGTAATTGCTGCAACTGCGATTACTGAAGACGGTCAGATTATTCCGACAGGCTCTTGCGGAAATTCTGCAAATTTCATCGAAATGGCAGATCGGGTCATTATTGAAATTGATATGACGATTAATCCCGCGCTAGAAGGTGTTCACGATATCTATGTACCTCAAGCGCGCCCAAACCGCGGGCCAATTCCTCTGACTCAAGCCAGTGACAAAATTGGAACAATCGGGATTCATGTTGCACCTGAAAAAATTTCTGCGATTGTCATCAATGAGATTCCAGACACTTCCTTTGGCATGGACGAACCGGATCAAGAAACGCTGGCGATTGCCAGTCACCTGATTCATTTCTTTGAACAGGAAGTGGCAGCAGGGCGTTTACCTGAAAATCTGGGGCCGCTGCAATCCGGTGTGGGCTCCGTGGCCAATGCGGTCTTTGCCGGCTTCGAACATTCCAATTTCAATAATCTGGAAATGTATTCTGAAGTCTTGCAGGATTGCACTTTCCAGCTTATCGATTCAGGCAAGATGACCTTTGCTTCAGGTTGCTCCATGACCCTGACCGATGACTGTGCCGCACGAGTGATGAACAATTTTGATCGATACAAAGATAAAATTGTCTTGCGTCCACAGGAACTTTCCAATAATCCTGAACTGATTCGCCGTCTCGGGATTATTGCGATTAATACAGCACTTGAGTTTGATATTTACGGAAATGTGAATTCAACCCATGTTACTGGAACCAAGATGATGAACGGCATTGGAGGCTCGGGAGATTTTACCCGTCATGCGCATATTGCCATCTTTGTGACCAAATCCTATGCCAAAGGTGGTGCGATTTCTTCAGTCGTTCCCCTAGTCAGCCATACCGACCATACCGATCATGACGTTGATATTCTGGTGACTGAGCAAGGTTTGGCAGATCTGCGTGGTTTGGCACCGCGTGAACGTGCCCGCAAGATTATCGATATCTGTGCTCATCCAGATTACCGTGATAGTTTAAATTATTATTTTGAACGTGCCTGCGCGCGTGGTGGTCAGACACCACATTTATTGAATGAAGCTTTGTCTTGGCATGCCCAATTTGAAGAAACCGGTTCAATGAAAACCGCTTAATACGTTTAATCGCGTTGATCATTAAATAAAGCCCGTTGTATACGGGCTTTATTCATTTTATTGCATTCAGTTTTTTGTCGTTTAGAGATCATTTGGATGATTTAAAAACTTTTTCCAGTACATGCCGATGTATAAATCGAAGCTTGTCTTTTACCGCTTCGGTCAGCTTGAATGGGTAGGCATCTTCCAGCCCCATACAACGGTTCAGCATTGGCAAACCTGGTGCTTCTTTAAATATTGGCAAAAAAGGCACCCGAACCAGCGTTGGTATTCCTGGCACAGGCCTATCCTATTCAAAACACCAGCCCTATAAGAACAGAGCTGGCAACCAAGAGAATCCTGTTCAGGAACAACAACCGTTCTATACATCACATACTGAGCAACCCAAATCGAATGTCTGGATTTGGGTGATTTTTGGATTATTTTGTTTTATTGTCGGGGCAATTCTTTTTTAGAATTCACCGCTCTTTTTACCGATAATATTCCTCCTGCTAGGCAAAATCTGATTCATTCATTACTATGGACGGATCTTAAGTACAATAAAGGTTGCCTCTGATGTCAGACAATCACCATACTCACGATTATGATGAAAATGATTTAATCGACTCTCCCTTATCTCAAGTTTTACAGGAACATAATCAGCAGGTCGAAATTCTCATTTATCGACTGCCTGACAGTGATTGGACACTGGAAGTAGTGAGTCAAAGTGGTACTTCTACTGTATGGGATGAAACTTTCCCGTCAGATCAGGAAGCTCTATCTGTCGCTTTAGATGGCATTGAAGCTGCAGGCGGTATTCAAGCCTTTTCCGAACTCAGTGACCTCGAAGCAAAGAACAATATTTTTCCTGAATCCCTTATTCGCCATTAAAAATGAAACTACCGGCTTGAATTTGGATCAGTATATTTTTGGATTCTTAGAACCTATCGCGATGATAGGTTCACTTCAACCCAAACCCATCCAGGGTTGAAGGGTCAAAATTTTCATCAAACATAAACTCATCTGCTCGCTCTTTTTTTAATGTCGTCAGGGCATAAAAGAAACATTTCTCACATAACTGCAATTCATATCTTTCCCCGTCATGCTTGGAACCATAGCCCCAATGCGCCGATAAAGTTCCAAACTCTAGTTTCGTTGATTGGTTGCATACATCACATAAAACATCAGTAATGACTTCTACCTGTTTCAGTTCTTTAATCTCCATATGCAATTCCTTGTAAATCCAACTTAAACATTCTAAATATTTACTAAAAACATAATTTAATAGGGTTTTAATTACCGCTAAAAAGATTAAAAACACTATATATAGTGAAATTTACAATTTAATAACACAATATAGGGTGTGTAACCCTTGACTCCCCTATAAAAAGTACGTGAATATTATAGTTTATTTTTCAGCCACTTGGCATAAATATGGGGAGACATCAGCATATGTCTATAAAAAAAAAGCTATTGAAAGTCATCGTGTATCTTCAAAAAACTTAAAATTAATGTGTTATCCGAAATGTATGCATGCCTATCAAATCTGGATAGCTTTATTTTTTCAGCTTAATGAGAAACAGCAAAACTATCATTTGGATTTCACTTTTAAACAAAATATAGATATCCCTCTCCTTACTACCGATAAACCAGATCACTATTTTTTTAGTAGCCATTTCAGCTGGATCTATGCTTATTATTACAATAAGAATAAAACTCAATTTAAGTTTAAAGCTTACGAGAAAAATAATTCATATGAATCCATCATTCAGGCTCTAAATGAAGTAAGAAGCTTACTCAGTTCTGGTTTGCATCACTCAATTCAGGGCTTAGATATCATTGCATACTGGCTGAATGAACAATACCGACCTGACCATCTTCAAGAAGTTTTCGGTCATAAAATTTTAACTATCAACCAACTGCGAGAATTATCAGGACTATCCAAATCCCAAAGCCCGGTAAGTTCTTTTTCAGATTATGCAGGTCCAATTTCATTAGAAAAAATTCTGGTGGGAATTTCATCATGAATGGATATAGTTATTTAGAAGATACTCAAGAATTAAAGCTTGAGCCGTTTCGAAACTTCTACCAAGTATTGGCAGAAGCAAAGCTGGAAAATTATCAGAACTCAATCAAGCTCAACGACCTCATTCAACAATATGAAATTACTAAACTTAATACTTTTATAGCTCAAAGCCTGACTGATAAAAAAGTCAGCGAGTATCCTCTGGTTCATTACCTTATTGCAGTCATCAACACTCCATCAGCATATCAATCAAACGCGCTGAAATGGGCTATTTTCAATACTCAATGTATTGAATCACTCAACAGCAAAGGACATTCAGCTACCATAGTTAATCTTTGTAGGCGTTTTCGTTTAGCTAGCACAAAACAGAAATATTATTGGCTTTACAATTTCTTACCTACTCTTCCAATGGAATTAGAAGAGCTAGTTAAACTTCTAAAAGAAGCTGAAACAGAAAATAAAGAGCTAATTAATCGCTCAATACCAAATTTAGATGAAGAACGAATTAGCCAGCTGGCAAATCTGCGTGTGATCTATCAATATGTCTTTACTCAGTCTGAACGTTTAAAACGAAATCGCCAAAGCAGTTCGGGCTCCAAAGAACCTCCTCAAACTGATGTTCAAAAGACATCAAGAATATCTCTCGATGATGAACAAACGCATCAGACTCATTTTGAACAAGGTACGGCCAAACAACCGCGCGAAGATAAAACTATAGAAAAAGTTGAAGATCATAATTTTGAATTTAATCAACTTGAGCAATACTCTATTACAGCTCAGGTCAATAATCTCAAGAACAAAGTTCTGCATCAAAACAAGAATCAGTTAATGAGCAAGTCAAATCCTCGTGTCTTTGATTTGCCTACCGCACAGCATATTATGCGAATTTTGTTTGAACAGGCAAAGACCTCTCCAATTCATGCCTTGCTTTTATTTTCAGTACTCAGTTTGACGCATTATGAAGAGCTATTAGTATTTCGGAAACATTTCCGTCTGAGTTCAAAAAGAAAAGAAATTACTTTTAGCCCTGAAAACTTCTATTTTCGGCAAAGTTTTGATAACTCTAAATTTAAAGATGTTTTATTAAAAGAATATATGCTGAATATAGGAAATTCTTTTACCATCCCCTTACCCAAAGTTTATTTTGATCAGATTTTTCAACTAAAAAAGTGGGATAAAGCAGATATTGCTTCAGATGTACAAGAATATTTACGTAGAATCAGTGACGGCCTTACTTTTCATTTAACAGCTCGAAACCTTTCTCGTTTAATCAGCGATATCACGTTGAATGAACTCGGATATGAATTGGAAAGTAAATTACTTAGTGGAGAAAACGTTAATAGCTACACCCCAGGCCATTACTATTCAATGAAAATTGTTGATATCCTCGATATTTATAGCCAAACACTTTATCTGGTTTGCCCGCAGCTCGACACTAGTTATATCGAAGAATTTAAATCCCCTGTTACTTTCGGTAGTCAGCAAACGCCAGACCTGCCTCTGGTTAAATCCTTTTTTAAACAGCTTGACCAGCAAGTTCGGGGAAACCCTAACCCTTTCAAAACACTGAAATATTATTCAATTTGGCTATGGTACGTTTGCATGATTATGACATCTGCCCGACCAAATGAAGCCTTTCCCCCGAATCTCGATTATCTTGATCTCGACAACTGTTTGGTGGCTGTTGCAGATAAAGAGCAACGTTATTCGGGTACCATTGGACGCTACCTACCATTTAATAATTTTCTTCGAGATGAAATACAGTCTTATCTGAATTACTTAAAACAATTTCAGCACCTTATGAAGGCTTGTGCTAACCAAGTAAAAACAGAACTAATTCAAGAAATCTTTGATGGTCAATGCCCCTTTCTTGTATATCCCAAGACTGAAGGATATATCCGAAATTTAGAGCTTGCTGATATTGAAAAGAACAGTCCAGATATAGTTTTGCAGCGCAATTGGACTCGCCATTTCGCTCGCTATTTTTTTGCACAGCACTGCGATGAAGATATGCTGAATGGCATCTTTGGTCACGATGGGCCCATGCAGGAACTTTTTGACCGCTATTCGGGTTTTCAGGCAACCGATTACGATCATATTCGAGCAGCGCAAGACAAGCTGGTCGGACTCTTAAAGCTTAAAAGTATGTCTACATTTAACGGGTTCCTGATTGAATGAGTAAACATCCACACTCCCTCAAAAGAATAAAAAAGCATAGAAAAAACAAAGCATTTCTTCTGAAATTGTTTAGCGAGAAATGTATAGAGCTGACGCCTGAAAACTATTCAGAAATTTGTCGCCAAGTTGATAATCAGCTTTTAGAACACTGTAAGTCAAATATCCGTAGCTATCAGATGGCACGTATAGAGTTTGCTAAATATATTAAGCGCTTTAACCGCTTATCGAATCAAAACTATCCGGTGCCCGCCACTCCTGTGAGATATGAGAGAACTCTACCACAGCAAAATATTGAAACCTTAAAACATGGTAAAAAAATTACTCAATTTGCCCAGAATATGATTGCTTACTGGACAAAACATAATGACTTCAGTTCCACCCAATCACTTGGCTTCTGTTTAATCAGCTCAATATTATTTAATGGCATTTATAACCATGCCGAACTGCAATTTTTTTTAAAAATCATTTTAAAAACAAAGAAATTTCAAAGTTTTTTAAACCTAAATCATATGGTAACACTCGAAATCCCGAACCGGAATTTCGGTAATCAGCGTATAAATGACCCTGATTTTTCAGTCAGCTATACAAAAACGTTTGTGCTACACGACATTGTGAAATGCTGGATTTACAGACTTAAACATCAAAAGTTTGATTTATTTTCGGATATTGAAGATGCAGAACATCTGATTAACGCTTGTATTATTGAATGCTTCCCTGAGGAAAAGGTACGTTGTAAAGACCTGTTAAAATACGGTTTTTACTATACACAGTTCCTGAAAAACAGCGGACTGGATCAAATGTCCATTTGTATCCTAAAAAATGAAATTTACAGTTCCAGCCCTCTCGAAAAACAATTAGCAGCCTATTTTATTCAGTCTGAACCCACGCCTACCCATACAGTTCAGAATATTTGTGAAAAACCTCAGAAAAAGCCTACAGTCACTATTACGTTAGATGAAGTCGATATTTTAGTAGAAATACGCCAAGCTATTCGTGCAAAAAACTATAGCGATCAACTCATAGAATTATATGCTAAAAAACAATCTCCAGCCTTGGAACGTTTGCTGCTGTGGAGCATTCTACGCTCAAAATTAACGGAACCTCAACTGGACCTTCTCAATCATATTATTCAGCAGCAGCAACGATTTAAGCGCAAGCTTATACGTGCAGATTTTCAGCCGGTCAAGCAAAGTTCTCTGAAGACCATGTTTTCACAGTTTGCAGTCCATTGGCTGCAGGCAACGCAAAACAAAGACATTTCATCATTTTCAAATGCCGATTTTGAAGATATGTATGGAGAAATGCTTTTATTAAAGAAAGAAACAACTAGAGAGACTTTACAAAAACGTCTACAGGAGTTTCATCACAAACAGACCTTATTTTTTAACGCACCCACTATCGATCTAGATAATTTAATCCAGGTAAAAATCTGCAGAACCGCATTGATCTCGCCCCATATTTTTCACCATATGCTAGAGCAACTCGAAAATACTCAAGGTATTTCAGTTCAGGATAAAAATATGTTTAAACTGATTTTTATTCTGGGTTTCAGAGCCGGACTACGGATCAATGAAACATTGAATATCTTCGTACGTGATCTATTTATTAGTGAAGATGCTGTGATACTCACCATTCGCAACAATCGCAATAAAAATCAAAAAAGCTACTCAGCTTACCGCAAGATTCCTCTGCATCATCTACTTAAAGCAGAAGAATTACGTGCATTTAAAACATATAGTCAGAATAGAAAACGCCTGCTAAAAGAACAAGGGAAATCAGTTACACAACCGCTATTTTTAAAACAGTCGCTAGAAGAAACTCATGAAAATGAAGTCAATGCTCTATTGAAACAATTGATCCAGCCAGCTTTTGGAGAGCACAATTTTACTTACCATAGTCTGCGTCATTCTGCATTTAATCATCTTTACCTGATTTTAAAAAACTCAACACTTGCAGATGCATTTACTGACTATAGCCCACATGAGCAATTACGTATCCGTTATGCATTGCTGCGAAACAGAAATACTCAGCAAACCTGGTATGCGCTTTCTCATTTTGCCGGGCACCTGACACCTGAAACTACCTGTTCTAGCTATCTGCATTTAATGCATCTAGCAATTAGCTACCAGCTGAATCAAATGCACAGCCCGCTTCCTAAAGAAGCCTATTTTAATATTCTAAAACATGATGATGCTATTAAATATCCTGTTCAGCAACGGGCGATCAAACACTTTTTATTTGATCAACTCACTAAAGACCGTTACAGGCAACATGATCATCAATATCAACAAAGGCAACAGAAATCACCTGATTCACTGATGCTAGGAGCTCATGACTCAGAGATGACTTTTGAACTATTGCATCACATTCTTGCAGTAGAAAAAGAACAAGACCTTTTGTTACCTGAAGCTATTCCTTTGCAAATCGCGCAAAAATTACGTGCCAGAGCTCTGCATTTGAAAACCTCCTGTGTAAACCAAAAAAAATCATCGAGGTTATTTACCACAGATTTTTTAAGGAAAACTCCTGATGCATTAGTCACCATGTTGCCGACCAATCAGGAGGAAAAAAAGGTCATTCAACATGTTCAGGAGCGTTATGCAAATGTACAAAGTAAATACAAAAAACAGCTTCATACGATCTACTCAATTTATCTTGAAAAAGTTCAGCCCAATTCAGCCCAGTTAATTTTTGAACTGAATGAAAAACGGCAACTGAAGAAACTTCTTTCTTTTATTCATAGTTTATTTCCGAAAAAATATCTTCATTTAGAACTATCTCAACAGAGCAAGACAGAGCTCAAAAAGACATTACAGGATTTAACATTACGGGCAGAAAACTTCAGCCTGAATGAAAATGAAAGGCGAATTAAATTCTGCTTCAAAAGTAAAGATGCAAAAGCACTTGGGGTATTTAAGTTACTGATGTATCTAATGATAGTTTCTCATCTTTAAGCTGTTTGTAATAAAAATTTGAACTCTGAGTAACGATAATCAAATAGTATAAACTCGAGGTATTAGCAACGTCTGAAACTGAGATCAGTCATGCATAAAACATCAGAAAAAATTGCAAAACAAAAAAGGTATTAGCTAAAGCAGTTTTATCATCTGCAAATCAACTTGGTTTGACCCAGAGCCAGCTTGCTATCATTCTCAATTTAGATTGGCTTTGTTGCACAAAGATTTCATAACTATATGATTTTAAAAGTTTTGATTGTTTTTGATCCAAAATTAAATTTATTTAAATCAGATGCTTACATATTTATGCAACAAAGCCAAAATGACTTAAAATAATCTGAGAACTACAAAAACTTATACATATTTTGATTTCAAATCAAATCTGATAAAACTAAAAATGCAGCCCAAGCACGTTGGGGAAAATCCGCAAGTAATGCTCAAGCAAATCATGAGCACAGCCCGAGTATTACTCAAGTCATGCTTGAACCATGCCCTGAATAGCCACCACTTTCCTAGACAAATACAGCCCAAAGAATGATTTCACCCTGAAAATGCCGACCATGGAAGGGATTCATATGCTGCACCTTTAGCTAAAAGAGGATTCAGCTTACCATTAGTGGTTATTTGCAACAGTGCCCTTTTTTCTTATGCACGTGGCATGTTCCCTCAGGTTTGATTTAAACCTTCTGCAGTAGAAGTTGAACCTCAACAGCTTGGGCTGCAAATAATTTTTAGCTCAAGTTTGATTGCTCTAAGTAATCTATAACCACCTTCTGGTGAGATAGATATTCAGAACACAATCCGACGAATGGAGTTGTTTTTTTCCACTGCTGTTTTACCATCTTGATTATGTTACACAATCAAGATGAACAAATAAAATGGATGAATTTCAGCATGGTGGTGCCCGTGAAGGTGCTGGTCGCAAACCAGTTCATGAAGGCCCAACCAAAGTGATCCGGGTTCCCGAAGCCCGTGTACTGGAGATCAGGCAGTATCTGGATCAGATAAAAAAACCAGCCCGCAATGATGTTGCTTCGATTACTCCGGTTGAAGCCAGAACACATTATGAGATTCCGGTTGCCTTGCAAAAGGTGGCTGCAGGTTTCCCTTCCCCAGCCCAAGACTATATCGACAAGACCCTGGATCTGAACGAGTTCCTGATCCAGAACCAGCAGGCTACCTTTATCGTTGAGGTGGAATCGCTTTCCATGCGCGATGCCGGGATTGATCTGAAGGACAAGCTGATCGTGGACCGCAGTATTGAGCCCAAGCATGGTGATATTGTTCTGGCCCTGATCGACAATGATTTCACCATCAAACGACTGATGATTGAAGGCGACAAACGCTGGTTACAGGCGGAAAACCCGGATTATGCGGATATCCATTTGAAAGACGGTCAGACCCTGCTGATCTGGGGTGTAGTCACCAGTGTCATCAAGAAGTTCAGATGAACAGCCCCGAGCGGATTTATGCCCTGATCGACATCAACAACTGTTATGTCAGTTGTGAACGGGTGTTTAATCCCAGCCTGAATCACCGTCCAGTGATTGTGCTGAGCAATAATGATGGTTGTGCAGTGGCCCGCAGTAATGAGGCCAAAGCCCTGGGCATCAAGATGGGTGTTCCGTTGTTTCAGGTTCAGGACATTGTCCGGCAGCATCAAGTGGTGGTGCTGTCGAGCAACTATGCCCTGTATGCGGAAATGTCCAATCGCTTCCATTCGATTTTGGCCGGTTATGTGGCTCCGCATGAACAGGAAATCTATTCGATTGATGAATGTTTTCTGGATTTAACCAGTTATGCACAGCATTTTGACTTGACCCGCTATGCCAGAGAGATGAAACAGCGGATCTGGGACTGGATCGGGTTGCCGGTATCCATCGGGATTGGTCGCAGCAAGACCGAAGCCAAGCTAGCCAATCACCTTGCCAAGAAATGGCCTGGCTTTGCAGGCGTATGCAATGTGCTGGAGCTGGATTATCTGGATCAGGAAACGCTGTATGCCGGAATTGAGGTGGGTGAAGTCTGGGGTGTGGGACGTAAGCTGGTCAAAAAGCTGAACCAGATGGGCATCCATTCGGTACTGGATCTGGCCATGCAGGATGCGCATCGCATGGGAAGTTTGTTTTCAGTGCTGATGCAGCGCACGGTGCTGGAATTACAGGGCATCTCCTGTTTGCAACTGGAGGATGCTCCTGCACCCAAGCAGCAGATTGTGGCTAGCCGCTCCTTTGGAGAACGGATTACCGAGCTGGATGATCTGAAAGAAGCCATGGGTAAGTATGTGCAAGATGCAGTCATGCGCTTGCGTGCGGATGCCTCGCTGTGTGGCTGTATCATTGCTTTTGTGCAATCCAATCCCTTTGATCAAAACACAGCGTATTACAGCAAATCGTTGGCCTTTGAATTCCCGGAACCCACGGACTGTGTACTTGATCTGATTCATGCTGCGATGCAGTTACTGCAAGGCATCTATAAGCCAGAGGTAAAGTATAAAAAATGTGGGGTGATTCTGACCGGTCTGGTCAGCAAGACCCGCTATGTGCCTGATCTGCTTACAGACCATCGCCAGCGTGAAAGCAACGAACAGCTGATGCAGGCTTTAGAAGCCGTGCAAGCCAGATATGGCAAGACTAAACTGGCAGTGGGATCGTGTTATTTACCACAGCGGAAATGGTCGATGAACCGGACACATCTGACCCAGAACTATTTCAGCTGGCAGGGATTATTGAAAATTACCCATTAAGCCAACATCCCTTTTTAGGTTAAACAGGTGACAATTAACAACCGGACATCTATCCAGCCCCCCTATTGCGGACGGATCGCTGCTGGGAAGATACTCATATCGCTATGGTAAAACATTGAGCTCATCATATTGCAAGCAACTCAGGAGGCTTAAATCGCATGGCTAAAACAACAAAGGACGAAATCCCTGTAGAAGAATCAGCTCAAGCCAGTGAAGTTTCTGACAAAGTAACGGAAGCTAGAGCGTTATTGGGCAAGCAAATGTCCGCAAACCTGATTGCGATCGCAGAACTGACCCATACCCCGATTCCACACATGCAGGTAGATGAACACGGGGTTTTTCACGAGATTCAAAACACTGATAGGTAGACCGGCATGGATTGCAGTAACGGACGGTATTCTCCTGTTCAATCGGTCGAGTGCTCAGATCCGGTTTGATCGTTATCGTTAAGTCCATATTTTTGTACCTAACACATGGTTTTATAAAGTTAAGTACAGGAATACGTACTGAACAGACAAAGCGTTTTTATGGTCCTTAGGCTTTTTTTCTATTCCTTAAAGGTGTCATTGAGCGCCTGCTGAACCGCCTCAATCCTTGATTTGCAGGCTTTGTAGGCGGTCATGGATTCTTCAACGATCGCCATCAGGTTATCAATATCCGGTTCTTCCTGCGATTCCAGCAGTTCGGCATTCTTCTTCAGAATCTCGTAGCCCTGTTTGAAACTGAGTTCTTCATTGTTCATGTGTATTTACCTGTGTCACGGTGGCATCAATCATGCCATCCTGGAGTTCGATCTGGAGTTGCTGGCCAGTGATTTGTTGCACTGAGCGGATGGCTTTGCCCTGACTGCGGACAATCGCATAGCCTTTAGCCATCACGTTTCGTGGGTTCTGTAGCAAGGTTTCCCGCATCAGGGATTCGGTCTGCTGTACAGCCTGCCGCAGCTGTTGCTGGGCAAAATACTGGGTATCGCTTTTCAGCAGATCAACGCTACGCTGCGCATCATTGAGCTGGCTTTGTGCCAGGGTTTGGATGGTTTTCAGATACTGGTCATTCTGGCTTTGATAGGCGGTCAGCTGATGCTGGGACAGCAGTTTGATGGTTTGCAGCGCAGTACTGGCTTCATTGACCCGTTCGACAATCAGGTTACGGATCCCGGCGATGACTTTACTTGGGGTATCAAAGGAGCGATGCGCGATTTCATCCAGAATGGTGCGGTCTTTCTCGTGGCCAATGCCCACCCAGATCGGCACTGTTCTTTTACACAACAGTGCAGCCAGATCATAGTCGTTCAGGTACGCCAGATCATTCACTGCTCCACCCCCACGGATGATCACAATTAGGTCGGGAGCGGTCTGGTAATCTTGAGCCCACTGCCTGAGTGCACTGGCCAGAGCCTGCATGATGCTGGTTGGGGCAGTATTGCCCTGGAAGGTGGCTGAATGATAAACGAAGTGGCAGACACCCGCCTGAGCCAGGGCATCGGCATCTTTTTTAAAGTCTCCCAGCCCGGCGGCATTTTCCGGGGCGATGACCAGTACGTTCTGCAAATCAAAAGGTGCCGGTAGCTGTTTGTTGTTGTTGAGCAGGCCTTCCTGGGTCAGGCGCTGCAGGATCTGCTGATAGCGTTTGGCAATGTCACCTAAGGTGAAGCTGGAGTCGATATCTTCAATATTGACGGAGAAACCATATTGCGGATCAAATTTGGCTTTGACCTTGATCAGGACATTCAAGTCTCTGGACAGTTCAATGCCGCTTTCCCGTTCAAACCTTAACACGATTTTTTGTGCGGTGAATTTCCACAGGGTGCCTTTACAGCTGGCAATCACTTTATGGCTGTCTTCATCTTTCTCTGCCAGTTCCAGATAGTAATGCCCGCCTTTGATGCTGAGATTACGGATCTCGGCTTTGACCCATACCGCTTCATCGAAAGTCAGCTGGATGACTTCCTGTACGGTGGTCAGGTATTCACTGAGACTGAGTTGGGTTTCTGACATGAAAGAAAATACGGAATGCGGTCATTTGATCCTACAAAATAACAGCTTTCATTTCAAAGCATAGAATTGTTTGGAAAATCTGGAGCATTGCCATGTATGTCCACAATGTGCTGAAAGCCTCTCATCAAGATTTGACTATTTTGCGCTGAGGATAAACGGGTCAGACTTCAATTTTTATCCAGTAAGCTTATCAAGTGCTCTCATTTCGCATGTTCTTTATAGTACTGGTTTTTCCGTTTGGAATTGTGCTTCCAACTTTTGGAAAATTTATAGACATAAGTCGGGAAATCATCCCAAACATAGGGCAAACCACTACCACGGGCAACACGTATTTTGAGCGGATAGTCTTTATATTCAATGCAATGCATGAAATAAAAACTTCTTTCTTGTTGCGTACTGAACTTTTTAAAATAAACACTTCTCAGATTAGGATATTTTTTCCAAAAATAATCATGAGGATGTGCTTTGATAGACTGTTGGTACTGATATTTCAGTTTTTTCATGATTCCTCCTAGGTAACATTACCTAGAAGGGATCCTGTGCAAAGTAATTCATCATAGTTAATCTCTTTGTCTTTCTATAATTGAGTATTGATTTGATAACGTGTGTTACGTCCACCACCTTCTAATTTGACTATACATGCTTTTTCAAGCAAGTCAGATAAGTGGCGGGTAGCTGTTGCCTTACTGACTTTAGCAACCTTTTGATATTGTGAGGCACTAATGCCATGTTCAAAGCCATTTTCCCCGCCATCCAATAAACGGTTTAAAACCTTTCGTTGCCCTTCATGCAGGTCTAAACTAGAATATTTATGCCAAAACTGACTTTTAAATAAAGTTCGATTGATCCGCTTTAAGGTTGTTTCAAGGCTGTCATTCAAGGTATCTAAAAACCAGACCAGCCAATCTGTGATATTGGAATCATTTTTTTGGGTTTGCTCCAAGATGTCATAGTAACTTTTGCGTTTGTTTAATATCGCAGGAGATATGGCATACAAACGAATGCTCTGTTCATCCATTTGAGCCAGGGCAAGATCTGTCAGTGTACGTGTAATACGACCATTACCATCATCAAAAGGATGTAGCGTCACAAACCATAAATGAGTAATGCCTGCGCGTAAAAGGGGGTCAAGCAAGGAATCGGTCAGACTATGGTTAAACCACTCGATAAAGGCATTTAAGCGACTTTCTAGCCCCTCTCTAGGAGGAGCTTCAAAATGTACCGTAGGATAATCCAATCGACCTGAAACGACCTGCATAGGTTCTGAGCCTCTGAGTTGACCAATGCGTAAACGTTGCATTGTCCAATCCGGGTCATTGAAAAGCCAACGATGCCATTGCATGAGGCGTTCAACTGTGAGCGGTTGCTTCACATTGTTAAGCGCATCGAGCATGATATTCGCTAGACCTTCTGATCTGTCTGAGCTTGGATAAGGTTGTTCAAGAGTAACGCCCAAACGTCGAGCTAGAGATGATCGCAATGAAAAAACATTTAGAGTTTCATTTTCAATCGCTGATGAAGCAACTAGATTGGCAAGTAGAGTATCTAAAGTAAATTGTTCTTTCGCTAAATCATGCTGACTTTGCCCAAGAAGAATTCCTATTTTTTGATGTATTTGTCTAGTTTTAGGCAGGATGATTTCATCTTGCCATGTGAAGTTTGTCCAGTTTTCTGTTTGCCAAATCCATTCCTGCATCTTCAATCTATAACTCGAATCGTTCCAAGATGAGTTAAATATAGCATATATTCGCCTCACAATATGAGCTGAATATAATGTTTAATTAGCTCATCTATTTGTCAGAATTTGCATCAGCCGACTTATTTTAAAGTCGAATTGTTGGTGTCTTTGTGGTTATTTTAAATTTTCAGAAAATCTGAAACTTTTAAAGCCAAAATTTCGTGTTCGTCTTGTGATTCCACAATATCAACCATAAGATCATCAAGCTCAGTATCATCTTTAATTGAAACACCTTGAATATTTTCTGATCCTTACTTCAGGTATGATGATATTGCTATCACTACATTTAAAAATCATTATGAAACACTTAGGATTTGTAGGAAAAAGTACAGTACATATTGGATATACCCATGTTGAAATTATTAACAGCGCTCTTCGACTGTCCTTCAACGTGCCCTTAAAGAATAATCCAGAGGGAGTCTTTAGAAAAATCGTAGAAAACAACTATGATTTATTGATATCGACTTCAGCAGAAATCTCATTTGAATTAGATAGCGAAACGATTACAAAGGCTGAAAACTTAATTAAAGAGCAAGGTATTGAGTTAGAAGAATTTATTCAGAATACGCTGATTGAATTTATCAATCAGAACCAATTAGATACCACTAACTAATTACCATAGTTAGACAATAAAAAACCCCGACATATCGGGGTTTTTCGTGTTTGGCTGCTAGGTAGGCTGCTGTTCTACCTCACGTCCTGGTTCTTGAACTTATCATTATTGTTGTATGTTTCGGAACTTCCTGTTCCTGTATGACTTCATCATAAGCAAAAAACTACAGATCCCCTAGCCGCAAAATCCCTAAATGTTTGTGCGCCAGGGCGTACAAATCTGGCTAAAAGTTGTCCCGGTTTTATCCGCAGAAATTGGGGATAATTTTTGCCATGGACACCTGATAGAATCAGGAAAAGCCGCAAAAAAAGACTATTTTTTAAACAAATTGATTGGCGAAAGATGCCAGGATCGAATAGAAAAAAGCCGACTTGTTTCCAAATCGACTTTTTGGGTTTGCGCCCCCGATTTTTTATATCATAAATTATTGATAAATAATACTATTTTCCATAAATTTCGAATAATGCCCATTATGTTAAATAGAGATAAGACATACTCTAATTTTAGAGTTTTCTTTTAGGTATGATATAAAAATATACAAGCCTAACAGTTTAGTTTAAAGGTTAAAAATTGAATAAATTAACAAATATTTTTATGGCTTTAGGAGTTTGCCTTTCAATGGAAACATTTGCAGAACCTGTTTTTTCTAATGATTTATTAGCGAAAGCAGAAAATGGAGATACTTCTGCTCAGTTAGAATTAGCCGAGATTTATCTATATGGTCATGGTGTTGATTCAGATGAAAATCAAGCTGAAGTTTGGGCTCTTAAATCAGCAGAAAATGGAAATGTAGCAGCAATGTTTTGGTTAGCTGATGGATATGTTACCTATGCTAGATTAATGGAAGATGATGACAAAAACGATTCTTTAGAACATTTCCAAAAAGCTTTTAAGTGGTTTCAGAAAGCCTCAGAAAATGGCCATTCTGAATCAATGGTTGAGTTAGCTGATCTATATACTCGTGCAGATAGCGGAATAGAAGTTAATATTAATAAAGCTTTTGAACTTCGTGAAAAGGCTGCAAAGTTAGGTAATAAGAAAGCAATGCGAAGTCTTTCCGTTATGTATCGTGATGGTATAGGTATTCCTAAAAATACTGATTTAGCTCAAAGTTGGTGGGATAAGTCTGAAAATTAGTTTTAATATTTCCTAAAATTAACATAATACACCTTATGCGAAATAAATAAAATATTTGTTTTAAATCAACATCTTGCAAAATTTAAAAAAGCCCATTCACCCTCGAATGGGCTTTTTATGTGAATAATTATGTTCCACATTTTTCTGGGTTTACGAGCCTAAATTCTTACGATACTGAATGAAACCTGTATTGTCTGCCGACTGATCATATAAGATTTTTGCTAGCTAGATAGTTGGTTTCATGCAGAATCTCCTGCCTATATTTTAAGAGAAAACTTTACTTTTAGATCCTATTATTTTTAGGGAGGATTACCGGCACTGTTGCAAATAACCACGAATGGTAAGCTGAAGACTGTTTTAGCTAAAGGTGCAGCATATGAATCCTTTCCATGGTCGGCATTTTCAGGGCGAAATCATTCTTTGGGCTGTGCGCTGGTATTG
>NZ_VOXW01000032.1:0-25750 GCF_013420555.1 Acinetobacter sp. Q85-2
TAAAGCACGTAGTCTTCATGGATTTCTGAGTGGAATTTACGCCTCACTATGTGCATATCAATTAACCCATCAAAATAAGCCAACAATTCAAATTAAGGAATCATCGGCTTAAGCAGGATCCGGGTTAGATTAATTTTTTTAGATCCAGATTTTGCAAATAGCTATGAAAATAGAAAATTGAAAGTAAATGATATTGTGACGGTACATACAGGCGATGTAGGCGTTTCAAGCTTAATACCTGAAGAGCTAAATGGAGCAATTGGATTCGCAACAATCAATACTAGAGTAATTAATGAAAAAGTTAGCCCTTATTATTTAGTATGGTATTTTAATTCTAAGAAATTTATTAATTGGTGTGTAAACTATTCAACAGGTGACGGTCGGCAAAATCTTAATCTTAAAGATTTTAATACGGCTATCATTCCATTGCCATGCCTAGAAGAACAAACCAAAATTGCCGATTTTCTCTCTGCCATCGACCAAAAAATTGAAGTGGTGGCACAGCAAATTGAACAAGCCAAAACTTGGAAAAAAGGCTTGTTGCAGCAGATGTTTGTGTAAATTTTTTGATAGTCAAATCCATAAGTGGGTTTGGCTTTTTGCTTATTAAAAGCATCATGTATTATATGAGGGTTAACATGAAAAAATTGATCATTGCTTCAGTGTTTGCTGCAGTATTACTTAGTGGATGTAGTAAGGGGCCATTGGATACTACTTTTGATTTGACTAACTTGCAAACATTAACGGATTCATCCAAAAAAATACACGGGGAACTGCCAGAACAAGAGTCAGAAATTGTTCAATGGGCTATTAACACGCTGAATATAGGTACAGTAGAGTCTATTGAAAAATTTAAAGAGCAATATGGTGCTGATATTACTTATCGAAAAATTGTGAAACTTGCTGTAGATAATCGCAAGCAAGCAGTTTTTGATGAATATGAACGGTTGAAGTCTATCGAAAAAGATTGGACTGATATCTATAATGACTTATCTAAAATTAAAGCGAGTAATATAAGTTTAGGTACAAGCAGTGAGTTTTTTACTCGTGGCAAGCCTTTAGTTTCTTTTGATGTGCATAATGGAAGCAAACAGGATTTATCCTCAATCCAGTGGGAAATCGATCTTTATTTAGATGATGAGCAAGAACCTTATTCAACTTATACAGGTATAGATAGCTATACCTATGGTAGTAAGAAAAATGGTTTAAGAGCAGGTGAAACTGTACATCGTTCAATTGCAATCGATACCTTTGGTTTTAATGACAATGCAAAAAAATGGACTGATTTAAAAGCACAAAATGCTAAGAAAAAATCTATAGCCGTTACTGTTATTCCAACTTCTGCTAAAGATTTTTCAGAAGAAAATCTAATCACAGGAAACGTTCCAAAAGCATTAAAAGCGTATGAGGCTGAGAAGAATTTAATCGTAAATGCTGAGAAAATGATTAAATAATTTAGTTTATTAAAAGCAAGAGCAATTAAACATCATATCTAGGTATGGTGTTTAGCATGTTAATAATTGAATAAATCAAGCAACAGCATATCGATAAAATGGTTTTGAGGGTGAAATGACAGTACAAAGCGAATACCAACTTGAAAATGAACTGATCGGCCAGCTACAGCAATTGGGTTATACCTCAGTCACGCTCAAGGATGAAAGCCAGCTACTGTCCAACCTGAAAACCCAGATTGAACGCGCCAATGGACTTGCGCCACTGTCAGAAACGGAATGGAAACACGTCATCAGTTTTTTAAATACAGGCACCGTGTTTGAACGCGCCAAGAATCTGCGTGATCTGTTCCCAGTCAAATTTGATGATGGAACCAGTAAACACCTTTTTTTCCTGTCTGATGATCCTAGCAAAAATATCTATCAGGTCACCAACCAGATCACCATTGATCACCGTGACTATAATGGCAGAACCAGCCGTTTTGATGTCACACTCTTGGTGAATGGTTTGCCTTTGGTACAGATCGAGCTGAAAAAACGCGGCATGGAAATCGCCGAAGCCTTTAATCAGACACAACGCTATATTCGTGAAGCCTATTGGGCTGGGCAAGGGCTATTTGGCTTTATTCAGCTGTTTGTCATTAGTAATGGTGCCAATACCCGTTATTACTCCAACGGCACCACAGGCATCGAGTTTGCCTTTCCATGGGCGGATGTCCATAACAAACACATCAATGAAATTGTCGACTTTGCCGAAGCTTTTTTCAATCAGCAGCATCTGACCCAAATGCTGACCCAGTACATGGTGCTGCTAGAAACCACCAAAAGCCTGATGGTGCTACGTCCCTATCAGATTTATGCAGTACAGAAAATTGTGGAGCATGTGCAAAACTCCGATCAGAACGGCTATATTTGGCACACTACAGGTTCAGGCAAAACCCTGACTTCATTTAAAGCCAGTCAGATCATCATGCAAATGCCCGATGTAGAAAAGGTCCTGTTTGTGGTCGATCGTAACGACCTCGACACGCAAACCTCACGCGAATTTAATGCTTTTAAAGCCGACAGCGTGGACAGCACCGATAACACATCGACCTTGGTGAAACAGCTGGATCAACGCCACGACAAACTGATTGTGACCACCATCCAAAAACTCAATCGAGCCATCAGCACCGACCGTTATTTAGAATCGATTGATTATCTTAAAAATAAAAAAGTGGTGTTTATTTTTGATGAGTGTCACCGTAGCCAATTTGGTGATACCCATCAAAACATCAAAAAATTCTTTAGTAATGCACAAATGTTTGGTTTTACCGGTACGCCTATTTTTGAAAAGAATAGCCAAAGCAAAGCAGGTTTAAAACTGACGACCGATTACCTGTTTAATGAGTGTTTGCATAAATACGTGATTGTGGACGCCATCCGTGACCGTAACGTATTGCAGTTCCAGATTGATTATCGGGGCAAATACACCGCCAAAGGCATGGCGACGAATGACAGTTATGATGAAGACGTAGAAGGCATCGATACCAAAGAACTGTATGACAATCCGCAACGCCTTGAAATGATTGCCCGCTACATTGTCAATATTCACGATACCAAAACCCGTAATCGTGAATTTACGGCAATGTTCTGTGTCAGTTCGGTCGAAACACTGACCCAATATTACGACCTCTTTGAAAAGGTGCAGGCTGAAAAGCAAATTGAAGATGAAGCACAAGGTCGGATATTTAAACCGTTGACCATTGCCACCATCTTTTCTTATGCGGCAAATGAGGCTGTACCGACTGATGACTTAAATGGCTTAATTCATGAAGAAGCCGCAGATATTCCAACTCAGGTCAATTCATCCAGTCGGGATAAGCTGGATCGCTACATTGCCAATTACAACCGACAGTTTAAAACCAACTACAATTCTGGTGATCAATTTTATGCGTACTACCGCGACATTGCACAGCGCGTAAAAAACAGACAGATTGATATTCTAATTGTGGTCAATATGTTCCTCACGGGCTTTGACTCTAAGCCGCTAAATACCTTGTATGTCGATAAAAACCTGAAATATCATGGCTTGATTCAAGCATTCTCTCGTACCAACCGTGTCTACAATGATAAAAAACCATTTGGCAATATCATCTGTTTCCGCAATCTAAAACGTGCAACGGATGAAGCGCTGGCACTATTTTCCAATAAAGAAACGACCAAGATCGTCCTTGTTCCAAGCTATGCGGAAATCGAACAGGATTACCAAGCAGCGGTGAGCAAACTGTTTGCCTTAACGCCCAATTACCAATCAGTCGATGATCTTGTTACAGAAGAACAGCAACTTGAATTTATTAAAGCTTTCCGTGAAGTGATGCGCTATAACGCGCAATTACAAACTTTTATTGAGTACGATCAAGACCAAACACAACTGGATAAACAGCACTTTGCGAATTTCGCCTCTAAGTATGCTGACCTATGTCGTGCCGTTAGAAAGACGACCAAGAAAGAAAAAGTATCTGTACTTGATGATGTCGATTTTCAACTGGATTTACTGCATAGTGATCGCATTAATGTTGGTTATATCATCAACCTGCTACAGCTTGTTGTTGATACAGACTTAGAGGACAAGCGTAAGAAGTACCAAGCGCAAATTTACGATTTAATCAGTAGCGATATTAGTTTGCACGATAAGCAAGACCTGATTCAAAAATTCATTGAAGAAAACATGCCGAAGATGATCAACGGCCAAAGCGTCCAAACGGCTTTTTCTGAATTCTGGGATGCTGAAAAAGAACAGGCCTATCAGCATCTTTGTAAAGAAGAAAACCTGAAACCAGAAGCCATGAAGCAGGTTCTGGAGCATTATGAGTTCACCAAACGCCTACCACGTAAAGAAGAGTTGAAGGACTTACCAAACTATAAGGTTAAGCTGTTTGAGCGGGAGAACGTGTTTAGCAATTTGCTGGTCAAGACACGCCAGTTGATTGAGAAGTTTTATGTGGGGTTTTAAATTGTCAAAGAAGTAAAGCACCTTAATGGTGCTTTACTTCTTTAGGTGTATGCATTTGTTCCACCCTTTCTAAGACAGTGGCAGAGAACCGGTGTCAACGGCATTCTAAAATTGACCCCTTTTACCTTACAAATGGCAAAGTAAAATTGACCCCTTTGATCTCGTATTAAGTTTCAACCTGAGGCTGAATCCCTATTCTTTTTTTATCCTTCAAACGATAACTCTCCCCCGATATTTGTACCACATGACAGTGATGCAATAACCGATCTAACATCGCAGCGGTCAACGTGACATCATCCTCAAACGACTTAGACCATTGGCTAAATGGTAATTTACTCGTCAATATCGTACTGCCTTTTTCATAACGCTTGGCAATCACGTTAAAGAACAGATTCGCTTCTTCACGTCCAAAGGGCAAATAACCAATTTCATCGATAATCAATAATTTCGGGGCGAGTATCACGCGTTGCATATAGGTTCTCAATTTACCTTGCTGATAGGCTGTACTGAGTTGCAGCATGAGATCGGCGGCGGTAATAAACCTGGTTTTGACATTGCTCATGATGGCCTTATAGGGAATCTTTAGAAAGAAAGCCAATCATCTCAGCAAGATAATTGGCTTAAGTGAGAGTTACGATTATCCGCTTATTCGTCGGTCATCCCAATAACACGGTACTACAATCAAATTGTTTTCATGTAATCGTGACCATAATCGGACACCTAAATCCCGCTGCATATTTTGGACTGTGAAATTGGAAATCAGCAGGGTAGATTTCATATTGTCATAACGACTATATAAGACCTTATGCACCATCTCTAGGCGTTTTTCATGCCGGTCATGCAGGCCATATTCATCAATCACCAATAAATCAAAACTGGAGAAATGGTCGATGACTTCTTTCTCAGAGCGTGAAGTATCTGACCAAGTATCCATCATTTTTTGAGCAATTTCTGCACTGGTATAGTAGCGTGCAGATTTTGTACTGTTATGCAGAATGTTACGAATAATTGATGCACTCAGATGGGTTTTACCTGTACCTGGTGTACCAATCATCAACATGTTCGGGTTGTGGTCAGAAATAATCTGTTGTGCAAAGGCCTGACATAGCTTGATGGTATTGTCTTGTGCAGGGCATGCAACTACATAATTCTTGAAGCCACGATCCAGGTAGCGTTTATTGAGCCCTGAGTTTTTAATTTTTTGCTGCAGTAATCGCTGTTGCAGTTCGTCCTCATAGGTTGCATGTGACGACTGGACAGTTTCTTTGGCACACAATTTACAGAGTCTGTGACCCGCAATTTCCATTAGGGGTATATGATGGGTAGGGCAAGCTGTTTCCGTTGTTTCTGCGCGAAACTGGAGCGTTTTAAGCACGGTATTCATGATTATTCTCCTAAATCCATTTGGAACTTTCTAAAAAATCCTCATTTTTTTCTTCAAAGTTTGAAGATGAAGATGAAGATGAAGATGAAGATGAAGATGAAGATGAAGATGAAGATGAAGGGCATGATTCAAGCATGACTTGAGTAATACTCGGGCTCTTCTCAGGAGCTGCTTGAGCATTTACTTTTCGTTGCTTGGTTGATGCTTGAGCATTACTTGCGGATTTCCCCCAACGTGCTTGAGCTGCATTTTTAGCTTTATCAGATTTCATTTGCTGATTTTGCAATGCCTGGCTTTTTAAACTGGTTAAAAAATTTGAATGAATCTGCTCAGATTCGACTTCAAATAATTCCAGGGCCATTAGGGTATTCAACAAAGTTTTAGCCTTGGTATGTTGCGATAATTTTGTAATGCTGCATACAGTAGCTAGGTCATAAGGAATGGCACCATTTTTCCAGAAATCCATCATTAACAGCAGTGCCGCACCAATTTGTTCTGCCGTCATTCGTGCAAATTTTGCCTGTAAGTCGCCAATATATAGTGGCATCCAAATTGAAATATCTTTATGCATGTGTTCACCTTTTTATAGGTATAAAGGGGCTAAGGTCATCGACTGGATGACCTTCTATGTTTGTTTTATTAGTGAGCTAGGCTCATTAACCGGATACGGGCCTGTTGGGCCAAGTCATCGTAGTGGGCTTGCCCTTCATCCAGCATTCGCTGTAGCCAGAGTCTTAATGCTTGGTGATCATCGAAGCATTTATTGATTTCCAGCAAAAAGGCCAGATTGTGCAGTTTGGGAATGTGTAGCTCATGGATTAATTCACGAGCGACCATATCTGCTTCAGCGCTGACGACCACACCACCAAAGAAAGCTTTACTATTCATGTGCAAGCTCCTCTGTATTTAGTTTTTCCAGCATGGCTTCAAATGCACTGCCATCGCGGCGCGTAACATTGGGGATGTAACGGCTATAGACCCGGAATAGCATTTCAGTCGTTGAATGTCCCAATTGACGTGCGATCCATTCCGGATTTTCTCCTGCCGACAGCCAAAGAGTTGCTGCTGTATGACGTGTTTGATAAGCACGACGAGGTTTTAGCCCTAAATAGCGTAGCAGGGGATGCCAGACACGCTTATTGACCAGGCGATAATCAAGCGGCCCACCATCGCGATTACAAAATACAAATTCTGATTTTCCAGAATTTAAGCTTTTTTGTTGCAGAAAGGCCTGATAAACCCGATCACTCATCTGGATCGTGCGGTCAGAACCATAAGTTTTAGTTCCACCAAGCTGCCCATTCACCAATGCTTCACGAATGTGGATTTCCCGACGTTGTAAGTCCACATTTTTCCATTGCAAGCCATCGATCTCACTGGTGCGCATACCTGTGAAAAATCGAACAGTATAATAAGGCTTAAAATCATCACGAACTGTGGCAAGGATTACGTGTACTTCCTTTAATGAAAAAGGTGTTACTTCAATCTTTCCTTGCTTTAAGTTCTTGATATTTTTATAAGGGCTATCAAATTCATATCGTTCGGCAGCACTATCGAGTATCATACGAAGCACTATCATAATCTGGTTGATTCTTGATGGTGAAAGGCATTCTTGGTTTTTTCCGTGAGTCACTTTGGCGAGGGATGAACGGAATCCAAGAATGTCTGACTTTTTAATATTAATAACAGGAATTGCGCCAAAAAAAGGGATCAAGTACTTTTTGATTACAATTTGAATTTTCTCCTTATAGCTTGTACGCCACTCTATTTCTTTATCAGTGAACCAGATTTCACAGAACTTTGAAAATAGAGGTGTTTTAGAGCTGATTTCATTTACTCTGTTTTCTGCATTTTTGATTTCTTTCAAACGAGAACTTTTTGGAAAGTACTTAGCATAGTCAAAAATACCCAATAAGATTTCCGCTTCCATTCGCTCAATCACTTTTTCAAGCTTTTTGCGATTTGGAGCATTGTCTTCAAGAGCTGTTGTTTCACGACAACGGATGTTTAAGTATCGAAAATCGACACATAACTTACCGTATCTAGTACGGATGGCAGCCATAATAATATCCTCCTTATTGAAGTTGTAGGCTGTGTAGCGAGCCTAAAGTGGTTTTAGTCATATCTTCTTCAATACGCTCCCATACATATAAAATTTTGCGTCCACCAAAAGGGCGGATGTAATGAATACCTTCGATTAGAACGCTATCCTTTAACTGATTACGAATGGTACGTTCGTTATAATGGATTCGTTCTGCCAATTCTTTTGTAGTAATATAAGTAAGATTCATGTTTGTATCCTTTTATAAAGTATCACAATGGTGTTATTTAAGATCACAATGCAATAATAAATGTGTTTAATACATCATGCAAGTACTTTATTACACAATGGTGGTAATTAATGATAGTTTGTAACTTGCCTGTTCTTTTGGCGGAACGAAGAATGAAAGTGGCAGATGTAGCTCGGGCAACCGGAATGAGTAAGACGACTTTACATAAGCTTTATAATGGTCAATCAACTCGTATTGATTTTGAAACATTAGAAAAATTGTGCGTATTGTTAAATGTAGACGTTGGTGATTTATTAAAGTTCAAGCCAGATGAATAATTATTGCTAATAAAAAGCGTCATATAATTTAATAATTTTCTAGTTAGTATATTGTTTTTATTAAGTATTTTTGGTGACCAAATTTGGTCACCATTTTTTATAAGAGATTAAAAAGCTTTAATGAAAGCCATAAGGGAGTGCTTCAGGTTTTTTTAAAAATTACTCAGTTCATATTGAGTAGAATTCATGCAAAAACTTAAACATGTTGATCTATAGTTGACATTGATAGGGCACGTTTTGGTCACTTTTGGTCACGTAAGCCCACTCTTAACTGATCTAACTTAACTTTTTACTCACTTTGAAGCTGATAGCTTTATAGACTGAAAGAAAAAATGTTATTTAAAATCAACAACGAAAAAGCCCCAATCTTTCGATTAGGGCTTTTTGAATTTGGAGCGGGAAACGAGACTCGAACTCGCGACCCCAACCTTGGCAAGGTTGTGCTCTACCAACTGAGCTATTCCCGCATGCGGTGTATAATACATTATGCAAAAACAGGGTCAATAACTTTGTGAAAAAACTTGTGCTGATTGCATAAATAAAAGCCATTTTGACCAAGGTTTAGATGATTTCTGCTGTGAAATCAGCCCATAGCGGCGGTTCAGGCGGGAAAAAGCCGGTTTTCAGCCGGTCGCCACAATATCGCAAAAAGAACAGGGTATACTAAGATTAATCTCAGGCCTTTTTGGATGCATGATCATGAGCATAGAACAACAACTGATTGAACGCTTACACACCCTGAACCCGACACATTTAGACGTGGTGAATGAATCTTCTGGTCACGGCGGCTATTATCCGGGGAAGGAATCTCATTTTAAGGTGGTAATCGTCAGTGAACAGTTTGCCGGTTTACGTCTGGTGCAGCGTCATCAACAAGTCTATGCCGCGGTCGGTGATCTGTTAAGTCCAAGCAAGATTCATGCGCTGGCAATTCATGCCTTTGTTCAGGATGAATGGCAAGGACAGGATACCTCAAGCCCGGAATGTGCCCACGCCCCGAAACAATAACCCCGAACAAGAAATAGAGATCAGAACAGTTCATGGAAACCCAACTTTTACTTAAAATTATTCATATGACCAGCATCAGCGTATTGCTGGTCATTCTGCTGGCCCGTGGCCTGACCTTATTTAAAGGCGTGCAGGGCAACCAGCCCAATCCGGCCGGACGCACACTATGGGTGGCGCTACAACATTTATCGGTTACGCTGATAGTAGTAACCGGAATTGTGCTGCTGGCATTAAAGGATTTTCAGGTCGAAACCTGGTTTTATGCCAAAATCATTTTATTCCTGGTGATGCTGTCTTCGTTAATGAAAGCCTACCGTAAAACGGACAGTATTTTACTGGTGCAACGCCGCGCCGGCTGGGGCATAGCCCTGGTTGCATTACTGGCGATTATCGCCTTGGTAATGATCAAGCCAAGTTTTGGTTAATTGTTCGACAATAATGTCTATCTCTCGGCTATACTTCGCTACACTTGAGCCAATTAGAATATAAAATCAGAGGGATAGACATGCGAACACGTGTGGTCTTTAACCAGAAAGGCGGCGTTGGAAAATCCAGTATTACGGTCAATCTGGCCGCTATCAGTGCCCATCAGGGCTTTAAAACCCTGGTCATTGATTTGGACCCGCAAGCCAACTCCAGCCAGTATTTACTGGGGGATGATGCCACCTATTCCACCCATAAGCCGGCACTAGAACCAAATATCCAGAACTATTTTGAAGAAGTGCTGGGCAATACCCAAAGCAAAGGCTTAATTGGCAATGCCTTGGGCTCGATCTTAAAAAGCCGCGCCAAAGGTCTGGAAGCCTATGTGCATCAATCGCCCTTTCCAAATCTGGATGTAATTCCAGCCAGTCCGGACCTGGGCAGTCTGGCCCATGCCTTAGAAAGCAAACATAAAATCTATAAATTGCGGGATGCCTTGGCCTCACTGGCCGGGCGTTATGAGCGGGTCTTTATTGATACACCGCCGGCGTTTAACTTCTTTACCTTATCGGCGCTGATTGCGGCTGACCGGGTATTAATTCCGTTTGACTGCGATGTGTTTTCCAAACGTGCCCTGCACAGCCTGATTGAAAATGTGCTGGAAACCCAGGAAGATCATAATGCCGAGCTGGAGATTGAAGGCATTGTGGTGAACCAGTTCCAGGCCCAGGCCAAGCTGCCACGAGAAGTGGTCGAGCAGCTGAAAGAGGAGCAGTTACCGGTATTTAACAGCATGCTGCCACCCTCAGTCATCATGAAAGAGTCGCATCATAAAAATCTGCCGCTTATTCATTTTGCTACAGATCATAAATTGACGCAGGCCTATCAATCGTTGTTCAATGAGATTGAACAGAAACAATCCTGAGATGGGCATGAAAACACTGTATATCAGCCTGCTGGCTGCCGGAACCTTGCTGCTGGGTGCCTGTGCCACGACGGTTAAACCGACCTATGTCTCGCCTACACATTATCAGGCGCTGAACTGTCAGCAGCTGCAAAGCGAATATAACCGGATTCAGTCCTATATTGATCAGGGCGTACAGGCGCCTAAACGGACCGGCGTTGGTGTGGGGGTGGGTCTTGGCGGAGGCTGGGGCAGTCGTGGCGGCTGGGGCATTGGCCCAAGTGTTTCGGTCAATATGGGACAATCATCGAATACCAAAAATACTGAACTGGCACGGGTGCTGGGCGAGCAGGAAGCCATTGTGCAGGCGGCGCGTTTTAAAGGCTGTCCAATTGTTGTACGCACCAAGCAGGCCAGTTAAGGCTTCGCATTTTTCACGCTGGGCTGGCAGTTTATGCGAGTCACGGCGTGAAAAATCTTAGCAAAATGTTTCAGAAAAAATTATTAAAAATCTTAAATTTAAATAAAAATAAAGGCTTTTTTATCTGTCCAAATATCCTCCCAGTCGTGAGAAAAACTTGTCAGTTTTTATCAAATTAATATAAGGTGTGCGCCTAATTTCAGGTAATTTCAGGTGTCTATGATTGAAAGTTGGCTGTTTGTGCTGGCAATGATTGCGGTTCTGCTTATTCCGGGACCAACCAATGCTTTGCTTGCAAGTTCAGCACATCAACATGGGATTGCCAGAACCAGTTTATTTGTGCCTGCCGAGCTGCTCGGCTATTTATATGCCATCAGTTTGTGGGCGCTGCTGATTCATCTGACCGTCCCAATCTGGCCGTATTTAAGCCATATTCTGCATGGCTTGAGCGCACTATATGTGCTGTGGACGGCTTTTCATTTGTGGAAGCATGCGCATCTGGTCAAGCATAACCAGCTCAACCCGTCTATCCGCCCGCATCAGCTGTTTTTTGCCACCTTAAAAAATCCCAAGGCACTACTTTTTGCTGCCGGGATTTTACCGACTGAAACCTGGGATAATCCGACCAATTTCTTGATGGTTTATGCAGTGTTCTGTCTGGTGCTGTTGCCGACTGCGCTGTTCTGGATGTCTTTTGGTCGCGCGATTTTATCGGGAGAATCCAAGCAAATAAAAGCCGATCTCTTGTATAAAGGATCGGCCATGTTGCTGGTGCTGTGTGCTTTTCCGGTTATTCTGCGCTTTTTCGCTTAAGCGCGGACCTGCTTTTTCAGCTTCTGGCGGGCAAAACCAATCACCCCCGGCAAGACACTTAAAATAATGATGCCAAAAATCAGATAGGTAAAATTCTCTTTCACAATTGGCATGTTACCAAACAGATAACCCAGGGTAATAAATGAGCCAATCCAGCAGAAAGCGCCCACTACGTTATAGGTCAGAAAGTATTTATAGTTCATGCTCCCGGCACCGGCAACAAAAGGGGCAAAGGTGCGGGCAAAAGGCACAAAACGGGCAAAAATAATGGTTTTACCGCCATGCTTGGCAAAGAATTGCTGGGTGGCAATCAGGTGTTTTTTATTAATAAAGCGTGATTCAATTTCAAATACCCGTGGCCCAATATATTTACCAATATGATAGTTCAGGGTATCGCCCAAGACAGCGGCAATAAACAGTAAGCCGCCCAATAACCACGGATCCATGGCACCGGTCGAGGCCGCCAGCGCACCGGCTGCAAATAACAGGCTGTCTCCCGGTAAAAAGGGCATCACCACCAGACCGGTTTCAACAAAAATAATCAGAAACAGGATGGCATAAATCCAGACCCCATAATTGGTAATGAACTCAAGTAAATGCGCATCAACATGCAGGATAAAATCAATCAGTTCCATGAGGGAAAAACAAGCAGAAATGTAGTCAAATCCTATCAGTCCGGTTGGTGAAAGTCAGTAGAAAAACGTAAATAAATTTCCGCTGTCATCATTCTAAATTTGCAACGATACATCTTTGAAATGGTGATTTTTTGATCTTCGGCCAGTCCCTAAGATAGCAGCATCTTTTTACTGATCTGCTCTAGGTTCTCTCATGTTTAATCCAAATACTGTGGTTGCCAAAATCTTTCAAACCCCTGCCTTAAACAACCTGTCGCTGCTACTGGCGCGTGTCTTGCTGGCTTATATTTTTATTGTGTCGGGCTGGGGCAAAATTGCCGGCTATAGCGCAACGGTGGGCTATATGGAAGCGATGGGGGTGCCGGGTGGCCTGTTACCGCTGGTGATTCTGCTGGAGCTGGGTGGTGGTCTGGCAATTTTACTGGGTCTGCAAACCCGTCTGGTGGCATTGGCACTGGCAGTATTCAGTTTGCTGACTGCATTTATGTTCCATGGTGCACCGGAAGATGCAGTTAACCTGATGAAGAACCTGGCGATTTCAGGTGGTTTCCTGCTATTGGTGCTGCAAGGTGCAGGTAAACTGAGTCTGGATCATCTGATTGAAAAATAAGATGTGATGCAGGGAAATGATGTCCCGTCATTCAGTACAGGCAGCTCCGGCTGCCTTATTTTTTTGCCCAATAAATAAAAAATACTATTGAAGAAGAGGGGCGGGAATATCTGCCGGTAGCGGCCTGATTCGGGGATCCGCACAGACTGATCTGAATCTTGTGTTTAATGCGCAGAAAAAATGCTAGAATACGGCGCTTATATTCGTTTGCCTCTCATAGTTGTTTGTCATGACTACCAATACTCAAATTACTGAAGATCGTATCCTGATTCTGGATTTCGGTTCTCAATATAGTCAGCTCATCGCACGTCGTGTTCGTGAAGCTGGCGTATATTCTGAAATGTATGCCTATGACATGTCTGAAGAAGACATTCGTGCATTTAATCCAAACGGTATCATCTTGTCGGGTGGACCTGAAAGCGTTCACCAGGAAGGCAGCCCGCGTGCACCACAAGTGGTGTTTGAACTGGGTGTGCCAGTATTGGGCATTTGTTATGGCCTGCAAACCATGTGCGAACAGCTTGGCGGTAAAGTTGAGCCAGGTACTGTCCATGAGTTTGGCTATGCAGAAGTAGACATCGTGGTGCGTGACCAGCTGATTGGTAACCTGCAAGACCGTGAAAACCAGCTGCATGTCTGGATGAGCCACGGCGATAAAGTTGCCCGTATTCCGGAAGGTTTCCAGGTGACAGCGCAAACTCCAAGCTGCCCAATTGCCATGGTATCTGACGAAACACGTCGTTTCTACGGCATCCAGTTCCACCCGGAAGTAACGCACACTTCTAAAGGTGCGGAATTACTGTCGAACTTCGTACACCAGATTTGTGGTTGTCGTGGTCTGTGGACACCAGAACATATTATTGACCTGCGTGTAGAACAGCTTCGTGCACAGATTGGCAATGAAAAAGTATTGTTAGGTCTTTCAGGTGGTGTGGATTCATCGGTTGTAGCGGCACTTCTGCACAAGGCAATTGGCGATCAGTTGACCTGTGTATTTGTAGACAACGGTTTGCTGCGTTTAAACGAAGGCGACCAGGTTATGCAAATGTTTGCAGACAACATGGGGATCCGCGTGATCCGCGCTGATGCTGAAGATCGTTTCCTTTCTGCATTGGCTGGCGAAGTTGATCCAGAGAAAAAACGTAAAATCATCGGTCGTGAATTCATCGAAGTCTTCGCTGAAGAAGCACGTAAGCTCGATGGCGTAACCTTCCTTGCACAAGGTACGATTTATCCAGACGTGATTGAATCTGCCGCCAGCAAACAGGGCAAGGCGCATGTAATTAAATCACACCACAACGTGGGTGGTTTACCGGATGATTTGGCTTTTGAACTGGTTGAACCGTTACGTGACCTGTTTAAAGATGAAGTACGTAAACTGGGCACCACTTTAGGTCTGCCACACAGCATGATTTACCGTCATCCATTCCCGGGTCCAGGTTTGGGCGTGCGTATTCTGGGTGAAGTGAAAAAAGAATATGCCGACATTTTACGTCTGGCTGATGACATCTTTATGCAGGAACTGCGTGCCAGCGGCTGGTATGACAAAACGGCACAAGCCTTTGCTGTATTCCAGCCAGTGAAATCTGTTGGGGTGGTGGGTGATGGCCGTCGTTATGCCTGGGTTGTTGCCCTGCGTGCCGTTGAAACAGTTGACTTTATGACAGCACGTTTCGCGCACCTGCCATATGATCTGGTAGATCGTATTTCAACTCGTATCATGAACGAGATTAAAGACGTTTCACGTGTGGTATATGACGTATCGTCTAAACCACCTGCAACAATTGAATGGGAGTAATTCAGGGCTTTCGGATAGTACTGCTGTCCGCCTGAATTACGCCAAGGGCTGTGCCCGCGGCAGTGGGGTTTTACGAAGCATTGCTTTGTGCCTGAATTACGCCATGAGCCCATTTTAAAGCATTGCTTTTAAAATCGGCGCAAGGTGCGCGGCAGTTTAGAAGCCCGAAATTATTTAAAAAAGAGCGCTTAAGCGCTCTTTTTTTATTTATACTGAATAAAAATAAAATCTTAAGTTTAAAAATATGTCTTTACCTACATACGATCAGTTAATGCTTCCTTTAATGAGATTATTGTCGGAATTAGATCAGCCCATTAAAATTTCAGATGCTGCTGATGTTTTAGCTGAACGTTCAAATCTGTCTGAAGAAGATTTAAATCAAACACTGCCAAGTGGAAAAAATATATTTAAAGATAGAGTTTCATGGGCAAAGACATATTTAGTCAAAGCAGGCTTAATTCAGCAGCCTAAAAGGGCCTATTGTGAGATCAGTGATTTAGGAAGAACAATTGATTTAAAAAATTTAAATGCTATAACCAATGAATTTTTAGCCCAATTTGACGGGTTTAAAAGTTTTAAATTTGGCAAGAAAAATGAAGATGAATCGGAAGTTAAAACTTTAACAGATGCAGAAAGTTTAAATGTTTATCCGGAAACACAAACACCTGAAGAAACGATTCAGACTACGACAGAATTATTAAAGTCTAATTTGAAAAATGATTTACTTCAGATCATAAAAGATAAATCTCCTTTATTTTTTGAACGACTTGTTGTCGATCTTCTTGTCGCTATGGGGTATGGCGGTTCACATCAAGATGCAGCGCAAGCAATTGGAAAAACGAATGATGGTGGAATTGATGGTGTAATCAGCGAAGATCGCTTAGGTCTGGATAAAATTTATATTCAAGCAAAACGCTGGGAAAATACCGTGGGGCGTCCTGATATTCAGCAGTTTAAAGGCGCTTTGGCAGATCAGGTCGCCAAGAAGGGTGTTTTCATTACAACTTCAAGTTTTAGTAAAGAGGCAATTGAGTCTGCGAAGAAATCAGGTATTGTTTTAATTGATGGCAATAAGCTGACCTCCTTGATGATTGAATTTGGTTTAGGGGTACAGATAGAACGGAGTTTCCATATCTATAAAATCGACCAAGACCGTTTTGATGAAGATAATTTCTAATTCATTTTGCAGAGCGCCTCGGCGCTCTTTTTGCATTTAAACCACCCAGGAAATATTGGACGGGCAGGCCGGTTTTTTCGGTTCACTCATGCCAATATCATAGTGCAGCACACAATTACGCCCATGTTGTTTGGCCGCATATAAGGCAATATCAGCTTCTTTAATTAATGTGGTTAAATCAGGCTGCTCGGCTTTAAGCTCAGACACGCCAATCGAAACAGTAAAATTCAGGCTGATATTCTGGCCAATATAAATCCGGTGCTGGGCAATTTTGGTTCTTAAACGTTCGGCAATCAGCAGTGCATCCTGCAGACTGGTTTCGGTGAGTAAAGCGGTAAATTCCTCGCCACCAAAACGCGCCAGAATATCCTTGCGCCGCATTTCCTTACGGGCAATATCAGCAATGGTCTGCAGCACCTGATCACCGACATCATGACCATGGGTGTCATTAATCTGCTTGAAATAATCGACATCAAACATCAGCAGGCAGGTCGAAGCATGCTGCGGCCATTCATGTACCTTATGCTCGGCAATATGCACAAACTGGCGGCGGTTGCTGAGTTGGGTCAGCTCGTCGGTATGTGCCAGCTCTTGCAGAATATGGAAATTCCAGTCATTCAGCATGGTTCTGAGAAAATTACGCCGTGCATTCAGGGTATTGGTCCAGCTGATATATAAACTGAACAGCCAGATTGGCAGATAGACCAGCGCAAAAATAATGGTTTCAATGGCGCTGGTTAAGTTAGATACGCCTAAAAACACCACGGTACTGATTAAAAACGAGGTATATAGCGCCGGCTTAAAGCGCACCTGAATACACAAATTGGCCAGCACCACAAAAATGACCGAGGCATAGATATAGATATCGATATAGGGGCTGTTCGACAAGGACATCAGATAAAACCACAGGCCGGCACAAACCAGCGTGCCGACCGGTAAAATCTGGTCATGGATCCGGATATCTTTCACATATTTGAACAGGAAATAATTAATGCTGATGGCCAGTACAATCACGATGACTCTGGCGATACCGGAGAGCAGACTGACATCGGGCAGTACAAAATAATCGGCGAAAAAGTACAGTAAAAATGCCAGCTGGCCAATGTGATTGACCTGTTGTAAATACAGCTTCTGGTGAATGGTCTGGAATTTATAAAAATAGTCTTCAAACTGGGGCGGAATACGGGCAGCCGGATCTTGCAGGGCCTGTTCCAGGGCCTGACGACTTTCCAGGTCGCACTCTGACGCTTGTAAAATATGTCGATCAGAATCATCGGGTGCAAGATCTGTTGAATTCGTCGACATTCTAATCCGATTTCCCATCTTCATAGAATTGCCCCAAGTCGTTAATAAAATCAAAGTAATAGTATAGCTTTGACGATTAAAAAAAGACCTCCCTAAATATGGGTAATTTGCTGAAAAAAAGCCTCAAAACGGCAGGAAAAGAGAGGAAATTGTGCGCTGGTGCTCACATGAATCCTTACAACAAAAAGCGATTTTTTGATTGTTCTGCCAGGAGAATGCTGCATATTAACTGAACTATAGCAAACTCATGCAGCATCCGCGTATAAGATAAACAACAAGATGAGCGACATGGAACATCGCCAGAGTTAGGATACAACTATGACCAATGCCAACTATACCGAACTGTCCCATTCAGACGATTGTGAAAAATATATCCAGCAGTTTATTCAGGAAGTGCCGCTGCGCCGTGCAGAAATCGGGCAGGGCACCGTCATTAAACGCGCCTTGCCCAGCCGTCATAAACGCATGATTGGCGCCTGGTGCTTTTTAGACCATGCCGGTCCGGTCAGCTTTCCGCAGGGTGACGGGCTAGATGTCGGACCACATCCGCATATTGGCCTGCAAACCTTTACCTGGATGATTGAAGGCACCCTCATGCATACCGATAGTATCGGCTCCAAACAATTGATCCGGCCGAAACAGGTCAACCTGATGACAGCCGGGCAGGGGATTTCGCATACCGAAGTCGCGCCAGAGCAGGAAACCCACATGCATGCGGCCCAGCTGTGGATTGCCTTGCCGGATGCCAAGCGCAATATGCCGCCGCGTTTTGACCATTATCCTGAATTGCCGGTGGTGTCACGAGATGGGGTTGAATTTACTGTGCTGGTCGGGGAGTTTCTGGAAACCCGTTCGCCGGTTGAGGTGCATAGCCCGTTACTGGCAGTGGACTTAACTGCGGCAGAAACGGCACGCACCCGGCTTCAGCTGAATCCGGCCTTTGAATATGGCTTTATGGCGTTGGAAGGTACGGCGCATATTAACCAGCATGAACTGAACGAAGACAATATGGTGGTGCTGGAGCCGGGTCTGCAGGACATTGAGATTGAACTGCACCAGGGTGCACGCGTACTGTTACTGGGCGGTGAGCCATTTGAATCCGCGATTTTACTATGGTGGAACTTTGTCGGACGTACCCAGGACGAGCTGAGCGAGGCACGTGACCAGTGGGTCAATCAGGACCCGCGTTTTGGCAGCATTCCAGATTATAATGGGCCACGGCTGGAAGCACCGGCCCTGCCAGATAAAATGCGTGCTTCACGTTAAGCAGGCATGATGAATTGAACTTCAGGCCCAAGCGTCGCGATCGATGGATGGGCTTGATGATGCTGAGTTGCTGCAACCGGTCAAGGTAGCCGGTGGTTCTTTATTTCAAGAAAAACAATCAGAGTATCATTATGATTACTGTGCATCATCTGGAACAGTCGCGTTCCTTCCGTATTTTGTGGGCCTTAGAAGAACTGGGCCAGCCTTATCAGATTGAATTTTATCGCCGTTTACCGAGTTTTGCCGCGCCACCAGAGTTAAAACGGGTGCATCCGCTGGGTAAAGCACCAATTTTGACAGATGGTGAGCAGCCGATTGCCGAATCTGCGGTGATTTTAGAGTATTTACAGGAACAGTATGATGTGGCGCAGCAGTTCAAGCCAACACGTCCGGCCGATCAGCAGCAGTACCGTTACTGGATGCACTATGCCGAAGGTTCACTGATGCCATTGCTGGTGATGCAGCTGGTGGCCAGTAAAGTGCCGCAGCGCGCACCCTGGCTGATTCGTCCGGTGGCAGCAAAAGTCAGTGAAGGTATCCAGCAGGGTTTTATTCAGCCGCGACTCAAAGATCATATCCAGTTTCTGGAAGATTATCTGGCCACACATGACTATTTTGCCGGCACATTTTCCTTTGCCGATATTCAGGTGGCCTTTCCGCTACAGGCCTTGCAAAGCCGTACTGATGGCAAATATCCGCAGATTGAGCGTTATCTGCAGCGACTGGCACAGCGCGAGGGCTATCAGCGGGCGTTCGCTCGTGAACAGAAGCTAGAGGCACAGTTGGCCTAAACAAAATTTGAAGCTATAAAAAAAGATGCTTGCGCATCTTTTTTATTATTGGCGTTTCACCACAATCGAATCAATCCCGCTATGTTGCAGGGTTTGCTGAGCAATTAGCGCCGCCTCTGCAGAGGTATATGGCCCCGAAATTACCCGATACCAGGTTTCACCACCTTCTACGGTTTTGACCACATCGGCGGACAGACCATTCAGAATAATTTCAGCTCGACGTGCATCGGCGGCATCCGGATCGGTATAGCTGCGGACCTGCAGAATATAGCTGGCAGGCGCGGCCACGGGCGGTTCAGTTGGCGTGATGCCCGCCGTCGCTTCACTGGCGGCTGCGGGCGCTGCCGGCTCAACAATTGGCGCTTCGACAATCACCACTGCCGTCTGTTCTTGGGTTTCAGGTACGGCCTGCTCCGGAATTGGTGTTACCTGTTGCTGGGGCAGCAGGTCATAGAAGCGGTAATCCTTGTTGGTGTCTTCCTGATAATGTTCAGAAGTGATCTGGCCTTTTGGTGGCACAGGTTCCCACGGCTTCCACAGCATTAAGGCCACTGCGAAACATAACACGACCAGAATCACCACCAGTGTGCCTAACCAGGTCGGAATGAGTGGTTTTTTGGGCTTATTTGGTCGTTCTGATACACCGCGTTGCGTTTTTCCAAACACGAGGGAACCTCTTTATTCTGATTATTGGCTGATTGGCTGGACAGGTGCGTGATGGTACGCCTGCCCAGCAGAAGAATGTCTTGGTTTACATGCTTTCAGGTGCAGAAACACCTAATAATTCTAAACCATTGCGCAAGGTTTGTTGTACGTTTACTGAAAGCAATAAGCGGGCTTGAGTAAGCGCAGCATCATCATTGAGCACTTTGTGTTCATTATACCAGCCGTGGAATAAAGCTGCTAATTCTTTCAAGTAGTTACCCACCTGATGGGGTTCGCAGGCATTGGCAGCACGGGTCACAATTTCAGGATAGGCCGCCAGCTTGGCAAGAATTTCAGTTTCAGCCTCCAGTTCCAGCTTGGCCGCAAACTGACGCGCGTCAAGCGCATTAAAATACACGCCTGTGCTGGCCGCTTTTTCCAGCATACGGCAGATACGCGCATGTGCATACTGGATGTAATACACCGCATTGTCTTTGCTTTGTGAGACTGCTAAATCCAGGTCAAAGTCGATGTGCTGTTCAGATTTACGCATGACGTAGTAGAAACGTGCTGCATCGTTGCCGACTTCTTTACGCAGGTCACGCAAGGTCACGAACTGGCCAGAACGGGAAGACATCTGAACCATCTCGCCGCCGCGCCATAAGCTGACAAACTGCACCAGTAAAACAGTTAGTTTTTTCGAGTCATACCCCATCGCATCAATTGCAGCTTTTACACGAGAGATATAACCGTGGTGGTCAGAGCCCCAGATATCAATCAGGTCGGTATAGCCACGTTGTAATTTGTTCAGGTGATACGCAATGTCTGAAGCGAAATAAGTGGTTTGACCATTACGACGTTTGACCACGCGGTCTTTTTCATCGCCAAACTCAGTCGATTTAAACCAGATGTTGCCATCTTGCTCATACAGATAACCACGCTGATCCAGCGTTTGCAGCGCTTCATCAATTTTTTCAGTTAAAGAGGCTTCGCTAAACCACTGGTTAAAGGTTACGCCAAATTCACCGAGGTCATCTTTAATGTCATCCAGAATGGCTTTTAAAGCGGCCTGATGGAATACGCGATAGCCTTCGCCAATTAAAGTCTGTGAATTGAAAATCAGACCATCAATGTGTTTTTCTTTATCGCCAGACAGGACCACCTTGTTGCCTTCTGCATCCGGTTCAGCTGCATACTGCACATCTTCCGGCACATCTTTATAGACATCGGCCACTGGGCGTACGTAAGCATCACCATCCTGGTCGATAATGCTTTGCGCGATTTCTTTGACGTAATCACCCTGATAGGCATTTTTCGGGAACACCAGTTCCTGACCGGTCAGTTCCAGATAACGTAAGTAAGTTGATGTTGCCAGAATATCCATTTGACGGCCGGCATCGTTCACATAGTATTCACGATCTACGGTCGCGCCGGTGGCTTCGAGCAGATTGGCAACGGTCATGCCGTAAGCGGCACCGCGACCATGACCCACGTGCAGGCTGGACGTCGGGTTGGCAGAAACGAATTCAACCTGAATACGTTTGCCCGCGTTGACCTTGGTGCGACCAAACTGGTCTTGCTGCGCCTGAATTTGATCAAGAATGGCAAAACGCTGGTCGGCATTTAAGAAGAAGTTGATAAACCCCGGACCGGCAATTTCTGCTTTGCTGATATCTGCCACTTCTGGCAATGCAGCCAGAATTTTTTCGGCCAGATCACGCGGCTTCATGCCCGCAGCTTTAGAGGCAATCATGGCGATATTTGAGGCAAAGTCACCGTGGCTTCGGTCTTTGGTTCGCGTCAAATTACTGGTGTTGTTCCAGTCTGCTGGGAGGACACCTTCTGCTTGAAGGGATTGCACTGCATGTTCAAGAGCTGCTTGGATTGCCGTATTCATAATCAGTCGAAAAATAAATGTCGCAGAAAAACAGCAAATATAGCAAATTTCACTGTCTTTAGGTGAACCCATTTGTAGTGAATGAAGATTGTCCGACATTCTGCGCCATCTGTAGCCTGAAAATGCTAACATGGCCATGAAATAACCTGATCAATGACGGATTTGTCCCGCTGTAGGAGCATGCATGCACGCCAAACGTCCTGTAATTATCGCCAATATTCCTAAACTGCCAGCAAAATGGGCGGGCATTATTATGCCGCTGCTGCTGTCTGGCCTGATGAGCGGTATTATTTCAATGGTCAATATGCTGCGTGCGCTGGGCTGGGTCGAAGGGCTGATCACACTGTGGTTCCAGAACTGGATGATTTCCTGGGCCATTGCCTTTCCGGTGGTGCTGGTGGTGTTGCCGCTGGTGCGCCGTTTTACCGCGATGCTGGTGGATATGCCGGGCGCACCCAAATAGCATTTAGCCCGATGCACCAGACTCCTGACAGGACACCGGTTTACTCAGCAGATCGGCATTGCCATTCTGGAAGGTATAAAGCCGGGAGGCATTAAAAATCTTGATCACCTTGGCCTGCGCAATGGCTGCCTGGAAGCGTTTCAATGGCTCATCGGTATGTACATTAAAAGGATTGCCATAATTCTGATTGTCGAGCAGGAACTGGATCTGTCCGGCATTCGGATCATAAGCCTTTAACAATGTCTTGCCTTCGGCACTGCTCAGCGAGAAGGTTGGTCGCTGGCTGCTGATCTTGCAGTGCAGGGCCAGAGTCAGAATCACTCCATCCTGAGCCTTGTTTTTCAGCTGATAGCGTCCCAGCTGTTCATTTTCAATATAGACCCATTGTTGAGTCGGCATGCTGGCAGTAAATTTTTCCAGTTGCTCCAGGGTTTTTTTACTGATATCGACCACGCCATCTTTGTCGATTTTCGGCGCTTTGTCTTTACTGGAGAATAAACCGGTCACCTGATCGCTGACTTTTTCAGTGGTATTGGAAAGGGTCTGGCAGCCGCCTAACCCCAGCACAGCGGCCAAACCGCCCAGTGTAATCCATGGCTTGATATACATGATTTTTAAATATGTCGTTGTGTTTTGCCCCAGAGCATACCCAAATTGAGGCCAATTGAAAAATCTGCACTGGCTGCATGTAACAGAAAAACAGCGAAAAACTACATCCCGCAGGAACGGAGATTTGTAAGCTAAACAGGCAGGGGATTGATCTGGGTACAAAAAACCGCATTTTCGGCTTTGGGAAAGCGTTATTTCGTGACTGGATGCCGGATTGGACAAATTTATTCAGTACCTAAATTATCCACAAATCATTATCAATTTTCTAAATACCCCATTGTCCTCAAAACGGGCTAAGCTAGCTTATCTCCCAGAGGAACTTTTGCTTTGAGCCTCCTTCTGGATCATCGAATAATGAGATCGGAAATGACATCAGCGAATTCAGCCACCAAAAAACCGCTTTACATCCCTTATGCCGGAAACACGCTTCTGGAGCTGCCTTTGCTTAATAAAGGCGGTGCATTTACAGAAGAGGAACGCCGCCATTTTAATCTCCACGGTTTACTTCCACATGCCATCGAGAGCATTGAAGAACAGAGTCAGCGCTCCTATCAGCAGTATGTGTCGTTTAACGATGCCATCAACAAGCATATTTATTTACGAAATATTCAGGACACCAACGAAACCCTGTTCTATCACTTAATTGAGCATCACTTAAGTGAAATGATGCCGATTATTTATACCCCAACGGTCGGTGAGGCCTGCCAGCGTTTTTCCGATATTTATCGTCGTCATCGTGGCATCTTCCTGGCTTATCCGGACCGCGGCCATATTGATGACATTCTGCAAAATGTGAACAAGAAAAACGTGAAGGTGATTGTAATCACTGATGGCGAGCGCATCTTAGGTCTTGGTGATCAGGGGATTGGCGGGATGGGGATTCCGATTGGCAAATTATCCTTATATACCGCATGTGGTGGGATCAGCCCGGCCTATACCTTGCCAATTACTTTAGATGTAGGTACCAACAACCCACAACTGCTGGATGATCCAATTTATATGGGCTGGAATCAGCCGCGGATTACCGGCGATGAATACTATGCCTTTGTTGATGAAGTGATTGCCGCGATCCAGCGCCGCTGGCCAAAAGCGCTGATCCAGTTTGAGGATTTCGCTCAGAACAATGCGATGCCATTGTTAAACAAATATCGTGACCAGATTTGCTGTTTTAATGATGATATTCAGGGCACCGCAGCCGTTTCGGTGGGCAGTTTAATTGCTGCCTCACGTGCCGCTGGTAAACAGCTGAAAGATCAGGTGGTGGCTTTCCTCGGTGCCGGTTCTGCTGGTAGCGGCATAGCCGAGCAGATTATTGCGCAGATGATGTATGAAGGTTTAAGCGATGCCGAAGCGCGTGCGCGGGTATTTATGGTTGACCGTTTTGGCCTGATCACCGAAAACCAGCCGAATCTGCTGGACTTCCAGCGCAAACTGGCACAGCCGCCTGAACGGGTTGCAGCCTGGGGCAATGCCGATGATATGATTTCACTACTCGATGTAGTCAAACATGCCAAACCAACGGTATTGATTGGTGTATCGGGTCAGCCGGGGCTGTTTACCGAAGAAATTATTCGCACACTAACGGAAAATTGTGAGCGACCAATTGTAATGCCACTGTCGAATCCAACCTCACGGGTTGAGGCGGTGCCGGCTGATATCCTGCAATGGTCTGAAGGTAAGGCGCTGATTGCAACTGGTAGTCCATTTGCACCGGTGAATTATCATGGCAAGATTTATCATATCTCGCAGTGTAATAACTCCTATATTTTCCCGGGCATCGGTTTGGGTGTAGTCGCCTCCGGCGCGACCCGGGTCACGGATAGTATGTTGATGGCGTCGAGTAATGCACTGGCAGACTGTTCGCCGATGCTGCTCGATCCAGCAGCCGATCTGTTACCGGATTTAAATGAAATCCAGAAGGTTTCGAAAATTATTGCTTTTAAGGTGGCTAAAGCGGCGATGCTGGCCGGTGTAGCACCAGTAATCAGTGACGAGTTACTGGCAGAGGCGATTGAGGCGAATTTTTGGAAACCGGAATATCGCAGTTATCGCCGGATTACCTTTTAAAATATAGACAAACACCATAAGGAGCTTCGGCTCCTTTTTTGGGCAGCTGTTGATCGCAACTGGTCGGAAACAGGTGGTTTGTAGGCAAGAAATGAAAGCGGGAGGCTGGATTAAAAAATAAGCATTGTTTAGAATCGGGGCAAATTAAAACAATACCTTTTATAACAATGATAACCCGTGTTCATATCCATACTGCCTTGGAGCAGGCCGGCCTCAGCCCACAAAAACGTGCCCTCCATATTCAATTTTCTCAGCCGGCCTTAAATGCCGATGTTTTTTTACAGCGCATCGACGGTGAACACCAGCTCAATGACGGTTTACATGCCGAACTGATCTGTCTTTCGACCAATGCCCAGATTCCGTTAAAACAGTTTATCGGCGCGCAGGTTGCCGTCGATCAGGTCACTGACCAGGGCCAGCTATTTCGCAGCAGCGGTATTATCACCGCAGCCGCGCAAGGCCAGAGTGATGGCTCTCTCA
>NZ_VOXW01000033.1:0-25591 GCF_013420555.1 Acinetobacter sp. Q85-2
AATTACGCAGAATAATTCGGTACTATTGAACATCAGGACTAGAGTTGTGAGTTTGGTGTGGTAACTCAACTGATGGCTCTAGTCCTCTTATTTTTCAAGTCAATTTCTTATCCGCGATTCAGGTTAAATTAAAATAGAAAAATATTTTAAATATATATCTTGATATTTTTCAGGTGAATCTAATAACAAAGAAAAGGGCTCCTCAGAGCCCTTTCATTTTATTTTAACATCGGTTTCAGGAATTTTCCGGTATGGGAGGCTTTCACTTTCACCACCTCTTCCGGGGTACCTTCGGCAATAATCATCCCGCCGCCGGCACCGCCTTCCGGGCCTAAATCCACAATCCAGTCTGCGGTTTTAATCACATCCAGATTGTGTTCAATCACCACAATGGTATTTCCCTTGTTGCGCAGCTCATGCAGGATGTCCAGTAGTTTGGCAATGTCATGGAAATGCAGACCGGTGGTTGGTTCATCCAGCACGTACAGGGTTTTACCGGTATCCCGTTTTGCCAGTTCGCGTGCCAGTTTGACCCGCTGCGCTTCACCACCAGATAAGGTGGTGGCTGACTGACCCAGACGGATATAACCTAAACCGACTTGATTCAAGGTTTCCAGACGGCGGTGAATCACCGGAATGGCATCAAAGAAATGCATGGCATCTTCGACCGTCATTTCCAGCACATCGGAAATATTTTTGCCTTTGTAATGCACTTCCAGGGTTTCGCGGTTATAGCGTTTGCCATGGCAGGCATCACAGGGGACATACATATCCGGCAGGAAGTGCATGGCGACTTTAATCATGCCATCACCTTCACAGGCCTCGCAGCGTCCGCCTTTGACGTTAAAGGAGAAACGGCCCGCCGCATAACCGCGGCCTTTGGCTTCAGGCGTCTGGGCAAACAGTTCACGAATTGGGGTAAACAGACCGGTATAGGTGGCCGGATTGGAACGCGGGGTGCGGCCAATCGGACTCTGGTCAATATCCACCACTTTATCCAGGAATTGCAGTCCTTCAATGGTGTCAAACTTTTCCGCGCTGAGCGTGGTGGCGCCATTCAGCTGGGTTGCGGCCAATGGCAGCAGGGTACGGTTAATCAGGGTTGATTTGCCCGAACCGGATACCCCGGTAACACAGGTCATCACGCCTAAAGGCAGGGTCAGATCGACATTTTTCAGGTTATGGCCACAGGCACCCATCAGCTTGATCTGTTCATCCGGTTTAGGTGGCTGAGTGCGCTGTTTTGGTACTTCAATCTTGAGCTTGCCCGACAGGTATTGACCGGTCAGAGAGTTGGCATTGGCCGCCAGTTCCTGATAGGTCCCTTCGGCAATCACATTCCCGCCATGTACGCCGGCGCCTGGCCCGATATCAATAATATGGTCTGCGGCGCGAATCGCATCTTCATCATGTTCGACCACCAGTACGGTATTGCCCAGATCACGCAGGCGAATCAGGGTTTCCAGCAGGCGGTCATTATCACGCTGATGCAGACCAATAGACGGTTCATCCAGCACATACATTACGCCCATTAACCCGGCACCAATCTGCGATGCCAGTCGGATGCGCTGGGCTTCACCACCCGAGAGCGTTTCGGCAGAGCGCGACAGACTTAAATAGTTCAGACCGACTGAGACCAGAAAGTGCAGACGTTCACGGATTTCCTTAAAAATTTTATCGGCAATTTCGCCTTTGGCACCTTCCAGATTTAGGTTCTGATAGTAATGCTCGGCGTCACCAATCGACATTTTGGTAATCTGGCTGATGGTTTTGTCTTTGACTCGCACATGACGCGAAATTTCATTCAGACGTGAGCCGTCACAGGCATCACAGGCGGCATTGGAGAGATACTGCGCCAGGTCATCGCGGACATAATTACTTTCTGTTTCACGATAGCGGCGTTCCAGATGCGGCAAAATCCCTTCAAATGGTTGTACCCGGTTATGGCGACGACCACGTTCATCGACATAGCTCAGGTCAATTTTTTCCCGGCCACTGCCGTAGAGAAATTTTTTCTGGGTGTCTTTGTCCAGTTCATTCCACGGTGTATCCAGCGAAAAATCATAATGATCGGCGACTTTTTGCAGCATGCCATAATAATAAGGACGCTGACGGTCCCAGCCACGAATCGCACCCTGGCTTAAAGAAAGTTCCGGATTGGGAATGAGCTTGTCAGCACTAAAATGGCTGCGTGTGCCCAGGCCATCACAGACCGGACAGGCACCAAACGGGTTGTTAAATGAAAACAGGCGCGGTTCCAGTTCAGCCACGGCACGGTCACATTCTGGGCAGGAGTGTTTGGCCGAGAACACCCGGTCCGGATGTTCGCCTTTCATCCACGATAAAATCGCAATATCCCCGCCTAAACGTAAAGCGGTTTCAAAACTTTCGGCAATACGGTTGCCCAAATCATCCCGGACTTTAAAACGGTCGACCACCACTTCAATGCTGTGTTTTTTCTTTTTGTCCAGTTCTGGTGGCGGATCAATCTCCATAATTTCGCCATCTACCCGGGCACGGACAAAACCCTGGCTTTGCAGCTGTTCAAACAGATGGGTATATTCGCCTTTACGTTCACGTACCACGGGTGCTAACAGCAGCAGGGCGGTGCCTTCTTCCAGACCTTTAACTACATCGACCATTTCAGACACGGTCTGCGCCACCATCGGCAAGTCATGTTCCGGACAGTAGGGCGTACCCACGCGTGCATAGAGCAGACGTAAATAGTCATAAATTTCGGTAATGGTGCCGACGGTAGAACGCGGGTTGTGGCTGGTCGATTTTTGTTCAATGGCAATGGCCGGACTTAAGCCTTCAATCGAGTCGACTTCCGGTTTTTCCATTTGTGACAGGAATTGGCGCGCATAGGCCGAGAGCGATTCGACATAACGGCGCTGTCCTTCGGCATACAGGGTATCGAAAGCCAGGGAAGATTTACCTGAACCGGAAAGTCCCGTAATCACCACAAACTTGTCGCGTGGAATATCAAGGTTCACATTCTTCAGGTTATGGGTACGTGCGCCTCGAATACGGATATGACTTTGGCTCATGCAATGATCCTAGAAAATTCATTTAAAACCTCTATATGATAGCGCATGAAAAATGTTCAAGCTGTATTAAAAAGAATTTAAACGACATTTTGTGTCGGACTGGTCAAGGATTGAAACTCAAGGCATGGAAATGGTCTTTCTCTGTACCTGCAAGTCATAGATTTAGATATTGAAATTCAGTATTTCGACTAATTCATCGTTAAAATACAAAATATCGTCTGAAAAATAAAAAACGGAAATCTCATGATTATTACAAAAGTTATGATCGCCCTGATTGCTGGGTTGCATCTCTATATTTTAATTTTGGAAATGTTTTTGTGGGATAAACCTCTGGGCATGAAAGCCTTTGGCAATACTGCGGAAAAGGCAAAACTGACCAAGGTGCTGGCACAAAATCAGGGTCTGTATAATGGTTTTTTAGCCGCAGGCCTGATCTGGTCGTTACTTGCGCCTGTAAGCTATGCACCTGCACTGGCGAATTTCTTTTTGGGCTGCGTGCTGGTTGCTGGGATTTATGGCGGTATTACCGCAAGTAAAAAGATTATTTATATTCAGGCATTGCCTGCACTGCTGGCTTTGATTGTGCTGAACTTAGTTTAAGTAAACGATATTTTGCAGCTTAGACTATGCGGCTTAATCAATTGATCAGTTCGGATGGGTCGGGATGCTGGCTTTATTTTTGAAATATATTTTAGGGCAGCGGTTGTACTTATTATTTTCCTTCTGTCCAAGAATAAAGCGTTTTATATCGCCGGTCTGGTGTCACTCTTTTCGACTTTTGCTTTAATCGCCCATGTGATTGTGTCGCAACAGTAGGGTGCAGAAGCTTTGCGTAAAATGGCATTATTGGGTTTATGGTCTTTAATTCCCTATGCCATTTATCTGCTGATGGTTTATATGCTGGCAAGCAAAATGTTGATGTGATCCTGTTTAGGCATAGCAACGCTTTGCTGGATTGTGGCTGCGGCAGGGCTGATTTATGGCTGGCAGATGTTTCAGCAGTAATGATTTAATAAACAAAAATTAAAGCATCAAAAATATTTGCTATCGTGGAATAGCCATTCGCAACTGTTCGAGGCAGAACTACTTTTTTAAAGTAATGTTTCTGCGAAAAATTTTATATTTTTCGGTAATCGACGAGTTTTGCGAATGGCAAATGCCTTTGGTTACTTTGGGCGAAACCAAAGTAACGAATGAGCTGTTTCAATTTATGTTATAGCTGTAAGACTCCGCCGAAAAGAAATAGGTATTTTGGATTAATCATCCACACCTAACCACTGTCTTTGATCATAAGCGCTATCCCAGAACAGCCATTCCAGTTTGGCAGCCGTGGTATAGGCCTGACGCATTTTCGCCAGTGTGTCTTCATCACAGCGCTCGGCCACGCGGTCAACCGTGGCAATCACATTGCGCACTGCGGTATGGAATTCTTCGCCGGCATAGGTATCGACCCAGGCCTGATACGGATTGTTGGCGACCGAGTTACCGACAATATCTTTACCGACTTCGGCATAAATCCAGAAACATGGCAATAATGAGGCTAGCACCACCGGATAACTCTCCGACCAGGCAGTGGCAACCAGATAACTGGTGTAATGATGGCAGGCCAGGGTCAGCGGCGTATTTTCAAACTGTTCTTTGCTAATGCCAAAATCCTGCATAAAGCCGTTATGTAGCGAACGTTCCACCACAATCGCCACCTTGGCGGCTTCGGCAAACTGGATCACATCATCGGCATCAAAGGCTTTGGCAGCACACACCGCCAGCGCGCGGCCATAGGCCAGTAAATAATGCGCATCCTGAATCACATAGTGGCTAAAGGCCTCACGACTTAGGCTGCCTTGCGCCAGTTCCTGGTTAAAGGGTAGGGCCAGGGTGTTTTGATACAGTTCTAAATTCTGTTGCCACAATTGTTCAGAAAAACGCATGTCCGGTTCCTGTAAAGCATCAAGATCAATGCCCAAAGACTAGCATACTTGCGCTGCAAAGATGAGCCGCTTTGATTTGTATCAGAATCAACAAAAAAGCATACGAAGTGTTTTGGCATCGTCATCAAAAAGCGTCATAATAGCGGCCATATCTCTATCGCCGAGGTCCTGCATGTCTTCAGCAGGATGCACGCGGCGCATTCGGTGTAATTCAAGTTTAATATTTACCGAATTTCTTTATCTAATAATGTCATAGGTCGATTTGTCATGATGAAACATTTTGGTTTCTCTATTGCATTTACGATCGTGTGTCTCGGTTTGTCTGCTTATTGGGGCTATACCCACGGCCCGGAAGCAGGCCTGAAAACCATGTTCACAGCACTGACCATTACGGCCATTCTCGCCATTATGGAAGTGTCGTTATCGTTTGATAACGCGGTTGTTAACGCATCAGTCCTGCGCGGTTGGGACCATTTCTGGAAAATGCTGTTCCTGACGGTCGGGATTCTGATTGCCGTATTCGGTATGCGTTTAATTTTCCCGGTGGTGATTGTTGCCGTCACAGCCGATATGGGCATGATGGAAGTGGTGCAGCTGGCACTGAATAATCCGAAAGAATATTCGGCCAAATTAATGGCACATCATCCTGAAATTGCAGCATTTGGTGGTGCCTTCCTGTTAATGGTGTTCCTGAACTTCTTTCTCGATGATGAAAAAGACACCCACTGGTTCCGCTGGATTGAGCGCCGTTTATCCAATCTGGCCAGCGTACCGGCTATGTCGGTCTTTATTGCACTGGTGGCCTTGCTGATCATGGCGGCCAATGTGGTCGAAGATAAACGCCTGGTGGTGACCATGGCCGGTATCTGGGGCATCGTGATCTATATTGGCGTACAGGTATTGAGTCATTTACTGGGTGGCGAACCTGAAGTCGATGAAAATGGCAATGCGATTCGTCATGATGAAAATGGCGTGCCGACCGGTGTGGTGAAAGCCGGTATTGGTGGCTTCTTGTATCTGGAAGTGCTGGATGCCTCGTTCAGTTTTGACGGTGTGATTGGTGCCTTTGCGATTACTTCGGATGTGGTAATTATCATGCTGGGTCTGGCGATTGGCGCGATTTTCGTGCGTTCGATGACCATTTATCTGGTAGAAAAAGGCACCCTGGATGCTTATATTTACCTGGAACATGGTGCGCATTATGCGATTGGTGCGCTGGCCTTTATCATGATTGCCAGCGGAACCGGTTTACATGTCCCGGAAGTGGTCACCGGCCTGATTGGTGTGGCCTTTATTGTCTGGGCGGTATTTGCCTCAATTCAATATAAAAAACGTCAGGCACTGCACTAAGTTGCAGTCTGATCTGAAGAAGGTGCAAACAATTGCACCTTTTTTTATGACTGGTAGTTCAGATGCAGAATATTGTGCTGAATATCGCAGCATCTGCAGCATGAATGATGTAGGATATTCGCATACAAAATTGTTGCACTTAGCCTATTGATATGATGAATGCCTTAGAACGCCGTTCAACTTTTGCCTTAAGCAGTATTTTTGCCTTACGCATGTTGGGTCTGTTCATGATTATTCCGGTTTTCTCGGTGGCAGGGCAATCCTATCAATATGCAACCCCGACCTTAATTGGTCTGGCGGTTGGGGTGTATGGTCTGACCCAGGCCATTTTACAGATTCCATTTAGCCTGATTGCTGATCGCTATAGCCGTAAACCGCTGGTGGTGCTTGGACTGTTACTGTTTGCTTTAGGCGGTGCCATTGCTGCAATGTCAGAGACCATTTATGGGGTCATCATTGGCCGGGCCATTGCCGGTGGCGGCGCAGTCTCTGCCGTGGTGATGGCTTTACTGGCCGATGTCACCCGTGAAGAACAGCGCACCAAAGCCATGGCCATGATGGGCATGAGTATTGGTTTATCCTTCGTGATTGCCTTTAGTGCCGGGCCGTGGCTGACCGGACTGGTTGGTATTTCCGGGCTGTTCTGGGTGACCACCATTATGGGACTGGCGGCCATTGCCATGTTGCTGCTGGTGCCTAAAGTCACGCGCCATCATCGTAATTTCCAGCAGGGCTATTTGCCGCAGCTCAAACAGGTGCTAAAAATGGGCGATTTAAACCGCCTGCATCTGTCAGTTTTTACCCTGCATTTACTGCTAACGGCGATGTTTATTTATGCACCGCCGCAGCTGATTGAATATGCCGGTCTGCCATTGTCCAGTCACGGCTGGGTGTATTTGCCGCTGCTGGTGCTGAGTCTGTTTTTTGCCTTCCCCAGTATTATTCTGGCGGAAAAATATCGCAAAATGCGCGGTATTTTCCTGACCGCGATTGGCGGGATTATTCTTGGCCTGATCGTGATGATTTTTGGTTTTGAATCTAAATATATCCTGCTGATTGGACTGGGCCTGTTTTTTATTGCCTTTAACGTGATGGAAGCGCTGTTACCGTCCTGGTTATCGAAGGCGGCACCGATTCAATCCAAAGCCACTGCAATGGGCGTCAATGCCAGCAGCCAGTTCCTCGGTGCCTTCTTTGGCGGCATGATTGGCGGGCAACTGTTACTGCTGAATAACACGGCGATGGGTTGGAGTATTCTGACCGCAGTTGCTATAATTTGGCTGCTGATGAGTTTTGGTCTGGCCCAGCCGCGTTATCTGTCGTCGATGGTATTTCGCCTGCCTGAGGCCAAACAAACGGATGAGTGGACTTCTCAACTTTTGGCCATTCATGGTATTGAAGAAGTCGTGGTGATGTCTGAACAGCAAGTTGCCTATATAAAAGTCGATAAACAGCAAATTGATGATACTGCGCGACAACAATTAACGCACTTGTTGGGTAAAGAGGTAGCCATTTAAGCATAACTCTTATAAAGTAAATAATAGAAACAAATAGGAAGAATACAGCTGATGCGTGGTGTAAATAAGGTCATTTTAGTTGGTACTTTAGGTCGAGATCCAGAAACAAAAACTTTCCCGAATGGTGGCTCGCTTACTCAATTTTCCATTGCCACCAGTGATGCGTGGACCGATAAAACCACCGGTGAGCGTAAAGAGCAAACCGAATGGCACCGTATTGTGCTGCATAACCGTTTAGGTGAAATCGCGCAGCAATACTTACGCAAAGGTTCAAAAGTCTATATTGAAGGTTCATTGCGTACCCGTCAGTGGACCGATCAGAATGGTCAGGAACGCTACACCACAGAAATTCGTGGCGAGCAAATGCAGATGCTGGACTCTGGTCGTCAGCAAGGTGAGCAGGGCGATAATGGTTTTAGCCAGCCACGTTTTAACAATAACCAGGGCGGTGGTTATAGCAATAACAACCAGGGTGGCTATGCGCCGCAAGCTCAAGGTGGTTTTAACAACAATAATGCTGGTGGTGGCTATGGCAACCAGGGCGGTTATCAGCAACCGAAACCAGCTCCTGCTGCAACGCCTGCACCGGCAGATTTGGATGATGACTTACCGTTTTAGTACACCCTAGAGACTATGTTTTGTAAAGTTTATAAAATTATTCTTTATTAGCAGTTAGTTACAAAAGAAATTTACAGATACTAGAAATGGTTCTGTAAATTTTTTTACTTATGATCTATGATATTTAATACTTAGATATTTTGTTAAATATAACCATGATGTCTGTTAAAAGATTTGTAATGAGTAGTGGTGAGAGATTCGCTGTTCTTTTGAATAGTGATGGTGTTCCTATGACTTATCCAAATTTATATATGATCATTCATTTAAGAAATCGTGGTCTATCAATCAATACTATTACAGCTATTCTGGAAGATATTAAGTTGCTGTTTCAGTTGTTGGATAAGTTAGGAATTGACTTGGAACAAAGGATAAAAAGTAAAGATTTTTTAAAATTAAATGAAATCGAAGCTTTAGTAAATTTAACCAGTTTCAATCGCAGTCGATTAAGTGGGACAGCTTCAAAAACAAAGATCATAAGTTTTCCAAAAAGTAATAACAAAGAGCGAGCTAGAGCAAAATTGGTTGTTACTCAGGACTATGTATCCAAACAATTGATATATCGGCGGTTAACTAATTTTGCCGAATATATTGGGTGGTTTGAGACGCATCTTCATTCATCTGCAATAACAAGTACAAAGCAGTTTTTAAAATCTCGTAGACCTCGTAAGTCCATGGATATTCAGGCTGAATACAAATCTTTTGATACTGATCAAGTAAATAAAATTTTAAAGGCAGTTGATCCTGATAATCAGAACCGTATTTGGACTTCAGATTACCTTACTTATAGAAATGAGCTAATTATCTATTTGTTTTTATATCTTGGATGTCGTAAAGGTGAATTATTAAATTTAAAAATTACAGATATAACACGCTCTCGAGGTGGTACGTCGTATCTTACTATTAAGCGTAATCCTCATGATGGAAGTGATTCTAGGCTATATCAACCGTTGGTTAAAACCAGAAGTCGATCAATTGCACTCAACCAGAATCTAAAGAAAAAATTGGATACTTATATCCTAAATCATAGATCGACAGTGCCTAATGCAGAGTTAACAGACTTTTTGATCTTATCAAATAAGGGGCAGCCGCTTTCAATTAATGCACTAGACAAAATTTTTTCAGAAATTTCTGAAGTCGTTTTATTCAATGTGCATGCACATGCATTTAGGCATACATGGAATGATAAATATACAGATAAAGTTCAAATTTTAATTCAAGCTGGAAAAATAACGGAAGATCAAGCTGAGAGAGATCGAGCATATCTGATGGGTTGGATACCAAATTCACAAAGTGCGAGAAGATATTCAAGACGTGCAGAAAATAAGCGAGCTATGGAAGTAGGTTTAAGTATTCAAGAAAATTTTGAGGATGAAAATGAATAAATCAATTCGAATCGATAGTTTAGATAAGTCGCAAAATACTTTTACTACATTCAAAGGCTATCAGGTTGATATTTATGATCATACATGGGTGTTGGATATTAACAACAAAGTTGATATTTCAAATCTTTCGAAATTTTCGGAGGAAGTTAGATCTGACGTATTAAATACTTTTATCAATTTTGCTAAATATAGCTCAAGCACACATGCAGCAGAAATGATCCGTTATGCGCTTAAATATCCTGATTTGACAGGTGAGTCAGAATTTACTTTAAAAGGAATTTTAGAATATAAAAAATATTTTAATGATAAAAAGTATGAATATAAATTAGCAAAGTTCAGAGTCTTTTTAAAAAAACTATACAATTTAGGATACTCTTCAGTAGATGATGAAGTTTACGATCTAATGGATTCATGGAGATTGAGTGGCAATGAAAAAGGAGCAGCAGTCCTTTCCCTTGATCCAGATGAAGGCCCATTTAGCCCATTTGAATTTCAAGCAATTATCACTAGAACCAATGAATATTTAGCAGAAAATAAGATTTCCTATTATGAAGCTGCTCTAATTCGTGTTTTTTGTGCGACTGGTAGACGACCAGGTCAAATTTCAGGATTAAAGGTGAAAGACCTATATGTGTCGGATAAATATAATTTTAATGATACAAATGCAGTTCATATCCTTAACATTCCGAGAGCTAAAATTAGAGGTGCTAGTGGATTCCGATTTGCTTTTAATGAAGTGGGAATTCGTGAAAGTATCGCTCAAATTTTATTCGAACATATTCGGATTCTGGAACAAACATTGAGTAATGCAATTAAACGAGAATTATTAAAACATGAAGTTGATGAATTACCATTATTTTATGATCTTGAAAAGCTAACAAACTTGGATTGGAGTAATAAAAAGGAAATTTCTCAAATTTTGCCAACAGAAATTATTCATTTACCTATTATCAAATTAACTCAAATATTGAGAGATGCTGTTCAAAAACTTGGTGTCCGTTCAAGAGAAACCGGTAAACCAATACATATCACTGCATATCGGTTTCGCTATACGCTTGGAACAAATGCGGCTAGGCAAAAAGCAGGTGTGAATGTCATTGCAAAGCTGTTAGATCATCATGATACGCAAAATGCACACTGTTATGTACAGAGTGTTCCTGAAATTGCACAACAAATCTCATCCATCATGGATGAAAGCTTACGCAAATATGCAGATGCTTTTCAGGGGAAAGTTGTAAAGGATGAGATTGAGGCTCAATCACAAGTTAAAGAGGCGAATAGAATTTCTTGTGTAGAACAGGATTGTGATGTCGGCTCATGTGGTACACATCAATACTGTAACGATTACGCACCAATCGCATGTTATCTGTGTAGCAAGTTTATGCCTTGGGCAAATGCACCTCACCATCTAGTTCTAGAGCAATTAATTAAAGAACGGGATGATCTAATTACGATGGGGTGTAGCCTTGAGGTCGCTGCCGTGAATGACCGAACAATTATTGCCGTTCAGCAAGTAATTGATGCTTGTAAGGAGTTCAATCATGGATGATTTAATATATTTCCCATCTGACAAAGTTCAATCTCCTTACTCCGAAATAAAGCGGTTTATTGATTTTGTTAAACAGTTATCTGAATTAAATGAAGATATTAAATTTGATGAGAATTATTGGAAAGGCGAAGTAAACTTTGTCAAAACAGGTATTTCATCCAAAGATAGATCACCTGAAAATCTTTTGCATCATTCAATTTTAGAATTTGCCAAAGCGTATGTTAAGTATCAGAGAATTAAGAGTAAGTTAAAAACCCAAGATACAATTCTTTCAATTCGGGCAATAGAACAAATATGTTTAGACCGATATGGTGAAGTTGATTTAACTAAATTGGTTATTGCAGATTTTGACTTGGCTGCTGAAAATGCAAAAGTAAATTATAAAGCGAGTTCTGCTTACCATGTAGGTAGACAACTAAAGATTCTATTGGATTTTCTTCGCCAATTAAAAATAGTTGCTTTACCAGAATGGAAAAATCCAATTAAAAAACCTGCTGATAAGTCGATTGTGCTAGATGAGGAGTCAGAGGAACATAGAGCATCTAAACTTCCTGATGAGGATGCGATTTTTGCATTAGCTGATATTTTTTCACGCAAAGATTCAGAATTGTCAGATAGAGATATTTTTGTCACCAGTGCTGTGAGTTTGCTTCTAGCTGCGCCTGAGCGAGCATCAGAGCTATTTTTCTTAAAGCATAATTGTATCCACGAGGAAGAAGTCCAAACGCTTTCTAAGAGCAGTTTAGGGCTTATAGCAGATGGTTCTAATATTGAGAAAGTATTAGGTATTAGGTGGTATGCACAGAAAAATTATGGGCATGACATTAAATACATTCCAAGTGTCATGATCCCAACGGTAAAACGGGCTATTGCACGTTTGATTAAGATGTCAGAAAAGTCTAGACATTTAGCATATTTGCTTGAGACAAGCGATAAATTTCCAAGACATGAGCTTTGTCCCAAAGTGCCTGATGATCAATTGTTAAAACGTAGTGAAGTTTTATCGGCAATGGGTTTTGATTTATCATCTTATGAAGATTCATATACTGCAAATAATTCAGGAATAAGTTTTTTAAGAACTCGTGATATACCTATTGATGATTATAAAGTCTGCCTCAACGATTTAAATATTATCTTGCGAAATAGATTGCCAGATGGCTTTCCTTACGTACCTTTTAAAACAGGTAATGGCGTACAGGTTAAATGGTCTGAAGCTTTATTTTGTTGTTTCGCAAACCAATTCCATAGTGGTAAAGCAACTATTTACTCAGAATTATGGATACCACATATTGATACTTTAAATGAGGACTTATCTCCCACCAAAAAAAAAGAAGAAAGGACGTGATGAGTTAGCAAATGTTCAATCCATTTTCCAACGATGGGGATATGGTGACTACAGTGTGTCTACACATCAATTTAGGCATCTTCTCAATACGATAGCAAATACCAATGGAATGGATAGCATGTTACTCGCTAAATGGTCAGGGCGGGCTGATATGAAGCAAAATCGAGTATATGACCATACTTCGGTTGAAGATCGTAATTTTAGCTTAATTGAGATGCAGAAAAATGAGGTTGGTACAGTAAATACTGATAGTACATTTACATTCCAAATAGCTACACCTCGAACTCTACAAGAGCTAAATACCAAAACAACATTGTCTATGCACACTACCGAGTTTGGATTTTGTACACATTCTTATATTGATGAACCCTGCCTAAAGTATAGAAATTGTCTTAATTGTACGGAACATGTCTGTATTAAGGGGGATGAAGAAAAGAAAAAACGGCTTCAAGATCGACTTAGAAAAGAAAAAATCTTATGGGCAAAGGATAAGGAGGCTGTTAGTAAAAATGTTACTGGTGCAACGGTATGGCTTGAGGTGAGAGAGCAAACAATTAACCGTTGTGAACAGATGATTACTCTACTGGATGATCCAAACATTCCCGATGGAACACCTTTGAGTCTGCCTCCTTCTGAAGATGTTACACATCTCGATTTAGCGTATCAAAAAGCAGGTCGTAAACGTATCCCCGTTATTGAGAATACTCAACGGAAAAAGCTTGAAGAGCAGTCAGTTTTACATGATTCTTTATCATTGGATTTATGGAGCTAATATGGCACAGCATCTAACAGATCAGAATGTACAAGATATTGTTGAAATTCTTGATTATTGGTCGCCAAATGAAAAGTTAACGTGGGAGAAATTATGCAAAGCAATTGAAGTACAACTAGAGATTGTACCTGCACCAACTCGCCAAACCCTACAAAAATTTGAAAGAATTAAGAATGCTTATGATCTAGGAAAAAAATCTCCAGCAGCATTAAAAATCTTAAAAACCAAACAGCAAAAACTTCCTGCAAGTTTGAAAATAGCTCAAGTCAAAATTGATGCATTGGAAAGTAAGTTAGAGAGACTAGAAAAAGAGAATTCAATGCTTTTAGAGCAGTTCGTAGTTTGGCAATACAATGCTCATAAATATGGGGTGAGTATTGATAAGCTCAATGAGCCTTTGTCTAAAAAGAACTCCTAGGTACGAGAGCCTAAAGTAGGCTCTCAAAAGCTAAGATTGCTTCAATGTCATTAAGATGCAACAAAATATATTAAAGACATAAAGTTAGAGCTATAAAACTTATAAGTCTATTGGAGACTGTAAATAATAGTTATGCCTTTATTGTAATGTCACTTCATATTATATTTTTATTGAAATGACGATTTTATGATCAATTTTTTATCTAGCTTAATATTTCCTCCATTAACTTAATATTGGAATTTATTTTTTTTATATCTTTCTCAATCTCATGTTTATGGGTAATGAAATATTTTTCTAGCGTCGCATCATTAGCTAATAAAGTATTTAAGAATTCGATATTATTCTCTTTTTCCTCCAATTCTATCAATAAATCACTTTTTTTTGACATAAAAATATCTTGAAGCTTCTGTTTTTTATAATGATTTCTTAAATCATTCAGTCTAGGTGTTTCTTTATAACGAAAGGATTTTTTTGAAGATGTAGTGGGATTGACTTCCAAATATTTAAAATTCAAAAGGATTTTTAGGCCTGAGTACATACGTCTTTTAGCAGTTTTTGGCATGTTTGGTCTAGATGTCAGCATTTTCTCCCAAAAATCTTTAGCTTGCCAATTATTGACTTCGTGATTTATGAATAAGTCTAAAAAATCATCATACAGTGGTAAATGAGTATTTCTTGCCATAACTGAACAATTTTTACTTATTAAAAAGAGGATTATAGTCCGTGGATGTTTAATCCGTAAATGATGATAGTTCTGTTTTTTGAGCATTTAAATTAAATGACAGAATTAGCAAGTTTACTAGGTCAAAAAATACGTAACGCTAGAAAAGAAAAAGGCCTTTCTCAAGAAAAGTTAGCCCTTATGTGTGGTTTAGATCGTAGTTATATGGGGCGGATAGAGAGAGGTGAGGTTAACATTACTGTGCTCAAGCTTTATGAAATATCAAAAGCTTTAGATATTCAAATCATTAATTTTTTTGAATAGAAATATATTTAACTTAGTTTTAATAGAAAATTATGTTTAAAAACAATATTTTGCATTGAAAATGGTAGTATTTTTTTAGGGGTTTTTCATCTTAGTAGGCGCGCTACTGCAAAAAAACAATTGACATTGAGTAAAAAACGCCCCATTATCCTGATGTAACAGGTTTTGCATAGTCTACCTACTGTATTAATTTGTGATGACAGGTGGCCGCCTGTCATCAAATTCAAAACCAATAACGCGACTAAACATTAGGAGTTAAGAACAAATGAAAGTATATCAGATCAATTATGACCTGCGTAAGCAACGTAACTATGATGAGCTGTATAAAAAGATCCAATCTTATTCGAATTGGTGTCGTCCTTTAAAATCCTGTTGGCTTGTTATTTCTGACAAATCTGCGGTGGACATTCGCAATGATCTTCAGACGGTTCTAGATGCTGATGACGGTTTATTAGTTACAAGGTTAAAAGGTGAAGCAGCTTGGCATAAAGTAAATTCAGATCGGAATAGTCAGATGACCACTTGGTTAAAAGATAACTTAGGTAAGGCTGCTTAACTATGTGAGTCAAGGGTGGCTCAATCTCTTTCAGAGTAAATATTTATGTCAAATGTAAAAAAAACCGTAAAACTGAGCGACCTTGCAGAGATTCGAACAGGTTTTACATTCCGTGAAAAAGTTGAGGAAGTCGAGTTAGGCAATGCCCACGTATTGCAGATCAAAGACATTCGTAATATAGCAACGGATACATGTAGTTATACGCTTTTTACAGATGCTTTACCGCAAATTGATTGGCAAGGTAAAGATAACGCAATCGTATCGCCTGAGTCCGTGTTGCTACCCTGTCGTGGAGAGTATCTCAAAGCACATTATTTTGTAGGCCATCAAGATCAATCAAAAGCATTACCACTCATTGTGAGTAGTCAATTTTTGATTTTGATGCCAAATAAAAATGTACTACCTGAATACTTATGCTGGTACTTGAATCAACCTCATGTGCAATACGAGTTACGCAAAGAAAGTCAGGGTTCTAAGATGCCGATGCTTAGTGTATCAACAGTCAACCAATTTGAGGTTGAAGTCCCTAGCTTGGACATTCAGCAACGCATAATCGAATTAAACCGTCTTTGGGAGCAAGAGCAGATCTTGACCCAGCAATTACTTAAAAATCGTGAACGAATGATGATGGGCATGTTTAAACAACTGCTCCAAGGAAACAAATAATGGTTACTCAAATTAATCAAGATACCGTCAATAAAGCCCTTTGGTCGGCATGTGATGTATTCCGTGGCACGGTGAGTGCAGATACCTATAAAGACTATATTTTGACAATGCTGTTCTTAAAGTACATCTCTGATGTATGGCAAGACCACTACGACAATTATAAAAACGAATATGGTGATGAACCTGAACTGATTGAAGAAATGATGAAAAACGAGCGTTTTGTACTGCCTCGTGAATCTAATTTCTATACCTTGCTTGAGCATCGTTTTGAGCCCGGGAATGGTGAACGTATAGATATGGCTTTACATGCACTTGAAGAAGCCAATGGTACAAAGCTGAAAGATGTAGGCAAAAGCGTTTTCCAAGATATCTCATTTAATACCGATAAATTGGGTGAAGAAAAGCAAAAAAACACCATTCTAAAAGATCTTTTAGAAGTATTTGCTGTGCCTGAATTGAATTTAAAACCAAGCCGTGTAGGTTCACTTGATGTGATTGGTAACGGTTACGAATTTTTGATTAAAAACTTCGCTGCGAGTGGTGGTCAAAAGGCAGGTGAATTCTATACACCACCTGAAGTTTCGGACTTAATTGCTGAGTTACTTGATCCGCAAAAAGGCGACAGTATTTGTGACCCTGCCTGTGGTTCTGGTTCATTGTTGATGAAGTGTGGTCGTAAGGTTGTTAGTAATCACGATAGTAAAGAATATGCACTCTACGGGCAGGAAGCGATTGGTTCAACGTGGTCATTAGCCAAGATGAACATGTTCTTGCATGGTGAAGACAACCACAAAATTGAGTGGGGCGATACCATTCGTAACCCAAAATTATTGGATAAAAATGGCGACTTAATGCTGTTTGATATTGTGACTGCAAACCCGCCATTCTCATTAGACAAGTGGGGTTATGAGCAAGCTGAAAATGATAAGTTTGATCGTTTCCGTCGTGGTTTACCACCAAAGACCAAAGGTGATTATGCCTTTATCTCACACATGATTGAGACGCTTAAACCTGTTACTGGTCGTATGGGTGTTGTGGTTCCACATGGTGTGTTATTCCGTGGCTCATCTGAAGGTAAGATTCGTGAGAAATTGATTAACGAAAACTTATTAGATGCGGTGATTGGTTTACCTGAAAAGTTGTTCTACGGTACGGGTATTCCTGCTGCGATTTTAATTTTCAAAAAGCAAAAGTCTGATGATTCGGTTTTGTTTATTGATGCAAGCCGCGAGTTTAAGTCAGGGAAAAACCAGAACTTATTGACTGAAGAAAATATTGCCAAAGTGGTCGAAACGTATCGCAGCCGTGCCAACGTGGATAAATACTCTTACCTTGCTACTTTGCAGGAAATTCAGGAAAACGATTACAACCTGAACATTCCGCGTTATGTGGATACTTTTGAGGAAGAGGAAGAAATTGACTTGATGGCGGTACGTGCCGAACGTGAACAGCTAAAAGCTCAACTGACTGCGCTGGAAAGTGAAATGGCGAAGTATTTAGAGGAGTTGGGTTATGGTGCCTAGTGGGTGGGAAGTCAAAAAACTAGAGGATTTATGTGCACCTGATGCACCAATCACCTATGGTGTTTTAAAACCAGGAGAATATTGTTCTAATGGTATTCCTTTGCTACAAATTAAGGACTTATCAGATGGGCAAGTTAGTTCTAAAGATTTGCATTTAATTTCTAAAGAATTAGATGAAGAATATAAACGTTCTCGTATTTTAAAGAATGATATTCTGATTTCTCTTGTAGGTACTATTGGTAGGGTGGCAAAATTTGAGCTGTCTATACCAGCGAATATTCATCGAAATCTTGGAAGAGTCAGGACTGATTATCATGAATTCATTTTTCATTTCTTGAATTCAGATGTAGCTTTAAAGTTAATGGGAGATTCATCATCGGGCAGTTCACAATCTGCATTGAATCTTTCAACATTAAGAGCAATGAAGGTACCTTTCCCACCCGTTAAAGAACAGCAAAAAATCTCCAAAATCCTGTCAACTTGGGATCAAGCAATTTCGGCTACTGAAAAACTGCTTGAAAATAGCCAAAAGCAGAAAAATGCATTGATGCAACAGTTGCTAACGGGTAAGAAACGTTTGCTTGATGAAAGTGGGGTGAGGTTTAGTGAAGAGTGGCAACGTATTGAATTAGGCTTACTTCTTGACTATCAACAGCCAACACCTTATTTGGTGGAATCCACTGCTTACAGTGATAGTTATAAAACTCCTGTTTTAACAGCGGGTAAAACATTCATTTTGGGTTATACCAATGAGAGTTCAGGGATTTATCAAGATCAATTGCCTGTAATTATATTTGATGATTTTACAACCGATAGTAAATATGTGAACTTTCCATTTAAAGCAAAATCAAGTGCTATGAAAATCTTGACTGCTAAAAAAGGGGTTTCAATTAAATTTGTATTCGAAGCAATGCAAATGTTGCAATTCAATGTTGGCGGACATCAACGACATTGGATTTCAATTTTTTCAAATTTGGTAATTCCTCTACCAAATCTGAAGGAACAACAAAAAATTGCTGAGATTCTTTCTCTAGCAGATCAAGAAATTGAGACCTTACAGAAAAAACTTAATTGTTTAAAGCAAGAGAAAAAAGCCCTGATGCAACAACTTTTGATAGGTAAAAAACGTGTCAAGGTGGCTGCTTAATGATGCAAATCAATCCTAGCTATTACCGCATTATGGCGGGTGCGAAGTCTGTGTTTGCTCAAGAGTTTCTAGAAGGCGGCTTTATTGCTGCCAATTGGAACATTGATCAAGACTTAACACATGATTTGCCTGATGATTGGCGTGAGTTTAATCATCGTTTTATCCCTGTTTACCTTGATGCTTTACCTGATAAAACCAAAATTTCGGCCGGCTTAGCATGTGGCATGTTACATACCCTTTCTAAAGGGATTAAACAGGATGACATTATCCTTACACCTCGTGGGGATGGTCATTACTTAGTGGGTAAAGTCATTTCAGACTATTACTACGTGCCTTCTGGTGAGTTAAGCCATCGCAGAAAAGTTGAATGGTTTGAACAGACTTTACCTAGAGAACTGATGTCTCAAGAGCTAAAAAACTCATCGGGATCAGCAGGTGCAGTCTGTAATATCACGAAGTATGCAGAAGAGCTTAAAACGCTTATTGATGGTAAAGAAACAATTGAACATCTCGAACCTGATGAAGTACTCGAAGATCCAACGGCTTTTGCTTTAGAAAAGCACTTGGAACATTTCTTGGTAGAGAATTGGTCTAAAACTGAGTTGGGTGCAACATACGACATCTATACCGAAGAAGGTCAATTGGTCGGTCAGCAATATCCATCGGATACAGGTCCTATCGATATCCTAGCAATTAGTAAGGATAAGAAGACATTGCTTGTGGTTGAGCTAAAACGTGGTCGTGCAAGTGATCGTGTTGTGGGGCAAATTCAGCGCTATATGGGCTATGTCAAAGATGAGTTGGCTGAGGCAGATCAACAAGTGAAGGGGGTCATCATTGCACTAGAAGATGACTTAAGAATTCGTCGTGCTTTGAGTGTGGCTCAGAATATTGAGTTTTATCGTTATCAGTTGAGTTTTAAGCTGAATAAAATTATTGAATAACTTATTTAGTTTAATAACTTTGAATAATCAACATTTTATAAATGCTTATTGAATAAGCTAAAGGGGGTAATATGTCTAATAAAGTATGGGAAGAGCGTCGTAATAAACAGGATATACAACGTGATGACGACGTTCGTAATGAATGGGAACGGGATTATGCTCGTTTAATTCATTCTTCTGCATTTCGAAGACTTCAATCTAAAACTCAGGTGTTGGGGCTAGGAGAAAGTGATTTTTATCGAACTCGATTAACACACTCTATGGAAGTTGCTCAGATTGGCGCAGGCATTGTTCGCTGGTTAAAGGAATCACGTCATAAAGATGAAAAAGAAATTGTAGATGCTTTGCCTAAGCTTTCATTGATGAATGCTATCTGCTTGGCACATGATATTGGGCACCCACCATTTGGTCATGGCGGTGAAGTAGCCTTAAATATTTGCATGCGAGAACATGGTGGTTTTGAGGGTAATGGTCAAACCTTAAGAATTTTGTCTCGTTTAGACAAATACACTGATGGTTATGGCATGAATCCTACACGCCGACTAGCATTAGGTGTATTGAAATACCCAGTAAATTATTCCAATGTTTGTGGTGATAAAGCTTACGACACATTAAGTTCGCCCAAATGGTTATCTAAGGCTTCAAAGCAGCATCCACCAAAATGTTATTTAGATGAAGAAAAGGAAATTGTACAAGATTGGATATTAGCTCCTTTAACTGATTCAGAACGGACAAGCTTTTTAGAGTGTAAAGAAGATCCTAAAACAGGACATTTAAAAACTCAACATCATGGTTTAGACACATCTATTATGGAATTGGCTGATGATATTTCTTACAGCCTACATGATTTTGAAGATGCCATCTCATTAGGAATGATTACGAAAGCAATTTGGGAAGCTCATACTGCTAATTCTGAAGAAATATTCACGGAATGTGGAATTAATTTATCAGAACTGACTCAAAAACTTTTTGCATTGGAAAGTTATGAGCGTAAAAAGGCAATTGGTAATTTAGTACATAAACTTATTACACATACCTATGTTAGTTCTTCAGATATAGAAAATGCAACGACACCATTAATTAAATGGAATGCTTATTTGGAAGATAAATTTGAGAAAATGCGTAAACATATTTTCGATTTAGTTAAAGATAAAGTAATTAAGAGTACGAATGTTCAACAACTTGAGTTTAAAGGACAGAAACTGGTTATTGAATTATTTGAAGCACTAGCATCAGATCCGTTGAGATTACTTCCGAGCACTACTGTTGCAAAGTATAAGCAAGTTGAAACCGAAACTGAGAAGCAAAGAGTAATTTGTGACTATATTTCGGGTATGACAGATGAATATGCGACTAGATTGTATGAAAAAATTTATTATCCACATAAGGGTTCTATTTTTGATCGACTTTAATTCGTTTAATCGTCAATTTAGGTAATGAGATAATATTAATGACCATGTTTTTACCGAAGTTTCAAGAAGAATTTAGTGCAAAACTTCCTGCTTTAACCTTATTGACTAACTTAGGATGGTCATTTTTATCTCCATCACAGGCACTCGCTGCCCGTGATGGAAAACAAGACCAAGTGGTATTACGTCAAATTTTACGTAAAGAGCTCTCTAAACGTACTTTTCCATTTGCGGGTCAAGAATATCCACTTTCAGCAAAGTCGGTAGACAACTTAATTGCTGAAATTTGTAGCCCTGCTTTGAATGAAGGGTTACTGACCGCCAACGAAAAAATGTATGACCATTTGTTCTACGGCATTCCTGTAACTGAATTTGTAAACGGGAAAAAAGTTAGCCCAACGATCCCGCTGATTGATTGGTATAACATCCATAACAATAACTTTTCATACACTGAAGAATTTGCTGTCACACGCTCAGGTGGAGTAGATACACGCAGACCCGATATCATTTGCTTTGTAAATGGTATTCCTTTAGGGGTAATTGAAGCAAAACGCCCTGATAGTCAGGCTAAAAAAGGTCCAACGATTAATGAAGGCATTTCTCAGACGCTTCGTAATCAGCGACCTGATGAAATTCCACATCTGTTTGCATATAGCCAACTACTACTTTCTATAAATGGACATGAAGGGCGTTACGGCACATGTAATACCCCTGCTAAGTTTTGGGCAGCGTGGCGAGAAGAAGATATTTCTGATGCAGAGATGTATGCGCTTAAAAATAAGAAATTAACTGTTTCACAAAAACAGAGCCTATTTTCTTATCGTCCAGTCGATGACTTAAATTGGTATGAAAACCTAATTGCAGGTGGAGACTTAGCTGTTACAGGTCAAGATCAACTGCTGATTAGTCTATTAAAGCCTGAACGACTACTTGAAATGGTTCGCCAATATACGCTTTTCGATAAAAAAGCAGGAAAAATTGTTGCCCGTTATCAGCAAGTTTTTGGTATCAAACGACTCATTGAGCGTATTAGTTCAAAGAACACCAACGGTGGCCGTGAAGGTGGTGTCATTTGGCATACAACGGGCTCAGGTAAATCTTTTACTATGGTCTTTCTCAGTAAGGCCTTGATCTTGCATGAGGCTTTAAAACAATGCCGTATCTTGGTTGTCACTGACCGTGTCGATTTAGAAGATCAACTCAGTAAAACCTTTGTATCAGGTGGTGAACTGGCAGGAAAAAGAGACAAACAAAACGCTATGGCGACTTCTGGCAAACGCTTGGCTGAACAAATTGGTAAGGGTACAGAGCGAATCATGTTCTCTTTGATTCAGAAATTTAACTCAGCAACCAAACTTCCTGAATGTGTTAACACAAGTTCAGACTTCATTGTCCTGATTGATGAAGGGCACCGAAGCCAAGGTGGTGAAAACCATGTGCGTATGAAACTCGCACTTCCAAATGCGGCATTCGTGGCATTTACAGGTACACCATTGCTTAAAGATGAAAAGACCGTTAACAAGTTTGGACCTATTGTTCATGCCTATACCATGCAGAGAGCGGTAGAAGATAAAACTGTAACACCTTTGCTCTATGAAGAGCGAATCCCTGATTTAGATGTCAATGAACGAGCGATTGATACGTGGTTTGAACGGATTACAGAAGGTTTAAATGATCAGCAAAAAGCAGATTTAAAACGTAAATTTGCGAGAAAAGGTGAGATTTATACTGCGGATGATCGTATTCGCCTGATTGCGTTAGATATTGCTAATCACTTTGTTAAAAATATTGATGATGGTTTAAAAGGACAGCTTGCTTGCGATAGCAAGGCTTCAGCGATTAAGTATAAAAAGTACTTGGATGAGTCTGGCTTGTTTGAGTCTGCTGTGGTGATGAGCCCACCTGATAGTCGTGAAGGGAATACTGATGTTGATGAATCGACTACCCCAGAAGTGACTCAATGGTGGAAGGAGAATGTCGGCACTCAGGATGAGCAAACTTATACCAAACAAGTAATTGAGCGTTTTGAAAAAGATGATTCGCTTAAATTGCTGATAGTGGTGGATAAGCTCTTAACAGGTTTTGATGAACCTAAAAATGCTGTTCTTTATATTGATAAAAATTTAAAACAGCACAATCTGATCCAAGCAATTGCGCGTGTAAACCGACTTCATCCAATGAAAAAGTTTGGTTTATTGATTGACTATCGAGGTATTTTAAAAGAATTAGATTCCACAATTCTTGATTACCAAGATCTCGCTGCTCGTACCCAAGGTGGCTATGATATCAATGATCTTACAGGCTTGTATACGCAAATGAGCTCTGAATACAAACGTTTACCTCGTTTGTATAAAGCACTTTGGGCAATTTTTGCTGATGTTAAAAATAAAAATGATCCAGAGCAGTTACGCCAAGTTTTAGTCCCTCGTATTGAAGAACGTGAGGGTGAGTTAGTCGATATTCACTTAAAAGTTCGCGGTGACTTTTATGAAGCACTCACAGAATTCGCAAGTTGTTTAAAAGTTGCGTTGCAGTCAGCAACCTTCTTTGAAGATAAAAGCTTTTCTGATGCAGATCGTCAGCACTACAAAGAAACAGTCAAATTATTTACAAGCTTGCGTCAGATTGTGAAACGAGATGCTGGAGAGACAGTAGACTACGATCAGTATGCAGAGCAAGTCAAAAAACTGATTGATAAACATGTTGTGGGTATTGAAGTTAAGGACCCTGATGGGGTTTATGAAGTCGGCAAGATGGGTAAAATAGCTCAGCCTGAAGATTGGAGTGAAGAGAAAACACGTAATGAAACGGATATCATCAAAACTCGTGTAACGAAGATGATTGAGCAGCAATTGCGTGATGATCCCTATGCTCAGGAGGCTTTCTCTAAGCTGTTACGTCAAGTTATTGAAGAGGCTGAGAAAGAGTTTGATCACCCATTGAAGCAACACATGCTGTTTAGAGAGTTCGAAGAACAAGTTGAAGCTCGTCGTTTAGATGAAATTCCTGATGTGTTCAGTGGTAATAAGCATGCTCAAGCTTATTATGGTGTATTCAAAAAACTATTACCTGAAGCATTCTCGATAATAGATCAACAGAATCAAAAGAAGTGGATTCAACTCGCTTTTGAGGTTGATACTTCTGTCATGAGCTCTGTAGCTGAAAACTCAATTAATCCACAAAATATTGAAGCGGATATCCGTAAAAAACTATTACCTCAGATGTTCCGTGAATGTAAATCCATTGGGAGTGGTATGGATCAAGCCAAAAAAATTGTGGAAATGATTGTACAAATTACTCGGGTCGGTTTGAATGGGCTCTAGGATGAATAAGCTGCCAGAGAGAAAGTTAAGCATTGTTTATGGTGATGAAGTTCTTGATTTTGAGGTGCTTGAAAGTCCTAGTCGTACTCAAAAGATACTGATTAAAGTCTATGCTGATTGTCGGGTGGTTGTATCAACCCCGTTAAATGCAGATGATAAAACAATCATTGAAGCGGTAAAGCAGCGTAGTCGTTGGATCTATAAACAATTACGAGAGTTCCGTGAACAAAGTAGATTTATCACGCCTCGCCAATATAAAAGTGGTGAAAGCCACTTTTATTTGGGTAAACAATATCAATTGAAAGTGATTCATGATGATACCAAGCCAAAAGGTGTAAAACTTCTGAGAGGAAGATTGGAAGTAAACACCTTGGATATGGGTCTTGAAAGTATTAAATCTTATTTAAATGAATGGTATAGAACCCGAGCAAAAGTCATATTCGAAGCACGTTTGCAACATATTCTAGAACAAGCTTTATGGGTTGAAAATTACCCTGATATTCGTTTGATGACCATGCGAACACAGTGGGGAAACTGCTCCCCATCAGGTGTACTTACGCTCAATCCTCATCTAGTTAAAGCGCCTACAATCTGCATTGATTATGTGATTCTGCATGAACTTTGTCATTTGGTTGAACATAATCATAGTGAGCGTTTCTACCAACTATTGAATCAAGTTATGCCTGATTGGGAGGTGGTGAAAGAGAGATTAGATAACATGGCTGTGAAGTTTTTTGAATAGACTTTTATGATGCTTTCTTTAATATTATGTCCATAGTGGCTTTGTTGCACAAACCTATCTGTAAAGGCTTTTTCAGCGATATAATTTTCAAATGAAGAAGCCTACACACAAAATCTACCGCACAACCAATTGGCCCGCATATAACCGAGCACTCATAAGTCGCGGAAATATTGCCATTTGGTTTGATCCTGCTACGCAATGGTATGCTCCATCAAAAGGCAAACAAGGGCGAAATCAAACCGGCACTGTTGCAAATAGAGATTTGAGTCGATGATGTTCCCTTTAAAAAGTACTTAGAGACCGAAAACCCTGTTGATTAGACACACTTCACCCTGAGGCTGACCATAATAAAATGACGATGCTTGTC